>NZ_JAFMJZ010000050.1 GCF_017853185.1 Mycolicibacterium sp.
CGTCCGGCCGTCGCTGCTGCGGCGCTGGGTGCGCGACGGCTACGGCTGGCTGCAACCACGGCTGTCCCCGCTGTCCCGGTCGGCGCTGCCGCCGAAGCTGACCGCCGAATACCTCGAGATGACCCGCGGCGCCATCGACTTCAACCGTCCCGGCATCCCGATCGTGGCGTCACTGCCGTCGGTGCATGTGGCACCGACCTACGGCCACGCCCACCACGGCCGCGCCGGCACCGTCGACGCGATCACCAGCTGGGCGGCCGAGCATCATGTTCCGCTGGTCGATCTCAAAGAGGCTGTCGCCGAACATGTTCTGGGCGGCACCGGCAACCCGGACGGGATCCACTGGAACTTCGAGGCACACCAGGCGGTCGCGGACCTGATGCTCAAAGCGCTCGCCGAGGCCGGTGTCGGTGGCTCGGCCACCGCCGAACTTCCAGTGCCGCGCGACGACGGCGGACGCTGAACCGTGCCGGTCGTGGTGGTGACGGACTCCTCGGCCCGGGTGCCCGCCGGACTCCTCACCGAATTCGACATCAGGGTGGTGCCGCTGCACGTCCTGGTCGACGGACGTGATCTGCGCGACGGCCTCGACGAGTTCCCGGCCGATCTCTACCAGCGCGTCGGTGTCACCACCGCGGGTGCCAGTCCGGACCAACTCGCCGCGGTGTACCGGCAGGCGTTGCACGACAGCGACGGCGACGGGGTCCTGGCCGTGCACATCTCGTCAGCGCTGTCGAGCACCCTCGGGGCGGCAGAGCATGCCGCGGCCGGCTTCGGCGGTGCGGTGCGGGTGATCGACTCCCGGTCGGCCGCGATGGGGACCGGGTTCGTCGCACTGGCAGCCGCGCGGGCGGCGCGTGACGGCGCCGGGCTAAATGATGTTGCCGCACAGGCGGAGTCGACGGTGAGCCGGGTGCGGGCCTTCCTGGTGGTGCAGCGGCTGGAGAACCTGCGCCGCAGCGGCCGGATCGGCACCGCAGCGTCCTGGCTGGGCACCGCGCTGGCCCTGAAGCCGCTGCTGCGTCTCGACGACGGCAAGCTTGTGCTGGCGCAACGGGTGCGCACCACCTCCAAGGCGACCGCGGCGATGGTCGAGCAGGTGCTCGACGCCGTGGGGGAGGGCCGCGCCACACTGGCGGTGCATCACGTCGACAACCCGGCCGGTGCAGCCGAGGTGGCGGCCACCCTGGCCAGTGCGCTGCCGGCCTGCGGTCCGGCGATCGTCACAGATCTCGGGCCGGTGCTCGGTGTGCACCTCGGGCCGGGCGCGGTCGCCGTCGTCGCGGCGCTGGAGACTTAGCCTCGGAGGCTTAACCCTTCAGCTTGTTCAGCCACGCTCTTGCGTCACCGACGCAACTCTGCGGCAGCGAGAAGTGGTCGTCATGCTCGTACTGCAGGGTCTCGACGTTGCCGCCGAGTTTCTGGACCGCATCGACGTAGCCGGTCTGCCAGGCCACCGGGATCACCGTGCCGCCGTCGAAGGTGTCGATGCACACCAGTACCGGGGCCACCGGTTTCTTCTGCGCCGCCGAACTGGCGATGATCGCCTCCTTCCACGCCGGGAAGTTCGGCGGCGTGGGGTTCAGGACGGCGCCCTTGAGCCGAAACAGCCGGGCGATGGTGTCGTTGAGGTGGTGCACCGGCTGGATGTTCCAGGCGGTGTTGATGATGTCGACCCCGAGCGGTGAGAACGCTTCGGCCAGTTGCAGTTTCGTTGGATTCGCAGCCTGCACGCCGGCCAGCAGCATCACCAGATGCGAGTCCGGTGCGACCTTGGCGCCGGTGAGCGCGGTGGTCATCGGGGAGGGGATCTCCAGGCCCACCTTGGTCACGCCCGGCGACATGCAGACGGTGCCGATCAGCTTCAGGTCGCCGTAGTCGGCGGCGTCGAGTTCGGCGATCGCAGCCGCCGCCCCGCCGCCCTGCGACCAGCCCGCACACCCCACGGCGGTTCCGGCGTCGGTCTCGAGCTTGCGGGCGGCGTGGGCGGCGTAGATGCCGTCGCGGGCGTTGGTGATGTTGACCGTGTACTGGTGCATCCCCGGCGTTCCCAGGCCCTGATAGTCGGTGGCGACCACGACCCAGCCGTCGTCGATCCAGCCCTGCAGTCCGGGCACCCCGTAGTCGATCTGCTGGGTGGCCTGCGGTTCGAAGTAGGTGATGAGTTCGCGTGCCGGGTCGGGCTGGGCCGACGGGCAGGCGGCGTCGCCCAGGCCGGTGGTGCCGTGGCACCAGGTCAGGATCGGACGGTTGGTGCCTCGGCCGGCCGGGGCGATCACCAGGCCGCTGGATTCGGTGGTGACGCCGTTGACGTCCTTGGAGACGTACCTGATCCGCCAGGCCTTGGCGCCCTTGATTCCGGTGTCGATGGGCTCCTGGTTGAGCAGGGTTCCGGGTTCGCCGGTCACCGGAGGCGCGATCGGCGACTTCGACGTCGGGGTGGCCGTGGGCTTCTCGGCCTTCTCACTCTCCTTGGCGCAGGCGGCGAGCAGGGGAGCCGCGACGGCCAACCCTCCGAGTCCGGCGATCAGGGTGCGGCGCTGAATATCCATAGCGCCGAAAACTACCTGTCACACCGGGCAGGGCAGCTGTCAACGCGCCGCGAACCGCCCGGTGACCGGGGGCAGGTCCTTGAGGGTGACGATGCCCGGCCGGGCCGCGACCACGGCCGGGACCGCGTTGGTCACCGGCATCGCGGTGTAGATCATCCCCAGGCCCATGAAGCCGGGCTCTTTCCAGTCCTTCGGCGGCAGGCAGTGCAGCACGGTGCGCATGTTCGGCAGCCCCATCACCTGGATGACGTGACCGTGCTCCAGCGGTTTGGGCGGGACGACGTGATTGCCCATCGTCCAGTTGAACCCGACGCTGACCACGTTGCGATCGCCCACCCAGCCGCGGTGGTACCCCATCACGCCGCCGACGGTGCCCGCCGGGATCGTCATGAAGCCCAGGTCGGTGTCGCCGGTGGCCGGGGTGAACGTCACGTCGAAGGTCATCCGGTCCAGCTCCGCGCCGATCGCATCGGCCATCATCGCCGCCGACTCGGCGAACACCTCGCTCTCCCGGCGCACGCTCTCGGCCAGGCCGGGGGTGTCGGGGTCGCAGGAGAAACCCATCGCGGTCTGGGTGCCGGCCGACTCGTAGGTGGAGCAGTCCACCGACTCGGTGATCCGGATCTCGTCGACCCGTTCGCAGGACCCGGAGAGCACCATGCCGACCATGTTCGTCATCCCGGGATGGGCGCCGCTGCCGAAGATCGTGGATTGTCCTCGCTCACAGGCGCTTTCGATGCGGGCGCGGTCCTCGGGCGACTGTTTGCCGCCGGTGATCCAGGCCGCCGAGGTGCACACGTTGACCCCGGCTTCCAGCAGCCGCTCCAGTTCGTCGATGCTCGGCCACAGCGGGTTGTAACAGCAGGCGTCGGGCTTGGTCGCCAGCAGCGCGTCGATGTCGTTGGTGGCGGTGATGCCGGTCGGCTTCCCCTGTCCGAGCGGCCAGCCGGACAACTCGGCCGCATCGACGCCGATCTTGTCCGCGCCGTGCGCGTACACGCCGACCAATTCCATGTCGGGGCGGCCGATGATGGCGTGCAGCGAGCGGCGGCCGATGTTGCCGGTGGTCCACTGGATGACCCGGAGGGGCCGTTCCGTTGCGGTCATGACCTCACCATAGGGACGAAAGCCGCTCCACAGTTCCGGATTCGTCCACAGCCTCGGCCGCCGGCGGCTTGTTGGGGGTCGGCATCGTCGGGCGCCGTCCCTACCGTCGCCGTCATGGAAACCGATCAGCCGTTGGCCGCACTGCACCGCCGACTGGGCGTCCAGCCGGTGACCGATCCGGACGACGATGACGACGCCGCCGCCGACGATGTGCCCAGTTGGGTGCCCGACGGCCGGGTTCAGCGCGGGCAGGCCTGGATGGCCGCCGTGCGGGCCGACCCGGGCCGGGCCGGGGGCATCGCGTTGGCCGCGATCGCCGTCGTCGCGGTGCTCATCACGGTGTTCACGTTGGTCCGATCGCAGCCGGCGCCGGTGGTGTCGGCGAAACTGCCTCCGGTGGCGCCGGTTTCGACCACCTCGACGCCTGCGCCGATCGGGCCGAAGCCGGCCGATCAGTCCGTGGTGGTAAGCGTCGTCGGACTGGTGCATCAGCCGGGACTGGTGACGTTGGCTCCGCAGGCCCGGATCGCCGACGCCGTCTCGGCGGCCGGCGGACTGCTCGCCGGGGCGGACACCCTCGGGCTCAACCTCGCCCGCCATGCCGAGGACGGCGAGCAGATCGTGGTCGGCATCGCCGCACCGGCCGGGCATCCGCAGGCCCTGGGGAGTTCAGCCGGGCGTGCCCCCGCGGCGCCGGCCAGCGGTACGCCCAAGCCCACCGGGCCGGTCGACCTGAACACCGGCACCGTCGAGCAGTTCGACGCCCTGCCCGGCGTCGGGCCGGTGATGGCCGCGGCGATCGTCGCGTGGCGGCAGGCGAACGGGAAGTTCACCAGCGTCGATCAGTTGGGGGAGGTCGACGGCATCGGCCCGGCCCGACTGGAGAGGTTGCGGCCCCTGGTTCGGATCTGATGGGGGTTCGGACCTGATGGACCGGGGGCCGATTGATCTGCGGCTGGTTCCGGCTGCGCTGACAGCGTGGGCGGCGACCGCGGCCGGGATCGCCTGGGGACTGGGTCCCGTCATCGCCGCACTGTGCGCCGCCGCGGGCGGCGGCTGGGCGTTGGCCGCCCGGGTGCTGGGTGACCGCCATCCGCTGCTGCGGGCCGCCGGCGTCGGCGTCGCTGCGGTGGCGTTGATCGGCTGCGGCTACGGACTGGCGGCCGGCCTGCGCAGCGACGCCGTCGATCGCCATCCGGTCGCCCAGCGGTTCGGGAGCACCGACTGGGTGACGGTGATCCCGGCGGAGGGCGCTCGCATGGTGGGAACCGGGCGGCTGATGTTCCGGGGTGAACTGGCCCGCCTGGGCGGCGCCGAGATGGGCGGCGACGAGATGGGCGGCGCAGTCGCCGTTTTCGCGACCGGACCGGACTTCGGTCGGCTCGTCCCCGGCCAGCCGGTCCGGTTCCGGGCCCGCCTGGCCAAACCCGCGCGGCGTGACTTGAGCGTCGCGGTGCTCACCGCCGTCGGGCGGCCGGAGTTCGGCAGCGTGCCTGCCGTACAACGGGTGGCGCAGTCGATCCGCGAGGGTTTCGCCGCGGTCTGCCGCACCGTGCTGCCGCCCGGGCAGGCCGCCATGCTGCCGGGCCTGGTACTCGGCGACACCTCGGCTGTCGCCGCGGCCACCACCCAGGAGTTCCGCACAGCGGGCTTGAGCCATCTCACCGCGGTGTCGGGCGCCAACGTCTCGATCGTCTGCGGGGCGGTGCTGCTGTGCGCCCGGTTCGTCGGTCCGCGTCCCGCAGTCGGGCTGGCCGCAGTGGCGCTGATGGCCTTCGTCGTCGTCGTCCAACCCGGGGCCAGCGTGCTGCGGGCCGCGGTCATGGGCGGGATCGGGTTGCTGGCGATGCTGTCCTCGCGGCGGCGTCAGGCCATCCCGGTGCTCTCGGCCACCGTGCTCGGCCTGCTCTCGGTGGTGCCGCAGTTGGCCGTCGACGTCGGGTTCGCGCTGTCGGTGGCGGCCACCGCGGCGCTGGTCGTGCTGGCCCCGATCTGGTCGGGCCGACTGGTCGCGCGCGGCTGGCCCAAGCCGGTCGCCGACGCGCTGTGCATCGCACTGGCCGCCCAGTGGGCCACCGCGCCGTTGATCGCCGCCATCTCCGGGCGGCTCAGCCTGGTCTCGGTGATCGCCAATCTGGCTGTCGCCGTGGTGATCCCGCCCATCACCCTGCTCGGCACGGCGGCCGCCGTCCTCGCGCCGGTCTGGCCGGCGGGCGCCGGCCTGCTCATCCGGTTCACCGGACCGGAGGTGTGGTGGCTGCTGCACGCAGCTCATCTGGCCGCGGCGGTGCCCGGTGCGGCGATCGCCGTGCCGGACGGCTGGGCCGGACTGGGCACCCTGGGCTGCGCGGGGCTGGCGGGCGTGCTGCTGTGGCGGCACCGGTGGTTCCGGCTGGCCGCGGCCGGGGCCGGGCTGATGGCCCTGGCATGGTCGGTGTCGGGGATCGTCGGGGCGTCGTGACACCATCGTCGGGTGACTGTCAACCCGGGGCTGCATCTGGTGCTCGGTGACGAGGACCTGCTCGTCGAGCGTGCGATCGACGAGATCCTGCGCACCGTCCGCGACTCGGCCGGCGCCGCCGATGTTCCGGTCAGCCGGCTCAAGGCCGGCCAGGTGTCGACCAACGAACTGGCCGAACTACTCAGCCCGTCGCTGTTCGCCGACGAACAGGTCGTGATCCTGGAGGACGCCGACGAGGTGGGTAAGGACGCTGCGGAGGTGATACTGCCGGCCGCGGCGGACCTGCCGACGGGCACCGTGCTGGTGGTGGCGCACTCCGGCGGCGGCGGTAAGAGTCCCTCCGCCAAGACGCTGCCCAAGCAACTGCGCGACCTCGGCGCCACCGAGCACCCCGCCGCGAAGCTGACCAAGGCGGCCGAGCGGACCGCTTTCGTCCGCGCCGAGTTCCGCGGACTCAAGGTCAAGGTTGACGACGACACCGTGTCGACTCTGCTCGAGGCGGTCGGATCCGATCTTCGGGAACTGGCCTCGGTCTGTTCGCAACTCGTGGCCGATACCGGCGGCGTGGTCAACGTCGCCGCCGTCCATCGGTACTACATCGGCAAGGCCGAGGTCACCGGCTTCGACATCGCTGACAAGGCGGTCGCCGGCGACATCGCCGGCGCCACCGAGGCGCTGCGCTGGGCGATGGCCTCCGGCGTGCCCCATGTCCTGCTCGCCGACGCGCTGGCCGAGGCGGTGCACGGCATCGCCCGGATCGGCCCGCTGTCCGGAGACCCGTACCGGCTGGCCTCGGAGTTGCGGATGCCCGGCTGGAAGGTGCAGAAGGCGCAGAAGCAGGCCCGCGGCTGGTCCCGGGGCGATGTGGCGACCGCGATCCGGCTGGTGGCCGCCCTCAACGCCGATGTGAAGGGCGTGGCGGCCGACGCCGACTACGCGCTGGAGAAAGCGGTGCGCGCGGTCGCGCAGTTGGCGGCCGGCGGCCGCTAGCCGTATTCGGGCCGGCCCCTCAGTCCCTCAACCGCGCCGATAACCGCGCCGACCGTGAAGTTAGCGTCACGTTGGGCGCCGAGCGTGACGTTAGCTTCACACTCGGCGGCGTTGGGGCGGCGGGACGGGCGGCGTGGGGCGCTCAGTGCCCACAGACAGATATGCCCGCCTCCGAGCGACTGGAGTCACTCGGGGACGGGCACGTCAGCTCCGGAAGATCAGAGCTTGTTGAAAGCCTGGGCCAGCGCCGACTTCTTGTTGGCGGCCTGGTTCTTGTGGATGACGCCCTTGGTGGCGGCCTTGTCCAGCTTGCGGCTGGTGGCGACCAGCAGCTCGCCGGCCTTGTCCTTGTCACCCTCGGCGATCGCCGAGCGCAGGCCGCGGATGGCGGTGTGCAGCGACGACTTCACCGACTTGTTGCGCAGCCGACGGCGCTCGTTGGTCAGGATCCGCTTCTTCTGCGACTTGATATTGGCCACGCGTCAGTTTCCTTAAATACTCAAGAGCTGGTCTTTGATGCCGGGGCGTGCTGCCCTCACAGCGCCTTGCGAGACTACCAGTATCTGCACTCCAGACCCAAAGTGGAGCCGCTCGGCCTGCGAAAACGGTGAATCTGATGCAGCATGTGACCCGTGACTTCACGAAGTGGCGCCCCGGGTGGCCCTCCACCGGCCGCGCTCGAGGACGCCGAGATCTTCGGCGGGTACCGCGACCTGGGGCCCTATTCGGCCGCCTTCGACGAGATGTTCGACCGCCAGGGCCGGGTCCGGGCGCCCTATAAGGGCATCTACTCCGAACTGGCTCCCACCGACGGGGGGGAACTCGGGGCGCGGGCAGAGGCGCTGGGCCGGGCCTTCGTCGACCAGGGCATCACCTTCGCGCTGTCCGGGCAGGAGGAGCGGCCCTTCCCGCTGGATCTGGTGCCGCGGGTCATCTCGGCGGCGGAGTGGGCCAAGTTGGAGGCCGGGATCGCCCAGCGGGTGATCGCCCTGGAGCGCTTCCTCGACGACATCTACGGCGACCAGGAGATCCTGCGCGACGGTGTGCTTCCCCGCCGGCTGATCACCTCCTGCGAGCACTTCCACCGCGAGGCGGCGGGCATCAACCCGCCGAACGGCGTCCGCATACACGTGGCCGGTATCGACATCGTCCGCGATGCCCAGGGCACCTTCCGGGTGCTCGAGGACAACCTGCGCTCTCCGTCCGGGGTCTCCTACGTGATGGAGAACCGCCGGGTGATGACCCGGGTGTTCCCCAATCTGTTCGGCACCCACCGGGTCCGCTCGGTCGACGACTACCCGTCGCATCTGCTGCGCGCGCTGCGCAACGCGGCAGCCACCAACGAATCCGACCCGACGGTCGTGGTGCTGACGCCGGGTCCGTTCAACTCGGCCTACTTCGAGCACTCGCTGCTGGCCCGGCAGATGGGCGTCGAACTCGTCGAGGGCCCGGATCTGTTCTGCCGGGACAACATCGTCTACATGCGCACCACCGAAGGCGATCGGCAGGTCGACGTCATCTACCGGCGTATCGACGACGAATACCTCGACCCCATGCAGTTCCGGCCCGATTCGGTGCTCGGGGTGGCCGGTGTGCTCAACGCCGCCCGCGCCGGCAATGTGGTGATCTCCAGTGCGGTCGGCAACGGCATCGGCGACGACAAGCTGGTCTACACCTATGTGCCGACGATCATCGAGTACTACCTCGGCGAGAAGCCGTTGCTGGCCAACGTCGACACGTTGCGCTGCTGGCTCGACGCGGAACGCGACGAGGTCCTCGACCGCGCCGCGGAACTGGTCATCAAACCGGTCGAGGGCTCCGGGGGATACGGAATCGTCTTCGGCCCCTACGCATCCGAGAAGGAATTGGCGACCATCCGCAAGAAGGTTCGCGCCGACCCGCGCGGCTGGATCGCCCAACCGGTGGTCCAACTCTCGACGGTGCCGACCAAGATCGGCGACACCCTGGCTCCCCGGCATGTGGACCTGCGTCCGTTCGCGGTCAACGACGGCGAGAAGGTGTGGGTGCTGCCCGGCGGTCTGACCCGCGTCGCACTGCAAAAGGGCTCGCTGGTGGTCAACTCCAGTCAGGGCGGCGGATCCAAGGACACCTGGGTGCTGGCATCGCGCACCTCGGGTGCGGTCCGGGAACTGTCGGCCGCACAGGTGGTCCGAAGTCTTCCCCGTTCGGGGATGCCCGGCGGCGACATGCAGCCTCTGCAGCAGCAGGCGCTGGCCGGCCAACAGCAACAGCAACAGCAGCAACAGGTGCTCGCAGAAGACGGGGGGTCGTGCTGATGCTCGCCCGCAACGCTGAAGCGCTCTACTGGATCGGCCGTTACGTCGAACGCGCCGACGACACCGCCCGGATCCTGGACGTCACCGTCCATCAGCTACTCGAGGACTCCAGCGTCGATCCCGACCATGCCTCGCGAATCCTGTTGGACATCATGGGGATCGAGCCCCCGGGCAACCGGCTGGACATGTGGGCGCTGACCGACCTGGTGGCGTTCAGCCGGGATACCTCCGGGGGCTGTTCCATCGTCGACGCGATCAGCGCCGCCCGGGAGAACGCCCGCTCGGCCCGTGAGGCGATCTCCAGCGATATGTGGGAGTGCATCAACACCACCTACAACGCCATGCCCGAACGGGAACGTGCCGCCCGACGGCTGGGACCGCACGAGTTCTTCACCTTCATCGAGGGGCGTGCGGCGATGTTCGCCGGTCTGTCGGACTCCACCCTGTCCCGCGACGACGGCTACCGCTTCCTGGTTCTCGGACGGGCGCTGGAGCGAGTCGACATGACGATGCGGCTGCTGCTGTCCCGGGTCGGGGACAGCGCGTCCTCGCCGGCCTGGGTCAGCGTGCTGCGCGCCGCCGGGGCCCACGACACCTACCTGCGCACCCACCGTGGCGTGCTCGACGCCAACCGGGTGGTCGAGTTCATGCTGCTGGACCGGCTTTTCCCGCGGTCGGCGTTCTACTCGCTGCGGCTGGCCGAACACAGCCTCGATCAGCTGATGAAGAGCAAGGCCGACCGAGTGGGACCGGGCGCAGAAGCCCGCCGGTTGCTCGGGCGGGCTCGCAGCGAACTGGAGTTCGTCCGGCCCGGGGCGCTACTGGAATCGCTCGAGGAGCGACTCGGTGCTCTGCAGGCGACCTGCAGCGAAGTCGGGGAAGCTCTTGCGCTGCAATACTTCCGGCCCACACTGTGGGTTGCCTGGTCGGACGCCGGACATGCGGGCGAGTACAACGTCGAATCGAGTGAACTCTGATGTGGCGGATGCGTGTCGTGCATGAGACCGGGTACGCCTACAAGGGTCCGGTCACCGCCTCCTACAACGAGGCCAGGCTCACACCCAGGTCGGACTCCCGTCAGAACGTCATCATCAACCGCGTCGAAACCGCGCCGGCGACCCGGTCCTACCGCTATGTCGACTACTGGGGAACCCTGGTCACCGCCTTCGATCTGCACGCCCCGCACATCGAACTGGAGGTCACCTCGTCCTCGGTGGTCGAGACCGACAAGCCGGAGCCGCCGGCGACCGTGCTCGACTGGGACGGGGTGCGCTCCGACGCGGTAGCCGACCGGTACCACGAATACCTCATCCCGACCGAGTACACCCCGTCCAGCAAGCGGGTCGACCGGGTGGCTGCCCAGCTGGCCAAGACGCACGATCCGCAGGCCGCCGTCCTCGGCGCCGTCGAGTGGGTGCGCAGCCAACTCAACTACGTTCCCGGCACCACCGCGGTGCACTACTCCGGGCTGGACGCCCTCAAGGAGGGCCAGGGGGTGTGCCAGGACTTCGCACACCTGACGCTGATCGTGCTGCGCGCCTTGGGCATTCCCGCCCGTTACGTGTCGGGTTATCTGCATCCCATGGCCGACGCCCAGATCGGTGAGGCCGTCGAGGGTGAGAGCCACGCCTGGATCCAGGCCTGGACGGGCTCGTGGTGGAACTACGACCCGACCAATGACACCGGCATCAACGAGCAGTACATCAGCGTCGGATGCGGCCGCAGCTACGCCGACGTCGCACCGTTGAAGGGCATCTACCTCGGCCAGGGCTCCAGCGACCTCGACGTGGTGGTCGAGATGACCAGGCTCGCTTAGGTTTCCGGCGTTTTCAGCCGACCGAGACCTTCAGCAGGTCGTCGCCGAGTTCGATGCGGCCGCTGAACTCGGCCGCCGCCAGTGCGCGCCACTGGTCCTCCTGGCCGGGCAGCAGTGGCGGGACGTAGTGGGTGAGCATCAGGGTGTCCACCCCGGCCCGCGCCGCGGTGGCCGCGGCCTGCTGCACCGAGGAGTGGTAGTCCAGGATGTCGCGCAGCCGCTGGGCGGGAACCTGCTCGACGAGGTCCTTGCGGATCGCGGTGTGCACCAGAATGTCTGCACCGCTGGCCAATTCGTCCAGCGAGGTGCACGGGACGGTGTCGCCGGCCAGCACCACGGTCGCGCCGGGTGCGTGAATGCGGAACGCGATCGTCGGTTCCACCGGCCGGTGGTCGGTGGGGGCGACGGTGATCCGCACGTCCCCGGTGTTCCACACCAGCCCTTCGACGTGTTCTCCGACGTCGAGGGACGGCGGCTCGGTGATGTCGGCGTGGTGGGCGATCCGATAGGAGATGTCGGGCGCCAGAGCGGCCAGCGTTGCCTCCACCACCGCCTTGGTGCCGGGCGGGCCGATGATCGGCAATGGAGCCGGACCCAGGCTGGTCACCCAGCGGGTGGTGATCACGTCGGCCAGATCGGTGATGTGGTCGCTGTGCAGGTGGGTCAGCAGCAGCGCGGTCAGCCCGGTCGCCTGCACGCCCGCCGCCGCCAGCCGCATCAGCACCCCGCGCCCGCAGTCCACCAGGAAGGTCGAACCGGCGGCCTGCACCAGGGTCGACGGCCCGGCCCGGTTCGGGTCGATCATCGGGCTGCCGGTGCCGAGCAGGGTCACGTCCATCCCAGGAGTCTTACCCCTGTGGGCACTACCGCCCGGGGGCGGGGCGTCGTAGCCTGGTGTGACCTCAGTCACATACGGGAGGGCTCATGCGCATCGCCGACATTCTGCGCACCAAGGGTTCGACGGTGGCGACCGTCACCGAGACCACCACGGTGGCCGCGCTGCTGACCGAACTGGCCGTCCAGAACATCGGCGCGATGGTGGTCATCGGCGCGGATGGGCCCGGAGGCGGTATCGGTGTCCGCGGGATCGTGTCCGAGCGCGATGTGGTCCGGCGGCTACACGAGCACGGCCCGGACCTGCTGCGCAGGCCGGTCGCCGAGATCATGAGCCCGGTCCTGGTCAGCTGCGGTCTCGCGGACCCGGTCGACGACCTCGCCGCCCTGATGACCAACAACAGGGTCCGCCACGTCCCGGTGCTCGATGGCGGCCGGCTGGCGGGCATCGTCAGCATCGGCGACGTCGTGAAGATCCGGATGGAGGAACTGCAGGCCGAGCATCAGCAGTTGCGGGCCTACATCACCCAGGGCGGGTAAGCCCCGAAGAGCCTCAGCTCCAACGGTATTCGGTCCGCAGTCGGGTGGCGATCACCTCGAAGGTGGTGCGGTCCATGATCGCGCCCTCCCGGCGGATGCCCTCCTCGGGCACGTCGAGCACCCGGTCCAGCCGCACCCAGCTCGGCCGGGCCGTCCCATCCTCATAACCGGAGTCCCAGCTGCCGGTCCCGATGCCCACCCAGGTGGCGTCGTCGGAGTGGTGCAGCTGGCTGGACAGCATCAGCCCCAGCAGGGTCCGGCTCTCCCGGCCGACCACCAGCACCGGGCGGTCCTTGCCGCGGGTCGGGTCGTCCTCGAAGACCACCCAGGTCCAGACGATCTCGCCCGGGTCGGCCTGGCCGTCCAGGTCGGGGGCGTACTCCAGCCGGCGGGCCCGGTGGGCGGTGGGAGCGCTGCGGTCGGTGACCGGGCGACCGGTGGTGATCGCCTTCGGTTGGTCGAAGATCGGGGAGCCGACGAGTGCCTCAAGGCCCATCCGCAGACCCTGCTGGATGGTTCGTTGGACCGCCTCCGGGTCCTGAAGCTGACGCAGCAGCTTGGGGGCCTCGTTGAACACCAGGTGCTCGGTGCCCCTCAGGAACTGCTGAAACGTCTTCCACCTCGACGCCATTCTGATGAGCATAGTGGGGCGGCGCGGCGCCCCGGCCGCGTCGATTGTGTGAGGGCGGCGGCGCCTGGATACCCTGGGACCACCCCGACGACGGTTCACCAGGAGATTCCCATCAGCAGTTTCGCCGACAAGACCTTCACCGCGCCGGCGCAGATTCGGAACTTCTGCATCATCGCCCACATCGATCACGGCAAGTCCACGCTGGCCGACCGGATGCTGCAGCTGACCGGCGTCGTCTCCGACCGGGACATGCGCGCCCAGTACCTCGACCGGATGGACATCGAGCGGGAACGCGGCATCACCATCAAGGCGCAGAACGTCCGGCTGCCCTGGAAAGTGGGGGACGAGGAGTTCGTCCTGCACCTGATCGACACCCCCGGCCACGTCGACTTCACCTATGAGGTGTCCCGGGCGCTGGAGGCCTGCGAGGGCGCGGTGCTGCTGGTCGACGCCGCCCAGGGCATCGAGGCGCAGACCCTGGCCAACCTGTACCTGGCGCTGGACCGCGACCTGACGATCGTGCCGGTGCTCAACAAGATCGATCTGCCGGCCGCCGACCCGGACCGTTACGCCGCCGAACTGGCGCACATCATCGGCTGCGAACCCTCCGATGTGCTGCGGGTCTCGGGCAAGACCGGCGAGGGGGTGACCGCCCTGCTCGACGAGGTGGTCCGCCAGGTGCCGGCCCCGACCGGTGACGCCGACGCCCCGGCGCGGGCGATGATCTTCGACTCGGTCTACGACATCTACCGCGGCGTGGTCACCTACGTCCGCGTCGTCGACGGCAAGATCACCCCGCGCGAGAAGATCAAGATGATGTCGACCGGGGCCACCCACGAACTGCTCGAGGTCGGCATCGTCTCCCCGGAGCCCAAGCCGACCCAGGGTCTCGGCGTCGGCGAGGTGGGTTACCTCATCACCGGTGTGAAGGACGTCCGCCAGTCCAAGGTCGGTGACACCGTCACCAGCGCGCGCCACGGCGCCACCGAGGCGCTGACCGGATACCGCGAGCCCAAGCCGATGGTCTACTCCGGTCTGTATCCCGTTGACGGGTCGGACTATCCGAACCTGCGCGAGGCGCTGGACAAGCTGCAACTCAATGACGCCGCGCTCACCTACGAGCCGGAAACCTCTGTGGCGCTTGGCTTCGGCTTCCGCTGCGGCTTCCTGGGCCTGCTGCACATGGAGATCACCCGCGAGCGCCTCGAGCGCGAGTTCGACCTCGACCTGATCTCCACGTCGCCGAACGTGGTCTACCGCGTCGTCCAGGAGGACGGCACCGAGAAGATCGTCACCAACCCGTCGGATTGGCCGGACGGCAAGATGCGCGAGATCTACGAGCCGATCGTCAAGTGCACGGTGATCTCGCCCAGTGAGTTCATCGGCACCATCATGGAGTTGTGCCAGTCCCGCCGCGGCGAACTCGGCGGCATGGACTATCTGTCGCCCGAACGCGTCGAACTGCGCTACATCATGCCGTTGGGCGAGATCATCTTCGACTTCTTCGACTCGCTGAAATCGCGCACCCGCGGCTACGCCAGCCTGGACTACGAGGAGGCCGGCGAGCAGGAGGCGGCACTGGTCAAGGTCGACATCCTGCTGCAGGGCGAGGCGGTCGACGCGTTCAGTGCGATCGTGCACAAGGACTCCGCCCAGGCCTACGGCAACAAGATGACCGTCAAGCTCAAGGAACTCATCCCGCGCCAGCAGTTCGAGGTGCCCATTCAGGCTGCAATCGGCGCCAAAATCATTGCCCGCGAGAACATCCGGGCGATCCGCAAGGACGTGCTCGCCAAGTGCTACGGCGGTGACATCACCCGTAAGCGCAAGCTGCTGGAGAAGCAGAAGGAGGGCAAGAAGCGGATGAAGACCATCGGACGCGTCGACGTCCCGCAGGAGGCCTTCGTCGCCGCGCTGTCCACCGATTCCGCCGGGGACAAAGCTGCCGACAAGAAGAAGTAGGTCGGTAGCGGGAATCGCCGCGGTCGCGGTGCTCTCCGGCTGTGGCGGCATCGTCGACGGTTCCCCACGTCGCCACGAATCCCCGACGGCGGCGCTGACCGCGATCCTGCCCACCGCCGCGGAGGTCTCGGCCGCGGTCGGCAATCCGCTCGACCTCGCCGGCGGGCCGAAGGTCGGACCGATCTCGGTGCTGCCCAACGGAATCCGCACCAGCGACGACGCCAGTCCGCTGGACTGCCTCGGTGCGGTCACCCCGCTGATGCGGGTGGTCTACGAAAGCGGGGGCGTGCAGGCGGCGGCCTGGCAGGACTACTCCCGGTTCGGTAAGGGGCTGACCGTCTCCAGCGCGGAGGCCGGCGTGGTCGCGATGGACTCCGCGGAGGCGGCCGCCCGCACCTTCGCCGCGTTCACCACCAAGTGGAAGGCCTGCGACGGCACCACGGTCAATATGCAGGGACTGGAGTTGACGGTGACCCGGGTGCGGGTGACCGGTCCGGTCCTGACCGCGGTCATCCTCAGCAGCGACGGGCAGGGCGACGAGTTCCCCACCGAGCACGCCCTGGGGGTGGAGCAGGACTGCATCGTCGACGTGGACGTGGCGATCACCGATCCGGACCCCACCCGGCGGGCGCCCGGCACCCGGGCGGCCGACATCGTCCGCGGGATGCTTGCCAAGGTTTAGGTCGGCAGCCCCTAGGCCGGCGCGTTGGCCGGCTGGAACATCCCGGTGCCGTCGGCCTGCTCCTCGGCCCGGATGACGTGCACCACCGCGTTGATCAGCGCCAGGTGGGTGAACGCCTGCGGGAAGTTGCCCAGATGGCGTCCGGTGCTCGGCTCGATCTCCTCGGCGTAGAGGTGCAGCGGGCTGGCGAAGGACAGCAGCCGCTCGCACAGATGCCGCGCCCGGCTCACCTCGCCGATCTCCACCAGGGCCGACACCAGCCAGAACGAGCAGATGGTGAAGGCGCCCTCCTCGCCGGTCAGACCATCGTCGGTCTCCTCGGTCCGGTAGCGCAGCACCAGGCCGTCCTCGGTGAGTTCGTCGGCGATCGCCAGCACGGTGGCCCGCACCCGCGGGTCGTCCGGCGGCAGGAACCGCAACAGCGGAACCAGCAGCAGTGAGGCGTCCAGTGCCGGGTGGCCGTAGCGCTGGGTGAACACCCCGCGGTGGTCCACGCCGTGCGCCAGGATGTCGGCCTTGATCTCCTCGGCGATCGCCCGCCACTGCTGGGCGTAACTCTTGGAGCCCTGCAGTTCGGCGAGTTTCGCGCCGCGGTCCATCGCCACCCAGCACATCACCTTCGAGGAGGTGAAGTGCTGCGGCTCACCGCGCACCTCCCAGATGCCGCGGTCGGGTTCGCGCCAGTGTTTGACGGCCTCCTCGACCTGCTCCTTGAGCACCGGCCACAGCGTGTCGGAGATGTTCTCCCGCGACTTGCAGTGCAGGTACACCGAATCCAGCATGGTGCCCCAGATGTCGTGCTGGCGTTGGTTGTAGGCGCCGTTCCCGATCCGGACCGGCCGCGCGCCGTCGTAGCCGGAGAGGTGGTCGAGTTCCTCCTCGACCAGTTCGCGTTCGCCGCCGACGGCGTACATCACCTGCAACGGATGGCGCTCGCCGTTGTTGGCGCCGGACACGTCGGCGATGAACGAGAAGAAGTCGTCGGCCTCGCGGTCCAGGCCGAGGGTGTAGAGGCCCCACAGTGCGAAGGTCGAGTCGCGCACCCAGGCGTAGCGGTAGTCCCAGTTGCGAACGCCCCCAGGGGTTTCCGGCAGCGAGGTGGTGCTCGCGGCCAGCAGTGCGCCGGTCGGGGAGTAGGTCAGGCCCTTCAGCGTCAGCGCGCTGCGCTGCAGGTAGGCCCGCCACGGATGGTCGGGGAAGTGCCCGATGTTGATCCACTGCCGCCAGGCCTCGCTGGTCTGCCACATCTTGTCGGCGGCTTCTTCATAGGTCTGCGGCGCCGGATGCCCGGACCACGACAGCGCGACGAAGGCGTTGTCGCCCTCCTTGAGCCGGGTCCGGGCCCGGGCCTCGCGTCCCTCGAGTCCGATCCGCAGATTGGTCGTCAGCCGCAGGGCCGGGTTGGCATCCGGATCGGTGCGGGCGGTGGCGATCGCCTCGCCGTAGGCATCCGCGGAGTATTCCCAGGCGGCGTTGATCCGGCCGTAGTCGAACGACGGCTCGCAGCTCATCACCAGTTCGACGGTGCCGCTCACGCAGCGCACCGTGCGCAGCAGGATGTGCTCGGCGTCCCAGTCCATCGGGGTGCGGCGGTGGGTCCGCGACCGGGCCTCGAGGTCGTGCCAGGGGCCCATCACCAGGGCGTCGCGCACGATCACCCAGCCGGTCGGGGTCTGCCAGGTGGTCTCCATGATCAGGCTGCCGGGCAGGTACCGGCGGGCGGCCGGCACCGTCACCCCGTACGGGCCCAGCCGGAAGTGCCCGGCCCCGCGGTCCAGGACCGAGCCGAACACGCTGGGGGAGTCCGGCCGCGGCACACACATCCACTCCACCGACCCGGCCGCGGACACCAGACAGGTGTTCTCGCAGTCGGACAGGAACGCGTAGTCCGCGATCGGCGGGAACGGCCCCCGCGGCGCCGCCGCGTGCCCGTCCGACGGACTTTCCGTCACCGTGATCGGAACGCCTTCAACCATCCCCACATGATCACCGCCGGGACCTGTCACGTCCACCGATCGGGCCAGATCGCAACCGGTCTGCGACCTGACCTAGGCTGGTCTGGTGGACGGGTTGCTGAGCTGGTGGGACGGTGCCGAACTGTGGCTGTCCGGGCTGGGTTTCGTCTGGCAGACCGTGATCATCATGCCGGTCGCGCTGGCCTTGGCCTACGGAATCGCGGTGGGCACCGATGCCGCGCTGGGCCGGGGAATCAAGACACTGCGGCGTCTGCGCGGCGACCGCGAGATGCTCCCGTGAGCGGCATGCCGCGGTCCCGGGTGACGCTGGCCCTGGTGGCACTTCTGCTGCTCGTCGTCGTGGTGTGGCTGCTCAATCGCTGACCGGCCGGTCCGCCGGGGCTCTGTTACGCTCCCGACCGTGCGTTCGACGACGGATTTCAACAGCGCCTCGGTGGCGTCTGTCGTCGTCGTCTGTTGTCGCTGACACCCCGCTGCTCGTCTGCGGTTCTGGTGTCGGACGGCCATTCGCCGTATCACCGCCATTGTCGTTGTGACGGGCTCGCTCCCGTAAGCAGGACCCAACGAGAAAGGCTCCACATGTTCACCTCCACCGCACGCCGCTGGCGAACCGCCGCGGCCATCGCCGCCACCGCGACCGTCCTGGCCGCCTGCAGCGGCGGCGGTGCCAGCGACGTCGCGGGCGCGGGCAAGAAGGACGCCGAGACCACCCTGAACCTGGTCGCCTACGCGGTGCCGGAGCCGGGCTGGAGCAAGATCATCCCGGCCTTCGAGGCCACCCCGGCCGGCAAGGACCTCACCGTCACCACCTCCTACGGCGCCTCCGGTGACCAGTCCCGCGCGGTGGCCGACGGCAAGCCCGCCGACCTGGTGAACTTCTCGGTGGAGCCCGACGTGACGCGTCTGGTCAAGGCCAACAAGGTCGCCGCCGACTGGAACGCCGACGTCACCAAGGGCATCCCGTTCGGCTCGGTGGTCTCGCTGGTGGTCCGCAAGGGCAACCCGAAGAACATCAAGGGCTGGGACGATCTGTTGCAGCCGGGCATCGAGGTGGTCACCCCGAGCCCGCTGAGCTCCGGCTCGGCCAAGTGGAACCTGTTGGCGCCGTATGCGTTCAAGAGCAACGGCGGCCAGGATCAGCAGGCCGGGCTGGACTACATCGGCAAGCTGGTGACCGAGCACGTCAAGACCCGCCCCGGTTCCGGACGCGAGGCCACCGACGTGTTCCTGCAGGGCACCGGCGATGTGCTGATCAGCTATGAGAACGAGGCGATCAACATCAAGCGCCAGGGTGCCCAAAAAGGAGATGTAGCCGTCGAGTACATCAACCCGGCGCAGACCTTCAAGATCGAGAACCCGGTCGCGGTGGTGACCACCAGCGCCCACGCCGACAAGGCCGCCGCGCTGAAGAACTTCCTGTTCACCCCGGAGGGCCAGAAGATCTGGGCCGAGGCCGGCTTCCGTCCGGTCGACCCGGCGGTGGCGAGCGACTTCGCCAAGGACTTCCCGACGCCGGAGAAGCTCTGGACCATCGCTGACCTCGGCGGATGGAAGACTGTCGATTCCGCTCTCTTCGACAAGGAGAATGGGGCGATCACGACCATCTACAAGAAGGCCACTGGATGACGGCAGCTCTGGAGAGCCTGCCCGGCGCCCCGGCCCGCAGCCACGGCACGACCGTGGTGCGGGTCGGGGCCGCGTCGATATGGCTGAGCGTGATCGTGCTGCTGCCGCTGGCGGCGATCGTGTGGCAGTCGGCCAAGGGCGGCTGGCACGCCTTCTGGCAGGCGGTCACCTCCAACGCGGCGCTGGACTCCCTGCGGGTCACGCTGAGCATCTCGATCGGCGTCACGATCGTCAACGCGTTCTTCGGTCTGCTGGTCGCCTGGGTGCTGACCCGCGACGACTTTCCGGGTAAGCGTTTGGTCGACGCGGTGATCGACCTTCCGTTCGCGCTGCCGACCATCGTGGCCAGCCTGGTCATGCTCGCGCTCTACGGGCCGCGCAGCCCGGTGAATCTGCATCTGCAGCACACCAAGTGGGGCGTGGGGGTGGCCCTGCTGTTCGTCACGCTCCCGTTCGTGGTGCGCTCGGTGCAACCGGTGCTGCTCGAACTCGACCGCGAGGCCGAACAGGCCGCGGCGTCACTCGGGGCCACCAACGCGGTGATTTTCACCAAGGTCATCCTCCCGGCGTTGCTGCCGGCGCTGCTGTCCGGCGCGGGTCTGGCGTTCTCCCGCGCGATCGGCGAATTCGGGTCTGTGGTGCTGATCGGCGGTGCGGTGCCGGGGGAGACCGAGGTGTCCTCGCAGTGGATCCGCACCCTGATCGAGAATGACGACCGAACCGGTGCGGCGGCGATTTCGATTGTGCTGCTGGCCATCTCGTTTCTGGTGCTGCTCGTGCTGCGGGTCGTCGGTTCGCGGGCCGCCAAGCGTGAGGAACTCGCGGCATGATCCTGTCGCCGTTCGTCCGCCGCCTGTTGCGCTACCTCGCGCTCGCCTACATCCTGGTGCTGGTCGTCGTGCCGGTCGGCCTGATCCTCTGGCGGACCTTCGAACCGGGGATCGGCGCCTTCGTCGAATCCATCACCACGCCGGCCGCGATCTCCGCCCTGCAGTTGTCACTGCTCGTCGTGGCGATCGTGGTTCCGCTCAACGTCATCTTCGGCCTCCCGACCGCACTGGTGCTGGCCCGCAACAAGTTTCGCGGCAAGTCGGTGCTGCAGGCGATCATCGACCTTCCGTTCGCCGTGTCGCCGGTGGTGGTGGGCGTCGCGCTGATCCTGCTGTGGGGCAGCGCGGGCATCTTCGGCTTCGTGCAGAACGACCTCGGATTCAAGATCATCTTCGGCTTCCCGGGCATCGTGCTGGCGAGCATCTTCGTCACCGTGCCCTTCGTCATCCGCGAGGTCGAACCGGTGCTGCACGAGTTGGGCACCGACCAGGAACAGGCCGCGGCGACCCTGGGCGCCAGCTGGTGGCAGACGTTCTGGCGGATCACCCTGCCCTCGATCCGCTGGGGCCTGACCTACGGCGTCGTGCTCACGGTGGCCCGGACCCTGGGCGAGTACGGCGCGGTGATCATGGTGTCCTCCAACATGCCCGGGCAGTCCCAGACGCTGACCCTGCTGGTCTCCGACCGCTACAACCGCGGTGCCGAATACGGCGCCTATGCGGTCTCCACGCTGTTGATGGCCGTGGCCGTCATCGTTCTGATCGTTCAGGTTGTTCTGGACGCCCGGCGCACCAAAGCAGCCGGGTAGGAAGGCCCCAAACCATGACCAGTGAACACGCGATCGTCGTCGCCGGCGCCAACAAGCGCTACGGCGACTTCAACGCGCTCGACAACGTCGACTTCGTGGTGCCGCACGGCTCGCTGACCGCGCTGCTGGGCCCCAGCGGGTCCGGCAAGTCGACGCTGCTGCGCGCCATCGCCGGGCTCGATCAGCCCGACAGCGGGTCGATTGTCATCCACGGTCAGGACGTCACGAACGTGCCGCCGCAGCGCCGCGAGATCGGCTTCGTCTTCCAGCACTACGCCGCGTTCAAGCACCTCACCGTGCGCGACAACGTCGCCTTCGGCCTCAAGATCCGGAAACGCTCCAAGGCCGAGATCAAGGAGAAGGTCGACAACCTGCTCGAGGTGGTCGGCCTGTCCGGGTTCCAGACCCGTTATCCCAACCAGCTTTCCGGTGGGCAGCGGCAGCGGATGGCGCTGGCCCGCGCGCTGGCCGTCGATCCCCAGGTGCTGCTGCTCGACGAGCCGTTCGGCGCCCTCGACGCCAAGGTGCGCGAGGATCTGCGGGCCTGGTTGCGCCGGTTGCACGACGAGGTGCACGTCACCACCGTGCTGGTGACCCACGATCAGGCCGAGGCGCTCGACGTCGCCGACCGGGTCGCCGTGCTCAACAAGGGCCGCATCGAGCAGGTCGGCACCCCGACCGAGGTGTACGACAGCCCGGCGAATGCGTTCGTGATGTCGTTCCTGGGGACGGTGTCGACGCTCAACGGAATCCTGGTGCGCCCGCACGACATTCGGGTCGGCCGCACCCCGGAGATGGCCTTCGCCGCCGGCGACGGCACCGCGGAGAGCACCGGGGTGATCCGGGCCACCATCGACCGGATCGCCTACCTCGGCTTCGAGGTTCGCGTCGAGTTGACCAGCGCCACCACCGGTGCGCCGTTCATCGCTCAGATCACCCGCGGTGACGCCGAGGCGCTGGCGCTCAAGGACGGGGACACCGTCTATGTGCGGGCCACCCGGATCCCGCCGATCGCCGGCGCCGAGCAGAAGTGGCCCGAACACCTCTCGCCGCGAACGGCTGCCGGCGACTTCGTGATCTAGGCCGC
>NZ_JAFMJZ010000188.1 GCF_017853185.1 Mycolicibacterium sp.
GTTGACGCTGTGCGCCTGGGTGCCGGGATCCTCGACGCCGGTGACCAGGATGGTCGCGGTGGCGAAGGCGGCGGCGAACTCGGCGATGAACGGGATCGAGCCGCCCATGCCCATGTCCACCGCGTCGGTCCCCCAGGCCTGCCGGAAGGCGTCTCGGGCGGCGTCGTAGACCGGGCCGGTGGCGTCGATCGAATAGGGCTGACCGACGTCGCCCTCGGTGAGGGTGAGGTGCGCGCCCCAGGGCACGTGCTGCTCGAGGTGGCGGCGCAACGCCGCCAGGTGGGCCGCCGCGTCACCGCCGGGAGCCACCCGCATGCTGATCTTGGCCCGGGCCCGCGGGATCAGGGTGTTCGACGCCTGTGCGATCGGGGTGGTGTCGATGCCGATGACGGTGATCGCCGGTTTGGCCCACATCCGTTGCGCCACAGAGCCGTTCCCGATTTCCGACACTCCGTCGAGCAGTCCGGACTCGACACGGACCCAGCCGGGTTCGCGGTCTACGGGCGCCGCGGACCCTTCGTGAAGTCCGGATACCGCGACGTTGCCGTCCTCGTCGTGCAGCGAGGCGAGCAGTCGCACCAGGACCGCAAGCGCATCGGGGACCACCCCGCCCCACAGTCCGGAATGCAGGCCGTGGTCCAGGGTCGCCACTTCGACCACACAGTCGACGAGCCCGCGCAGCGAGACCGTCAGGGCCGGGATGTCGACGGTCCAGTTGTCCGAGTCGGCGATCACGATCACGTCAGCGGCGAGTTTGTCCTTGTGCGCGGCCAGCAGTGCGCCCAGCGACGGGGAACCCGACTCCTCCTCACCCTCGACGAACACGGTGACGCCGACCGGTGGCCGGCCGCCGTGGGCGCGGAACGCCGCCAGATGCGTGGCGATACCGGCCTTGTCGTCGGCGGTGCCCCGGCCGTAGAGCCGGCCGCCGCGTTCCTTCGGTTCGAAAGGCGGCGAATCCCATTGCGCCGCATCTCCTTCGGGCTGCACATCGTGGTGGGCGTAGAGCAGCACCGTCGGGGCGCCGGGCGGCGCGGGGTGGCGCGCGATCACCGCCGGGGCGCCGCCCTCACTGACGATCTCTACGTCGGCGAAACCGGATCCGCGAAGCAGATCAGCCACCTTTGCCGCACTGCGGTGCACCTCGTCGCGCCGGGCCGGGTCGGCCCAGACCGACTGGATGCGCACGAGGTCCTCGAGGTCGCGCCGGACCTCCGGCAGGACTTCACGAACGCGCTGGACGAGATCGCTCACTAGACGTCGATGGTCTCCAGGACGGCCACCGCCGCGGCGGTGTCTCCCTCATGGGTCAGCGACACATGGATCGCCACGTCGGCGAGATGCTCGGCGATGGCGCCGGTGAGCCGCACCTTGGGCCGGCCCCACATATCGCTGAGGACCTCGATGTCGCGATGGATGCCTTCGGGCAGCATCGGCCGCTGCGAGAACCGCGATCCCGACCACGCCTTGATCACCGCCTCCTTGGCAGCCCACCGGGCGGCCAGGTGACGCGCCGCCATCGAACTCTTGTCGGCGGCATGCCGGCGCTCACCGGGGGTGAACGTCTCGGCGAACACCGTCCCCGGGCGATCCACCTGCTCGGCGAACTCCGAGATGCAGACAAGGTCGATCCCCACACCAATGATTGCCACGGCCCGCCCCTATTCGGCGTAGATGTTGTCGTCGCCCAATCGCGAAGCCGGATCGAGCAGCATCGCTGCTTCCTGAGGCTTCTCGGGGGCGTCGTGATCGAATCGGCGGTCCGCCGGACGCTCATAGAGCGCGGGTCCGCCGGCCATCGCCGATGCCAGCCGGCGCTGCCCGGCCAGCACCCGCTCACCGGCGCGCCGCAGGTAGTCCGCCCGGGCCTCGTCGCTCAGCGAGGCCAGGAACGCCTGCGGGTGGACGACCGCCACCAGACCGGACACGTGACCGAACCCGAGGCTGGTGACCAGACCCGCCTTGAGCGGCACCCGGTCGCCCAGGCGCAGCGTCTCGCGCGCCCACACGAAGTGACCCGAGACCGCCAGCTCGTCGTCGACACAGTCCAGGCTGCGGTTCGGCGGGATCACACCGTCGCGCAACACCTGGCACAGGCCGATGGTCTGGAACACCGCCGCGCCGCCCTTGGCGTGCCCGGTGAGGCTCTTCTGCGAGATGACGAACAGCGGGGCGCCGGCCGAGCGTCCGAACGCATCGGCGAGACGCTCGTGCAGCTCGGTCTCGTTGGGATCATTGGCCAGCGTCGAGGTGTCGTGCTTGGAGATCACCGCGATGTCGTCGGCACCCACACCCAGCTTGGCCAGCGAGCGGGCCAACACCGACTCCGGACCGCCGCGACCGGCGCCCAGAGCGCCGAGGCCCGGAGCCGGGATCGAGGTGTGCACGCCGTCGGCGAAGCTCTGCGCGTAGGCGACCACACCCAGCACCGGCAGGCCCATCTGCAGCGCGAGGTCACCGCGGGCCAGCAGGATGGTGCCGCCGCCCTGCGCCTCCAGGAAACCCAGGCGGCGACGGTCGTTGGCGCGGGAGATCTTGGCATCGCTGATGCCCTTGCCGCGCATCGTCTCGGTGTCGGCGGTTGCCGACATGTCACCGAAGCCGATGATGGCGTCCGAGGTCATGTCATCGAATCCGCCGGCCACCACCAGGGCGGCCTTGCCGAGCCGGATCTTGTCGACACCCTCCTCGATGGAGACCGCGGCGGTGGCGCAAGCACCGACCGGATGCACCATGGCGCCGTAACCGCCGACATAGGACTGCATCACATGGGCGGCAACGACATTCGGCAGGACCTCCTGCAGGATGTCGTTCGGCTTCGCGGCACCCGTCAGGTTGCCGTGGAACATCGTCTGCATGCTCGTCAGGCCACCGATGCCGGTGCCCTGCGTACTGGCCACCATGCTGGGGTGCACCCAGCGCATCAGTTCGGCGGGGGTGAATCCCGACGACAGGAACGCGTCCACGGTGGCGACCATGTTCCACAGCGCCACCCGGTCGACGGCGCTGACCATGTCGGGGCTGATACCCCACACCGTCGGGTCGAACCCGGTCGGGATCTGACCGCCCACCGTGCGCGACAGCTTGATCTTGCGCGGCACGCGGATCTCTGTGCCCGCCTTGCGGATCACCTCCCAATCGCCGCCCTCGCCGGCCGGGCGGACCACGGTGTGCTCGGGATCGGCCTGCTCGAAGGCACGGGCCTCGGCCTCCGAGGACACCACGAAGCTGAAGTCGCGATCCAGGAAGACACTCACCAGGAGTTCGGTGCAGTGGTCGGCCCTCAGCGCGCCGTCCGCCACGAATTCCCTGATGCCGCAACGTTCGATGACCGCGTCGTGGTAGCGCTCGACGAGTTCGGCCTCGTCGACCATGTCGCCGCTCGCGGTGTCGTACCAGCCCGGCTTGGGGTCGTTCTCCCACGTGACCAGACCCGTCGTCCACGCCAGTTCCAGTACGCCGGCGGCGGACAGCTCGTTGTCCACCTCCATCTCGTAACGGGTGCGCGAGGATCCGTACGGACCGAGTTCGGCGCCGCCGACGATGACGACGAGGTCAGCCGGGTCGACGTCGAGATCGGCCCAGTCCGGCGACGGGGCGGGACGAAGTCCGCGCGGCGGTGACGGCAGCGCGGCGATGATGCCGGAGTCGGCCTCGTCGGAATCGGCGTCGGCCTCGGCGGCGGCCACCATCTCCTCGCGGGCCTTGGCGGCGAGTTCGGCCATGTCCAGGTCGATCTCACCCAGTCCGCCGGTCAGGTCGACCTGCAGTGGCGCCGCGGAGCCGGCAACCCGGGCCTCCGGGGTGCACAGGCCGAGCAGCATCCCGGCCATCTCGTCGGTCGTGTAGGTGGTCACGCCGGCCTCTTCGACCGCGTCGACGATGGCGTCGTTGTGACCCATCAGGCCGGTGCCCTTGGTCCAGCCGATCAATGCGTGCGCGAGGGTGACCCGCTGCGCCCACGACGACTCGGCGTTCCACCGGCTGACCACCGCATCGAGAGCGGCCTTGGACTCGCCGTAGGCGCCGTCACCGCCGAACATGCCGCGGTTGGGCGAGCCGGGCAGCACCACATGCAACCGGGAGGCGATATCGCGCTCGGCACCGATGGCCGCGCAGCCGGCGATCAGACGCTCGACCGCCCACAGCAGAACCTTCATCTCCATCTCGGAGCGCGAGCCGGCCTCCGACATGTCGCCGGACACCCGGGGCGCCGCGAACGGGAACAGCAGCGTCGGGTTCTGAGCGTCCTTGAGGTGAATCGACTGCGGCCCAAGGTTTTCCGACTGCTCGCTGCCGACCCACTCCACCAGTGCGTCGATATCGGCGTAGGAGGCCATATTGGCCGGCAGCACCCACAGGGCGGCACCGAAGCGGGCGTTGTCCCGATAGAGGGACTTGTAGAACGCCAGCCGGTCGTCGTCGAGACGCGAGGTGGTGACGATGACGGTGGCACCACCGCCGAGCAACCGCGCCACCACCGCCGAGGCGATGGAGCCCTTGGATGCGCCGGTGACGACGGCGACCTCGTCGGCGTAGTGACCGGGCTCGGGGTTCTCCGCTCCCGCCGCGATCCGCGCGTACAGCGAGGCGTGGACCAGCCGGCCCTGCGCCAGTGCGCGGCCGCGCCACCAGTCAGCCTGGGTGGCGACCACATGTCCGGTGCCCTCGAAGCTCTCGGCGAGCCGGGCCCAGTCGGCCTCGATCTCATCCTCGTCGGTCAGCCAGAACCGGACCAGGTCCTCACGGGCACTTGCCCACCGGTCATCGAGCAGCACCGCCTTGCGGGCGTCGAATGCCGGAGCCACCAGCCGCGGCCAGTCCGAACCCAGTTCTCCGGTGACCAGATCGAGCAGTTCGGCGTCGGCCGAGGCGTCCTGCGCGCTGACCGGAACGTCCACACCTAGACGGTCGAGCACGAGGCGGGCGGCCGAGACCAGCACGCCGTCGGGTCCGGTGACCGTCGCCGCGAATGCGTCCAGTGCGGCGGAGTCCACCACACCACCGCCGCCACCGCCGGCCGACGGCAGCGACACCGCGACACCGCGCCGGGCGGCGATCGCGGTGACGGCGTTGTCGATCGCCTTCTCCACCGCGGCCGCGTTGCTCAGCGGACCGTCGTGCAGGCCGCCCAGCGCACCGCCACGAACACTGCTGCCCTCGCGGGTGCCCAGTGCCAGTTCGACGGTGACGTGCTTGACCCAGCCCGGACCGAGCTCCCAGGTCTTGGTGACGCGCTCGGCGATCGCCGCCGGACGCTTACCGGACGGGCCGAGGACGGTGCGCAACTGGTCGTTGATCGCATCACTGAGCACCGGGCCGAACGGCTTGTAGGTGCGGGCCAGCTTGGTGACCTGTCCACGAAGCACCTTCAGGTCCGACTCGGCGGCCCCGTCGATGGC
>NZ_JAFMJZ010000189.1 GCF_017853185.1 Mycolicibacterium sp.
GGCGAAGGTCTCCCGGATGTCGTGTGCGGCGAGCACCGGATCCGGATTGCCGTTGGGCCCTTCGGGATTCACGTAGATCAGGCCCATCTGGACCGCGCCCAGCGGGTTCTGCAGATCGCGCTTACCGCTGTACCGGGCATCGGCCAGCCATTCGTCCTCGGGGCCCCAGTAGACCTCCTCGGGCTCCCAGGCGTCCTCGCGGCCGAACGCGAATCCGAAGGTTTTGAAGCCCATCGACTCCAGTGCCACGTTTCCGGCCAGCACCAGCAGATCGGCCCAGGAGATCTTCTGGCCGTACTTCTGCTTGATCGGCCACAGCAGCCGGCGCGCCTTGTCCAGGTTGGCGTTGTCCGGCCAGGAGTCCAGCGGGGCGAAGCGCTGCATGCCGCGCCCGGCTCCGCCACGGCCGTCGGCGATCCGGTAGGTGCCGGCGGCGTGCCAGCTCAACCGGATGAAAAGCCCGCCGTAGTGGCCGAAGTCGGCCGGCCACCAGTCCTGGGAATCGGTCATCAGCGCGGTGAGATCACGCTTGAGCGCCTTGACGTCGAGCTTCTTGAAGTGCGCCGGGTAGTCGAAGTCCTCGCCCAGCGGGCTGGCCGATTCCGACCCGCCGTGCAACACCGAGATGTCGAGTTGGTTGGGCCACCAGTCCTGGTTGGTCATCGGCCGGTTCATCGGGCACTTACTCTCTGACACTTGGTTCTCCTTCGGTGGTGGATGAGTTCGATCCGTGGACGCAGTGCGGGCAGTAGCCCCAGTAGATGACTTCGGCCTCGTCGAGGACAAAGCCATTGTCGTCCGACGGTGTCAGGCACGGGGTGAAATTGACTGCGCAGTCAACGTCGGCGATGACGCCGCATCCCCGGCAGACGACGTGGTGGTGGTTGTCGCCGACCCTGGCCTCGTAGCGGGCCACCGTTCCGGACGGTTGGATCCGCCGGATCAGGCCGGCCTCGGTCAGCGCCGCGAGGACGTCGTAGACGGCCTGGCGGGACACCTCGGGCAGGCCGTTGCGCACGGCGCCGAAGATCGTGTCGGTGTCGGCGTGCGGGTGATCGGACACGGCGTCGAGGACGGCCAGTCGCGGCTTTGTGACCCTGAGATCGGCGTTGCGCAACGCGGCGGTGAGGTCCGGCGATCGCATGATCACGATCCTGGACCCTTTTCTGGATTCAGTCAAGAATAGATCTGCCGGTAAGGTTGGGCAGCGTGTCTCTCTCCACGGTCGCCCTCGAATTGGTGCCGCCCAATGTCGACCGCAGCCTTGCCGAACAGCTCGACGAGGCCCGTAAGGTCGCCCGGCTCTCCGCCGAGTCCGGCGTCGGCATCGGCCACATCATGATCCCGGGGATGATCGACGAGGACGAGGGCCGTCCGGTGGAGATGAAGCCCAAACTCGACGTTCTGGACTACTGGCGGATGATCTCCCCGGAGTTGCCCGGTGTCCGCGGCCTGTGCACCCAGGTGACCGCCTTCTCCGACGAGACCGCCTTGCGTCACCGGCTCGTCGAACTGATCGACTCCGGCATGGAGGGCATCGCCTTCGTCGGTGTGCCGCGCACCATGGCCGACGGCGAGGGCTCCGGCGTGGCGCCGACCGACGCCCTGGCGCTGTACGGCGACCTGGTCGCCAACCGGGGGGCGATCCTGATTCCGACCCGCGAGGACGAGGCCGGCCGGTTCGGGTTCAAGTGCGACCGCGGCGCCACCTATGGCATGACCCAGTTGCTCTACTCCGACGCCATCGTGGAGTTCCTCACCTCGTTCACCCGCAGCAGCGAGCACCGCCCGGAGATCCTTTTGTCCTTCGGCTTCGTTCCGAAGGTGGAAAGCCGTGTGGGGCTGATCAATTGGCTCATTCAGGATCCCGGTAACGCCGCCGTCGCCGCCGAGCAGGAGTTTGTCAAGACGCTGGCCGCCGCCGAACCCGCGGATAAGCGGACGATGATCGTCGACCTCTACAAACGGGTGATCGACGGGGTTGCCGATCTCGGATTCCCGCTGAGCATTCACTTCGAGGCCACCTACGGATACTCCGCGCCGGCCTTCGACACCTTCGCCGAGATGCTCGCCTACTGGTCGCCGCGGGCGAACCGGTAGATGCAGTGAAGACAGTGCGATGAAGACGTGGATCGACTTCGATCACGCGCCGATCGTCGCCATTCCGCTCACCGACGAACTCGACGGTTGCCGTGTCTACCAGGGCATGCTGGTCGAGGGTCCACAGGGCTGGGGCGAGTTCAGCGCGCCTCGCGACTGCGATGACGTCCGCGCCGCCCGCTGGCTGACCGCCGCGATCGAGGTCGGCACCGTGGGCTGGCCCGATCCCGTCCGCGGACGGATACCGGTGTCGGTGTCGGTGCCGGCGGTGGATCCGATGCGGGCACGGCAGATCGTCGCCGAATCCGGCTGTCAGTCCGCCGCGGTACGAGTGAACGGATCGCCCGCCGACGATGCGGTGCGCCTCGAGGCGGTTCGCGACGCACTCGGCCCCTCCGGAGCCATCCGTGCCGTCGCCCACGGCGGATGGGATGTCGATGCGGCGACCTCCGCGGTGACGGCCCTCGACCGTGCCGCCGGGGGACTGGAGTTCGTCGTGCAACCGTGCGCCACACTTGGCGAAATCGCTTTGCTGCGAAGGAGAATCGACGTTCCGGTGGCCGTCGAGCAGGCGCTGCGTGACGCACAGGATCCGCTGGCCCGCGATCTCGCGGGTTCGGCCGATATCGTCGTCCTGCGGGTCGGGGCGATGGGCGGAGTCCGCCGCGCGATGCGGGTCGCCGACGAGAGCGGGCTGCCGGGTGTGGTGGCCGCCGCCCCGCAGAGCACCATCGGACTGTGCGGTGCGCTGGCGCTGGCGGCCGTGCTGCCCGAAACCGGATTCGCCTGCGAGGTGGCCGCGACCCTGATGGACGGTGATGTGGTCAGCGAGGGCAGGTCGCTGCGCCCGGTCGACGGCCGGCTCCCGGTGGCCCCGATGCCGCCGGGGCCCGATCCCGTTGCGCTGGAACGCTTCGCGATCACCGACCCAGCCGTCGTCACCTGGTGGCGTGACCGGATGCGGGCCGTCCAGCAGCACATCTAGTTCCGCCGGGCTGCGTGTGGGGTCCGTCTCAGCACACTGGTGGTGACGCGGACGTAACACGTTCGCCATCGAGCGTTCCTAGCCTGACCCCATCACACATCTGCGGTGAAGATGCGGATGTCTTGGGTGCGGAGGAAACGAGTTGAGCGGAAACACGGTCCGGCTTCAGGCGATCAACAGCGTGGAGGCCTATGTGCCTCCGGCGGTGAGCTTCGTCCCGGAAGAAGAGCCCGGTTCGATCTTCGGGTCCAACGTCTTCACCAAGGCGGTGATGCGCGGCCGGCTGCCCAAGTCGATCTACAGGTCCGTGGTCGCGACCATCGACAACGGCCAGAAGCTCGATCCGTCGGTCGCCGACTCTGTCGCGGCGGCGATGAAGGACTGGGCGTTGGAGAAGGGGGCCACCCACTACGCGCACGTCTTCTACCCGATGACCGGGCTGACCGCCGAGAAGCACGACAGCTTCCTCGAGCCGGTCTCCGACGGCCAGACCATGGCCGAGTTCGCCGGAAAGACCCTGATCCAGGGCGAGCCGGATGCCTCCAGTTTTCCGTCGGGCGGTCTGCGCAGCACCTTCGAGGCGCGCGGCTACACCGGATGGGACGTGACCAGCCCGGCCTACATCCTGGAGAACCCGAACGGCAACACCCTCTGCATTCCGACGGTGTTCATGTCAATGACCGGCGAAGCACTGGATTACAAGGCACCGCTCCTGCGCAGTCAGCAGGCCATGGGAACCCATGCCGAACGCATCCTGAAGCTGTTCGGGCACAACGACTTCGAGCGCGTCGTCTCTTTCTGCGGTCCGGAGCAGGAGTACTTCCTGGTCGACAGACACTTTTTCCTGGCACGCCCTGACCTGATCAACGCCGGCCGCACGCTGTTCGGCGCCAAGCCGCCCAAGGGTCAGGAGTTCGACGACCACTACTTCGGCGCGGTGCCCGAGCGGGTGCTGGGCTTCATGATGGACACCGAACGCGAACTGTTCAAACTCGGGATCCCCGCCAAGACCCGGCACAACGAGGTGGCACCCGGACAGTTCGAGATCGCCCCGATGTTCGAGCGCGCCAACATCGCCTCCGATCATCAGCAGTTGCTGATGACGGTGTTCAAGACGATCGCCAAGAAACACGGTATGGAGTGCCTGTTCCACGAGAAGCCGTTCGCCGGCGTCAACGGGTCAGGCAAGCACGTCAACTTCTCCATGGGCAATTCGGAATTCGGCAGCCTGCTGGTGCCCGGCGACACCCCGCATGAGAACGCACAGTTCCTGGTCTTCTGCGCGGCGGTCATTCGTGCCGTGCACAAATTCGGCGGACTGCTGCGCGTCTCGGTCGCCTCGGCGACCAATGACCACCGGCTCGGCGCCAACGAGGCACCGCCCGCCATCATCTCGATCTTCCTGGGCGACCAGTTGGCCGATGTGTTCGAGCAGATCGCCAAGGGCGCCGCGACGTCGTCAAAAGGTAAGGGGGTCATGCATATCGGCGTCGACACCCTGCCGGCGCTGCCGACCGATCCGGGTGACCGGAACCGCACCAGCCCCTTCGCATTCACCGGCAACCGTTTCGAATTCCGCGCGCCGGGCTCGGGTCAGACGGTCGCGGTGCCGATGATCATCCTGAACACGATCATGGCCGATTCGTTCGACTACGTCGCCACGGTTCTGGAGGCGGCGGTCGCCGATGGAGCAGACTTCGACTCCGCGGTGCAGACCCTGCTGACCGACATCATCACCGAGCACGGTGCGGTGGTGTTCAACGGCGACGGGTATTCGGAGAACTGGCAGCTCGAGGCGGCAGAGCGGGGCCTGCTCAATCTCAAGACCACGCCGGACGCCCTGCCCGAACTGATCAAGCCCGAGAGCATCGCGCTGTTCGAAAAGTACGGTGTGTTCAGCGAGCGGGAGTTGCACAGCCGATATGAGGTCCGGATCGAGCAGTACTCGCTGACCATCGCGGTGGAAGCCAAGCTTGCACTGGAGATCGGCACGACCGTGATCCTGCCTGCGGCACTGCGTTACCAGACCGAATTGGCAGGCAACGTCACGGCGCTGAAGGCGGCCGGAATCGAGGCCGACACCACTTTGCTGCACGCGGTGTCGAACCCGATCAACGATCTGACCGAGGCGCTCTCGGTGCTCAAGGGTGCTTTGTCGACCCATGTCGAAGGCAGCTTCGATGAGGCATTGCACGCCCGTGACGCCCTGCTGCCCGCGATGGCAGCCGTGCGGGCGGCTGCTGACACGCTGGAAAGCGTTGTGGCCGACGACTTGTGGCCGCTGCCGACCTACCA
>NZ_JAFMJZ010000190.1 GCF_017853185.1 Mycolicibacterium sp.
GCCGGTCCACCGGCGGAGGAGGAACGCCGCGATCAGACCCCAGCCGGGATAGGTTGACGGCGATGTCTGCTCTGGATCTGATCGCCGACTGGCCGGTGCCCAGTGCGTCGGCCGCCGTCATCGGACCGGCCGGGGTGCGCGCGGCCTACGGCGACACCACTCGCCGGTACCGACTGGCCTCGGTGACCAAGCCCCTGATGGCCCGCGCCGCCCAGATCGCCGTCGAGGAGGGCGTCTTCGACCTCGACACCCCTGCGGGCCCGCCCGGATCGACGGTGCGGCACCTGCTGGCCCACGCGGCCGGTTATGCGATGCAGACCCCGGAGATCCTCGCCCGGCCCGGGGCCAAGCGGATCTACTCCAACTACGGCTTCACCGTCCTGGCCGAGACCCTCGAACGGGATTCCGGCATCGAGGCCGGCCGCTACCTGGCCGAATCGGTGTTCGAGCCGCTGGCCATGGCGTCCTCCAGCCTGGACGGCGGCGCCGCGGCGGCCGGCTACGGGGCGGTCTCCACGGTGGCCGACCTGGCCGCATTCGCCGGAGACCTGCTGCGTCCGCGCACCGTGTCGGCCGAGATGCACGCCCTGGCGACCAGCGTGGCATTCCCCGGCCTGGACGGCGTCGTGCCTGGTTACGGCATGCAGAAGCCCAACGACTGGGGACTGGGGTTCGAGATTCGGGGGAGCAAGTCCCCGCACTGGACCTCGACCGACAACTCGCCGGCGACCTTCGGACATTTCGGCCAGTCCGGCACCTTCATCTGGGTCGATCCGGCCCGTGACCTGGCCCTGGTGGTGCTCACCGACCGGGACTTCGGCGACTGGGCCAAACCGCTCTGGCCGGCGTTGTCTGGCGAAGTTCTGAGAGAGTTCGACCCGGACTAGCGCAACATAGGCACCACGGGGCACAATAGACACGTACGACACAACTTCATCTTCGGAAAACACCAGGTCGTTGGGGAAGACGTCCCTAGTGGAAGCCGAAGGAGAAGTTATGCGTGCGTCGAACCAGTTTGCCGACGCGACGACCGGAGTGGTCTATCTCCACTCCTCACCCGCGGCGGTGTGCCCACATGTCGAGTGGGCGTTGTCATCGACCCTGAATGCAGGGGCGAATTTGAAGTGGACCCCGCAGCCGGCCATGCCCGGCCAGCTGCGCGCGGTCACCAACTGGGTGGGTCCGGTGGGGACCGGCGCCCGGCTGGCCAATGCCCTGCGGTCGTGGTCGGTGCTGCGCTTCGAGGTCACCGAGGACCCGAGCCCCGGCGTCGACGGTCAGCGGTTCTGCCACACCCCGCAGCTGGGTCTGTGGAGCGGGGCGATGAGCGCCAACGGTGACGTGATGGTCGGCGAGATGCGGCTGCGGTCGCTGATGTCGGCCGGTGCCGACACGCTGGCCTCCGAACTCGACACGGTGCTCGGCACCGCCTGGGACGAGGCCCTCGAGGCCTACCGCGACGGCGGCGAGACCGGTGAGGTCAGCTGGCTCAGTCGCGGCGTCGGCTAGAACGCCCTACTTCCCGCGAGCGGGAAGTGCTGCGATCCGACGGGCCAGATACGGCGAGAACCAGCCGGCGTACTTCTCCTGCAGGACCGGGTCGCGCCAGTCCGAACCGGTGACGATCTCGCGGCAGGTGGGCTCGCCGCAGAGGCAGCGGAACTCGTCGTAGTCGCTGGCGTCGCACATCGCGTAGTCGAAGGACAACTCCTCGCCCGGTGCGATGTCGCGCATGGCGACCAGCAGCATCTGGCCGAGCAGGCCGCAGTTGGGCTCGCAGCAGTGATTGAGCATGTCGCCGGGATCCGGGGTGTCGCCGGAAACCAGGTAGAGATCGGCGTCCACCTGGATCGACCGGCCCTGTCGGTCGTCACTGAAGGTCTGCAGCACCGCCAGCGGCACGATGTGGCCACCGAAGGCGGCGACGGTCTCCCCGGCCTCGATGGGCTCGACCGCATACGAGCCCCAGCCCTTCTCGCCGGCCGGGCGTGCTTCGGCCTTCGGGCTGAGCCAGTTGTAATCCATCGAACCCCCTCGAACGCTTTTCCGGCCGACAGCCTACGGCCTGACGAGGATATGCACCGCCTCCGGCACCGCGGAGATCTCCGCGGGCAGCGGACCGACGAAGTCGCCGTCGGCGTAGGCGTTGATGCCCGGGCAGGCAATGGTGAGGGTCCGGGCCCGTGCGGTGGTCACTTCGTCGAGGTCGACGTGGGTGCCCTTGAACACGGTGGGGAACAGCCGGATCAGCCTGAGCCGGGAACCGGCCGCCACCATGGTGATGTCCAGCAGTCCGTCGGAGTGGTCGGCATTCGGGCAGATCTGCATGCCGCCGCCGTAGCTGCGGGTGATGCCGATCGCCGCAAGCGTCAGATCGGCGACGATCTCGCGTTCGCCGTCGAGCAGAAGCCGGAACGGCAGCGGCCGAAGCTGTGACAACTCGGCCACCATCGCCACGTTGTAGCGCATCCGGCCGTGCGGCCAACTCATCCGGTTGACCCGATCGCTGACCAGTGAGTCGAACCCGGTCGCCGCGACCGTGCCGAACCAGGTGCTCGCACCGTCGGCGGTACGGATGAGTCCCAGATCAGCCGCCTCGGTGTGGCCGGCCGCGATGACGTCGACGGCCGCTTCCGGATCGCCGACCGGAATGCCGTATTCGCGGGCGTGGTCGTTGCCGGTGCCGGCCGGCACGATCCCGAGCGGAATTTTCTTGCGGGCCAACGACTGCAGCGCCAGCCGGATCACCCCGTCACCGCCGATCACCACGAGTGCGTCGGTGCCACCGGCCACCGCCCCGTCCACCAGTTGGCGGGCATGGGCGGCGTCGCGACCGACGATCTGGACGACGTCGATTCCGAGTTGCTGGAACCTGGCCACCGCTCGCTCGGCGGCGTGCGGGGCGTTGCCGTGACCGGCCATCGGATTCGTCAGAACCGTGACGCGCCCGATGTTGCGTTGGGTGCTCACGGAATCAGCTTGCCCGGATTCAGGATTCCGGCCGGGTCGAGGGTCTGTTTGACCGCCCGCAACACCTGCGCGCCCAACTCGCCGATCTCCGCGGTCATCCACGGCCGATGGTCGGCGCCGACGGCGTGATGGTGGGTGATGGTGCCGCCGTGGGACACGATGGCGTCGCAGGCCGCGATCTTGGCGGCGTGCCACTGCTGCGCGGCGTCGCCGCGCTGGCCGGCGACGACGGTGAAGTACAGCGAGGCTCCGGTGGGGTAGACGTGCGAAATGTGGCACATCACCAGAGCCGGTGTGCCGCTTGCGGTCAGCGCCTGCGTCAGGGCCTCGGTGACCGCCGACTTCAACGCCGGCAGGTTCGACCACGACGTCGCGGTCTCCAGGGTCTCGCACAGCGCGCCGGCGGTCAGCAGTGAGTCGCGCAGATACGGGGCGTCGTAGCGGCCGTGCTCCCAGGCCTTGGCGGGCTGCTCACCCAGCGACGTGCCGCCGTGGGCGGCCATGATGGCGCGGGTCTCGGCGTGCCGGCTCTCGGTGTGGGCGGGGCTGCCCTCGAACACCGTGATGGCCAGACATCCGCCGGTGATGCTCTGCTCGCCGATGCTGCCGGTGGTGGCCAGGTTGATGCCGGTCTCCACTTCGTCGGACAGTCGCAGCACGGTGGGCCCGGCGCCGGTCTGGGTCACCGCGCGCAGGGCGGCGGCCCCGGTGCCGAAGTCGGGGAACGACCACGCCTCGTAGCGCACGCTCTCCGGAACCGGATGCACCCGTACCCGCACCCGGGTGATGACGCCGAAGACGCCCTCGGAGCCGATGAACAACTCACGCAGGTCCGGTCCGGCGGCCGAGGCCGGCGCGCGGCCCAGGTCCAGTGCACCCGCCGGTGTCAGCACCCGCATCCCGCGGACCATGTCGTTGAACCGGCCGTAGCCCGCCGAGTCCTGGCCTGAGGACCGGGTGGCGGCGAACCCGCCGATGGTGGCGTAGCGAAAGCTCTGCGGGAAGTGCCCCAGCGAGAAGCCGCGGTCGCCGAGCAGTCGTTCGGCGTCGGGCCCGGTGAGCCCGGCGCCGAGTTCAGCCTCGCCCGAGACCTCGTCGAGCCAGTGCAGGGCGTCGAATCGGCGCAGATCCAGGGTGACGACCGCATCGAAGCCCGCGCGGATCGGGTCGACGCCGCCGACCACGCTGGATCCGCCACCGAACGGCACCACCGCGATGCGGTGCGCCGTGCAGTACGCCAGGATCGCGGCGACCTCGTCCTCAGAACCCGGGAGTAGCACGGCATCGGGGGCTTCCTGGCGAATCTCCCTGCGGCGCAGCAGATCCGGGGTGGACTTGCCGCCCGCGCGCATCAACCTGTCGATGTCGCCGTCGCGCAGGTGGTCCGCGCCGAGGATGGCCGCCAGACCGTCGCGGTGTTCGCGAGGCAGGGCCGAGGGGGCCAACTGGACCTCGCCGATCCCCGGCGCGGGGTGATCGATTCCCGACACCCCGAGTGCCTGCTCCAGCAGGGTGCGGATCGCGGGGGACAGCGGTTTGGCCAGGGCCGGGTCTCCCCAGGCGTTCCAGGCCATCGGCGGCAACAAGGCGCTATCAGCATCTGACATGGGTTACAGTATTACAGATGTTGTCAATCAGTAACGCCGAGGCGGTCGACACCGGAGATCGGATCCTCGCCGCGGCCGCCAGTTGTGTGCGCGACTTCGGCGTCGAGCGGGTCACGCTGGCCGAGATCGCCCGGCGGGCGGGAGTGAGCCGCCCGACCGTGTACCGGCGCTGGCCGGATACCCGCACCATCCTGGCCGCGCTGCTGACCGAACGCGTCGTGGGCACCTGGCGGGAAAGCCCGCCGGCCGGGTCCGGTCGCGAGGCGCTGGTCGCCCGGATCGTCGACGTGGCCGGCCGGCTGCGCAGCGACGACCTGATTCTCACCGTGCTGCGTTCGGCTCCCGAACTGGCGATGGTCTACATCACCGACCGGCTCGGCGTCAGTCAGCAGGTGCTGATCGACATGGTCGCCGAGGAGATCCGGAAAGCCCAGGCCGACAAGACGATTCGGGTGGGCGATCCGCGCGAGCTGGCCGCGATGGTCCTGCTGTTCACCCAGTCGGTGGTCCAGTCCGGACAGATCGTCGAGGAGATCCTCGACGCGGACTCCCGCGCACGAGAACTGTCCCACGCGCTGAACGGATACCTGCAGCCATGAGCAACGCCATCAGCACAGCACTGAGCGCCACCCGCCGCCGCGCCGACCTGGCGGTCCTCGGCGACGGCGGCGCCGTCGACGTGGTGGTGATCGGCGGTGGGATCACCGGCGCCGGTATCGCCCTGGACGCTGCCACCCGCGGGCTGTCGGTGGTGCTGGTGGAGAAGCACGACCTGGCCT
>NZ_JAFMJZ010000191.1 GCF_017853185.1 Mycolicibacterium sp.
CTCGCGGATGCCATACGGTTCGAGCACCCGAAGCAGCGCTTCGAGTTTCTCCTGGGTGCCGGTGGCCTCGATCGTCAGCGACTCGGTGGAGACGTCGATGATCTTGGCGCGGAACAGGTTCACCGCTTCGATGACCTGACCGCGGGTGCCGGCATCGGCGCGCACTTTGATCAGTGCCAGCTGGCGGGCGACCATGTGGTCGTCGTCCTGCTCGACGATCTTGATCACGTTGATGAGCTTGTTGAGCTGCTTGGTGATCTGCTCCAGCGGAGTCTCCTCGGCGGTGACCACGATGGTCATCCGCGACATGTCCTTCTGCTCAGTCGGACCGACCGCCAGGGACTGGATGTTGAACCCGCGCCGCGAGAACAACGCAGCCACGCGGGCCAGCACGCCGGGCTTGTCCTCGACGAGCACCGACAGGGTGTGGGTGACAGTCCTGGAAGGACCAGAAGTACTAGCACTCATCAGGCGCGCCCCTCGGAGTTGTCCTCGTCGAACAGCGGCCGGATGTTGCGGGCCGCCATGATCTCGTCGTTGCCGGTGCCGGCGGCCACCATCGGCCACACCTGGGCGTCGGCGCCGACGATGAAGTCGATCACCACCGGGCGGTCGTTGATCGCCCGCGCCTGGTTGATCACGTCGTCGACGTCTTCGGCTCGCTCGCAACGCAATCCGACGCAACCGAGCGCCTCGGCCAGCTTGAGGAAGTCCGGGATGCGCTGGCTGTGGGTGGACAGGTTGGTGTTGGAGTAACGCTCGCCGTAGAACAGCGTCTGCCACTGCCGCACCATGCCCAGGTTGCCGTTGTTGATCAGCGCGACCTTGATCGGCACGCCCTCGATGGCGCAGGTGGCCAGTTCCTGGTTGGTCATCTGGAAGCAGCCGTCGCCGTCGATGGCCCACACCTCTTTGTCCGGGCAGGCCATCTTGGCGCCCATGGCCGCCGGGACGGCGTAGCCCATGGTGCCCAGGCCGCCGGAGTTCAGCCAGGTGCGCGGGTTCTCATACTCGATGAACTGCGCGGCCCACATCTGGTGCTGGCCGACGCCGGCGACATAGACCGCCTCCGGTCCGGCGATCTTGCCAAGGCGTTCGATGACGTACTCCGGCGAGAGGCTGCCGTCGCTCTGCGGGGCGTAGCTCAGCGGGTAGGCGTCCCGGACGCCGTTGAGGTAGGACCACCACTCCGCCAGATCGGGATCGCCGACGCCCTCGTTGCCGATCCGGTCCGGACCGCCGGCCTTGCGGCGCAACGCATCCAGCAGATCGTGGATGACGTTCTTGATGTCGCCCACGATCGGCACGTCGGCATGCCGGTTCTTGCCGATCTCGGCCGGGTCGATGTCGGCGTGAATCACCTTGGCGCCCGGGGCGAACGAGTCCAGCTTGCCGGTCACCCGGTCGTCGAAGCGGGCGCCCAGGGCGATGATCAGATCGCAGCGCTGGAAGGCCGCCACCGCGGCGACCGTGCCGTGCATACCGGGCATGCCGAGGTTCTGGGCGTGGCTGTCCGGGAAGGCGCCGCGGGCCATCAGGGTGGTGACCACCGGGATGCCGGTGAGCTCGGCCAGTTCCTTGAGTTCCTCGGTCGCATCGCCGCGGATCACCCCGCCGCCGACGTAGAGCACCGGCTTGCGGGCCTCGGTGATCAGCTTGGCGGCTTCCTTGATCTGGCGGCCGTGCGGACGGGTGTTCGGCTTGTAGCCGGGCAGTTCCAGTTGCGGCGGCCAGGAGAAGGTGCACTGCAGTTGCAGCACGTCCTTGGGGATGTCGACCAGCACCGCGCCGGGGCGGCCGGTGGCCGCGATGTGGAATGCCTCGGCCATCGAGCGGGCGATGTCGTCACCCTCGCGCACCAGGATGTTGTGCTTGGTGATCGGCATGGTGATGCCGGTGATGTCGGACTCCTGGAAGGCGTCCGTGCCGATCAGTGCGCGGCCGACCTGCCCGGTGATGGCGACCACCGGGATGGAGTCCATCTGGGCGTCGGCCAGCGGGGTGACCAGGTTGGTCGCGCCCGGGCCGGAGGTGGCCATCATGACGCCGACGCGGCCGCTGGCATGGGCGTAGCCGCTGGCCGCGTGGCCGGCGCCCTGCTCGTGGCGGACCAGGACGTGGCGCACCTTCGAGTCGTAGAGCGGGTCGTAGACCGGCAGCACCGCGCCGCCGGGGATGCCGAAGATGGTGTCGACGCCGAGCTCCTCCAGCGAGCGGACGACGGCTTCGGCGCCGGTCATCTGGACCGGGGCGACCCGCTTGGCAGCGGACTTGGCGTGCGGAGCGCCGTTGGTCGGGGCGTGCCCGGCTGACGGATCGGCCGACGGCTCGGGCGCTCGGGTGGCGGGTGCGCTCACGTGATGCTCCTCGATATCGTTTCGGGCATTAAAAAACCCCCGGCAGCCTTCGGCGGCTGTGCGAGGGTTGCGCGCTGGTGCGACTGACTAGACCCGAGTAGGGACGAGCGCACCAACGCGCTGGCCTACTACAAGGTTTCCGCCGGTCGACATACCGTGCAGATTAGTCGCGGCACAGGTCAAGCGTCAAATCCCCGGCGTGCCAGAATGCGGGTATGGCCAGCCCTGGGGACGACGACGCAGTAGTGATCCGGATCTCCCCGATGGCGCATGTGGCGTCGGGTTTCCTGGCGCTGTGCGCGCTGACCCTGGCGCCGTTCTGGTGGCCATCGGGACTGTTGTTGCTGGTGTTGCCCCTGTTGATGTCGTTGGCGATCGTGCGGTATCGCACCGTCGCCGACCGCAACGACGTCACCGCGCGCACCCTGCTGTCCAGTAAGACGGTGCCGTGGACGCACGTCGAGGGCCTGCGGTTCAGCCGCGGCGGCTGGGCGCGGGCCTGCCGGCAGGACGGCTCCGAGGTGCTGCTGCCGGCGGTCACCTTCGCGACGCTGCCGACGCTGAACGACGTCAGCGGCGGGCGGGTACCCGACCCGTATTCACGCTGAGCCGTCGGATCCCATCGCTAGGCGAACGGGTTGTTGCCGCGCAGGAACAACCAGCCGGCCACGCCGCCGGCCACGCCGAGCAGCAGCGCGATGATCGACCCGATGAACGGCCGTCTCGCCCAGCCCCGACCGCCGTCGAAGCCGTAGCGGCCAGGCCCGGACAGGATGATGGCGACCGCCAGCGCGGTCAGCACCAGCAGGTATTCGGCACCGTCGGGGCCGAACACGAACAGGCTGCCCTTGCGCTGCTGCGAGTCGAAGGTCACCAGCACGCTGTTGACCAGGAAGGCCAGCGCACCCGCGGCGGCCACCGGGGTGAACAGGCCCAACACCAGCAGCACGCCCGCGGCGATCTGGGCGCCCGCGGCGACGTAGGTCAGAATCCCGGCGTTCTGGTAGCCGGCCTCGGCCAGCGTGGTCTTGAAGCCGTCCAGGCCGGGACCGCCCCACCAGCCGAAGGCCTTCTGCAGGCCGTGGGCGATGAACACCACGCCCAACGCCAGTCTCAGCAACAGCAGACCGAGGTCCTGGGTTCCGCGCCTGCCGGCCCTGGACTCGTCGTCCCCGTCGGACGGCACGATCTGCACCGGCGCCGGCATCGGGTGCGGCGCGGCCTCGGCCTGCGGCTGCACGTAGGGCAACGGTTCGGGGTTGAGCAGGTCGTATCCGGTCGGGGCCGCGCCTGGCGGCGGCTCCCACGGCGCCGGATCAGCGACCGGCGTGGCCGCCGGGGCGTTGTACGGCGTGATCCGGGTGGTCTCGTGGTCGCCGTAGCTCACCGACCCGAGGTCATCCTCGGGATCGACCAGCCGGGCAGAGGCCGGGCGCTGCCAGCCGGGGTCGGGGTTCTGGCTCGTCACGACCTGAGCGTAAGTGCAACCAGGGCCCAAACCCGGGATTTAGGCCCGGGATTCGGCTGGGCTGTGGCCGCGTAACCTGGCGGGCATGCGAATGGGTCGGGTCCTGATGGCGCTGAGCGCCGCGACGGCGCTGACGGCCGGCTGTGCGCACTTCGACAACGCGGTGTCCCAGCCGTTCACCACGCCGCCGCAGTACGGGGCCGGCCCGTCGTCGACGCCGCCCCCGCCGCCGCCGCTGCCGGCCAAGCCGTTCCCCAAGGCCTGCCCCGCGCCCGGGGTCATGCAGGGCTGCCTGGAGAGCACCAGCAGCCTGATCATGGGGCCCGACGGCAAGACCGCCCTGGTCGCCGAGCGCACCACCGGTGCGGTCAAGGAGATCTCGGTCTCGGCCGAGCCGAAGGTCGTCATGACGATTCCGGTGGACGGCAGCGGGGACGGCGGCCTGATGTCGATCGTGAAGTCGCCGACCTACTCCCAGGACCGGCTGACCTACGCCTACGTGAGCACCCCGACCGACAACCGGGTGATCCGGATCGCCGAGGGTGACAAGCCCAAGGATCTGCTGACCGGAATCCCCAAGGGCGCCGGAGGCAACACCGGCTCGCTCATCTTCACCAGCCCGACGACCCTGGTGGTGCAGACCGGCGACGCCGGGGACCCGGGTGCGGCCAACGATCCGAAGTCCCTGGCGGGCAAGGTGATCCGGATCGAGCAGCCGACGACGGTGGACCAGGCTCCCCCGACGACCGCGCTCAGTGGGCTGGGCTCCGGCGGCGGGTTGTGCCTCGACCCGGCCGACAAGGCGCTCTACGTCACCGACCGGTCCCCGGCCGGTGACCGGTTGCAGCGGATCGGGCCCGACGGCAAGGCCACCGTGGTGTGGACCTGGCCGGACCGGCCCGGGGTGGCCGGCTGCGCTGCGCTGGAGGGCACCGTCCTGGTGAACCTGATCAACACCAAGCAGACCGTGGCGGTCCGACTGGCCCAGGCCACCGGCGCGGTGACCGGCGATCCCGAGGTGGTCCGCCAGGACACCCACGGCCACGCCTGGGCGCTGGCGGTCTCGCCGGACGGCAACATCTGGGGCGCGACGGTGAACCGGACCGCCGGTGACGCGGAGAAACTCGACGACGTGGTGTTCCCGCTGTTCCCGCAGGGCGGCGGCTTCCCGCGGTCCAACGCCGACCTGAGCTAGCGGGGCGTGAGCACCAGCCCCGGGTCGAAGGTCGCGCGCGCGGCCACCGAGGCGGCTGCCGCGGACACCACCAATGCGGCGTCTCCTTCGAAGCCCTTGGGGAAGACGATCTCGGCGCTGTCGGGTCCGTCGCGGTGGGCCATCAGCCAGTCGTAGAGCAGCCAGTCGATCGCGCAGGTGACGGCGAACGGGTCGGCGTCCGGGGAGTCGGCGG
>NZ_JAFMJZ010000003.1 GCF_017853185.1 Mycolicibacterium sp.
GAAGGTCGCCGGTTCGATCCCGGCCCTGGCCACAACAATCACTCCGCCGGCCTGTGTGCCGCCTTGATCAGCCCGCCGCCGATGATGAGCCGCTGAATCTCGCTGGTCCCCTCATAGAGGCGGAGCAACCGGACGTCGCGATAGATCCGTTCGACCGGGACGCCGCGCATGTAGCCGGTCCCACCGTGAACCTGGACGGCCAGGTCCGCGACCGTGCCGGCCATCTCCGTGCAGAACACCTTGGCGACCGAGGGTGCGATCCGGCGGTCCTCTCCGGTCAGCCACTTCTGTGCGCAATCGCGCACCAACGCCCGCCCGGCCGCCACTCCGGTCTGCTGGTCGGCCAGCATCGCCTGCACCAGTTGGAAAGTCCCGACCGGCGTTCCGCCCTGGGTGGCGCTTGCGGCGAAGGCCACCGACTCGTCCAGGGCGCGCTGCGCGGTGCCGACCGCCAGCGCGGCGATATGGATCCGGCCGCGGGCCAGCGAGGTGAGTGCGGCCCGGTATCCGATGTCCTCACTGCCACCGATCAGCGCGTCGGGTCCGACCCGGACGTCGGTGAAGTAGACGTCGGACGTCCAGGCACCCTCCTGACCCATTTTGGCGTCCTTGACGCCCACCTCGACGCCGGGCGCGTCGGCGGGCACCAGGAACACCGCGATGCCGGCGCCGTCGTCGTCGGCGGGCCGGGTGCGGGCGAACACCACGAAGAGGTCCGCCGCCGGGGCGTTGGTGATCCAGCGCTTCTGCCCGGAGATCACCCAATCCTGGCCGTCGCGAACGGCTTTGGTGCGCAGCCCCGACGGGTTGGAGCCCGCACCGGGCTCGGTGAGCGCGAACGAGGCGACGACGTCACCGGCGGCCATCGCCTCCAGCCAACGGGCCTTCTGTTCCTCGGTGCCGAAGCCGACCAGCACCTGCCCGGCGATGCCGTTGTTGGTACCGAACATCGACCGCACCGACAACGAGGTGTAGCCCAACTCCAAGGCGAGTTCGACGTCCTGAACGATGTTCAGTCCGAGGCCGCCCCACTCCTGCGGGATCGCATAGCCGAACAGACCCATCCGCTTGGCCTGCTCGCGCAGATCGTCGGGGATCCGGTCGCTCTCGGCGATCTCGGTCTCCCTGGGCAGCACCACCGAGCGGATGAAGTGGCGGGTCTGGGCGAGGATCTCGCGGAAGTCGTCATCGCCGACCGCAGGCTCGGGGAACATCGGCTCATCAAATACGATCGGCCCAACCGGCCACGACATGGGGCCTGGCAGGAGGGTGATCGGATGGCATTGCTGGCCGGACGAACCGCGGTCATCACCGGCGGGGCCCAGGGGCTGGGCCTTGCGATCGCCGAGCGATTCCTCGCCGAGGGCGCCCGAGTGGTTCTCGGCGACCTGAACCTCGAGGCAACCCAGGCCGCCGCCGAAGGCCTCGGCTCAGCCGCCCTCGCCCGGGGGGTGCGCTGCGACGTGACCTCCGCCGCCGACGTCGACGCGCTGATCGCCGTGGCCCTGGATGCCTTCGGCGGCCTCGACATCATGGTCAACAACGCCGGCATCACCCGCGATGCGACGATGCGCAAGATGACCGAGCAGGACTTCGACGAGGTGATCGACGTACACCTCAAAGGCACCTGGAACGGAACCCGCGCGGCGGCGGCGGTCATGCGCGAGCAGGGCCGCGGCGCGATCATCAACATGTCGTCGATCTCCGGCAAGGTCGGTTTCGTCGGTCAGACCAACTATTCGGCCGCCAAGGCAGGCATCGTCGGGTTGACCAAGGCCGCGGCCAAGGAACTCGCCCACCTGGGTGTGCGGGTCAACGCGATCCAGCCCGGTCTGATCCGATCGGCGATGACCGAAGCCATGCCGCAACGGATCTGGGACGCCAAACTCGCGGAGGTGCCGATGGGCCGGGCGGGCGAGCCGTCCGAGGTCGCCGCCGTCGCGTTGTTCCTCGCTTCGGACCTGTCGTCGTACATGACCGGCACCGTGCTCGAGGTCACCGGCGGCCGGCATATATGACGCGTCTGGCGGCGACTCTGGGCCTGACCGAGTTTCAGACCGAAATCATTGCCGCGGTAAGGCAATTCGTCGATCGGGAGATCATCCCCAACGCCCAGGAGCTGGAGCGCGCCGACACCTACCCGCAGGCCATCGTCGATCAGATGAAGCAGATGGGCCTGTTCGGTCTGATGATCCCCGTCGAGTACGGCGGGCTGGGGGAGTCCCTGCTCACCTACGCGCTGTGCGTCGAGGAACTGGCCCGCGGTTGGATGAGCGTCTCCGGCGTCATCAACACACACTTCATCGTCGCGTACATGATCCGTCAGCACGGCACCGAGGATCAGAAGCAACGGTTCCTGCCGCCGATGGCCACCGGCGAGACCCGTGGGGCGTTCTCGATGTCGGAGCCGGAACTGGGTTCCGATGTCGCCGCGATCCGCACCCGGGCGGTGCGGGGCGCCGACGGCGACTACTCGATCACCGGTCAGAAGATGTGGCTGACCAATGGCGCGAGTTCCACGCTGGTCGCCACGCTGGTCCGCACCGACGAGGGTGCGCCGCGACCGCACGACAACCTCACCGCGTTCCTGATCGAAAAGCCAACCGGCTTCGGCGAAGTCGCGCCCGGCCTCACCATCCCCGGCAAGCTCGACAAGCTCGGTTACAAGGGCATCGACACCACCGAACTGATCTTCGACGGCTACCGTGCGGCGGCCGGCGATGTGCTCGGTGGGGCGCCGGGACGCGGTTTCGCGCAGATGATGGACGGAGTGGAGGTCGGCCGGGTCAATGTCGCTGCGCGGGCCTGCGGCGTCGCGATCCGGGCGTTCGAACTCGCGGTGCGCTACGCCCAGCAGCGGTCCACCTTCGGTAAGCCGATCGCTGAGCACCAGGGCATCGCGTTCTCTCTTGCCGAAATGGCCACCAAAGTGGAGGCCGCACACCTGATGATGGTCAATGCGGCCCGTCTCAAGGACTCCGGGCAGCGCAACGATCTGGAGGCGGGCATGGCCAAGTACCTGGCTAGCGAGTTCTGCTCCGAGGTCACCCAGGCCAGCTTCAGGATTCACGGCGGCTACGGCTATTCCAAGGAGTACGAGATCGAGAGACTCATGCGGGACGCCCCGTTCCTGTTGATCGGCGAGGGCACCAGCGAGATCCAGAAGACGATCATCAGCAAGCGGTTGCTGCGGGACTATCGGATCTGAGCATGGCGACCGAGCAGAAGACGACCTACTGCCGTATCTGTGAATCGGTGTGCGGCATGGTGGCTACCGTCGAGGACGGCCGCCTGGTGGCGCTGCGACCGGACAAGGACCATCCCCTCTCCGAAGGCTTCGCCTGCCAGAAGGGCATCGCGTTCAGCGAGGTCGTCAACGACCCGGACCGGGTGACCACGCCGCTGCGGCGAACACCCGACGGTGGATTCGAGCAGGTCGGCTGGGACCAGGCGATGGCCGATATCGCGTTGCGGCTCAGCGAGATACACGCGCGGCACGGTGCCGCTTCCATCGGCTGGTACGCGGGCAACCCGGGAGCCTTCAGTTACGACCACATCCCTGCGGTGGCACTCTTCCTCACCGGTCTCGGCCGGCGATCCCACCTCTACACCGCGTCCTCCCAGGATTCACACCCGCGACTGATGGCGAGCCAACTGTTGTACGGCTACCCGCTGTCGGTGCCGTTCCCGGATCTCTCCCGCACCGAGTTGCTCGTGGTGATGGGGGCCAACCCGGTCGTGTCGCACGGCAGCCTGATCGCGGCGCCGCGGATGCGGGAACGTATGCACGCGATCGTCAAACGCGGCGGCCGCGTTCTGGTGATCGATCCGCGCCGGACCGAGACCGCCGCCCAGTTCGAGTGGCTCGGCATCCAACCGGACGGCGACGCTCTGTTGTTGCTGTCTCTGCTGCAGGTCATGTTCGCCGAAGGACTCGTCGACTCCGGGCGCGCGGGCCGTCAGGCCGACGGAATCGACTGGCTGGCAGGGCAGTGCGCGCCGTTCGCCCCTGAGAGCACCGAGTCCGCGACGGGTGTCCCCGCCGAGACGGTCCGTGCGCTGGCCCGCGATCTGGTGCGGACGCCGAGGGCGGCCGTCTACGGCCGGCTGGGAACGTGCGCCGGTCAGCGTTCCGGGACACTGACCACCTACCTGCTGGACGCGGTCAACCTCGTCGCCGGCAACCTCGACGTCCCCGGCGGATCGGTGTTCGGCAGTCTCGGCATCCCGGGCGAATCATGGGTTGTCAAGGCTTTCGGTGCCCTGCTGCGTCGCGGCTACCGCAAGCACCGCACCCGCATCGGCGGGTTCGGGAATGTGGTGCGCAGTGAGCCGGCGACGTTGATGGCCAAGGAGATCGAGGAACCAGGTACGGGGCAGATCAGGGCGTTGTTCGTCAGCGCCGGCAATCCGGTGCTCTCGGTTCCCAACGGTCCCGCACTGAGCGACGCGATGAAGAAACTGGATCTCTCCGTCGCTCTTGATTTCTACGTGACCGAGACGACCGCGCAGTGCGACTACATCCTGCCGACCACCACCATGTACGAGCGGGAGGATTTCCCGCTGCTGTCCCAGACGTTCCTCGTCAAACCCTTCCGCCAGGCGACCCGCGCGGTGATCGAACCCCGTGGCCAGTCGAGGACCGAGTGGGACATCATCGACGATCTCATGCAACGGATGTCCGGGCGCACCAGGGTGTTCAGCATGCTGGCCGGATTGCGGTCGGTCGCGAGGGCGGCGGGTCGGCGCTTCAGCCTGCGCCCGGTGGTCGACGGGATCGTCAGATTCGGCCCCGGCGGAGATCTGGGCGGGCTTCGCCGCGGCGGCCTGTCGTTCGACTCCCTACCGACCCGGTATCCGCACGGCAAGGTACTCAGCGAGGACGTCGCCACCGGTGTGCTGGCCAAGGTGATCAGCTACCGCAGTCGCCGGGTTCAGTTGGTGCACAACGAGATCGACGCGTCGATCAAGGAGGTGAGCCGCCGCGTCCCACCGCCGGAATATCCGCTGCGTCTGATCGGTATGCGCGAACCTCGCTCTGAGAACTCCTGGATGCACAACTCGCCGCTGTTGATGCGGGGTGATCGCGGGCCGAAGGCACTGATGCACGTCGCCGATGCGGCTCGACGAGGTATCGCCGACGGTGATGATGTCGCAGTGCGTTCGCCGTACGGCAAGATCGCCCTACCCGCCACACTCACCGAGGACATCGTGCCGGGCGCCGTGGCGATCCCGCACGGCTGGGGGCACCGCGGCGGCGGCTGGCAGGTGGCCAACCGTGCCGGTGGGGTCAATGTGAACGAACTGACCTCCGATGACCCCGACGACGTCGAGCCACTGTCGGGAATGGCCTGGCTCAACGGGGTCCCCATCGAGGTCGAACGGACATGAGGACCGGTCCGCTCGACGAACTCGGCTACTACCTCCTCGCCGGCGCCGGCGGAGAGGGACCGGCCACTCTGATGGACGAGGCCCGCTGCGGCGAGGAACTCGGGTTCGGCACCGCATTCATCTCCGAACGCTGGAATGTCAAAGAGGCCTCATCGCTCACCGGCGCGGCGTGCGCGGTCACCACAAGGATGCAGATCGCCACTGCGGCAACGAATCACAACACCAGGCATCCACTGATCACCGCATCCTGGGCCACCACCATGCACCGGCTCTCCGGTGGGCGGTTCACCCTGGGAATCGGCCGTGGCATCGCCGCGATCTACGCCGCGTTCGGGGTGCCACCGGTGACCACGGCGCAGATGGCCGACTTCGCCCGGGTGATGCGGCGGCTGTGGCACGGGGAGGTGATCATCGGCCACGACGGCCCGCTCGGTAAATATCCGGTGATGGTGCTCGACCCGGACTTCGACGAGGACATCAGGCTCGCGCTGGTGGCCTTCGGTCCCAATACGTTGCGGTTGGGCGGCGAGCTTTTCGACGACGTCATCCTGCACACCTACTTCACCCCGGAGACGGTGCAGCGGTGCGTGCGCACCGTCAAGGAGGCCGCAGAGCGGGCCGGCCGGAACCCGGACAGCGTTCGGGTCTGGTCCTGCTTCGCCACCGTCGGCGATCATCTGCCCGAGGACCTGAGACTGAAGAAGACGGTGGCCCGGCTGGCCACCTACCTTCAGGGTTACGGCGATCTGATGGTGCGCACCAACGAGTGGGATCCGGCTGTGCTGCAACGCTTCCGGGCCGATGCCGTTGTGCAGTCCATCGGCGGCGGTATCGACCACAAGGCGACCGCGCAGCAGATTGAGCACATCGCCACCCTGATCCCCGATGAATGGCTGGAACCGGCGGCCACCGGCTCGGCGGACCAGTGCGTCGCCCGGATCCGCCGGGAGTTCGACTACGGCGCTGACGCGGTGATCATGCACGGCGCGACGCCGGACGAACTGGAACCGGTCGTCGACGCGTACCGCCAAATCTCGCCGTAGACCGTTCCGGCCTCGCTAGGGTCGATTCATGGCAGTCAAAGATTCCCGCGAAGTCGTTATTGAAGCGACGCCTGAAGAGATTCTGGACGTCATCGCCGACGTCGAGTCCGCCCACACCTGGTCTCCGCAGTACCAGAGTGCCGAGGTCATCGACACGTATAAGGGCGGGCGACCGAAGACGGTCAAGATGAGGATCAAGGCCGCCGGCATCGCCGACGACCAGACCGTCGAGTACCACTGGGGCGACAACACCGCCGGCTGGACGCTGCTCAAGGCCGGCCAGATGCGGTCCCAGGAGGCCCTCTACACCCTGACCCCGCAGGGCGATAAGACCAAGGTGCGGTTCGACCTTGAGATCGATCCGTCCATTCCGCTTCCGGGGTTCCTCATCAAGCAGGCCATCAAGGGTGCGATGGACACCGCGACCAACGGCCTGCGCAAGCAGGTGCTCAAGCTCAAGAAGGGCTGAGCGAGCCCAACCGCCGGATCGCCTCGTCGAGCGTCTCGTCGCGTTTGCAGAACGCGAAGCGCACCAGGTGCTTCCACGCCGCCGGGGTGTTGCCCGGCTCGCAGAACGCCGACATCGGGATCGCGGCCACCCCGGCCCGCACCGGCAGTTCCTCGCAGAATGCGGTGCCGTCGTCGAAGCCCAGCGGCCGGGGGTCGACGCAGAGGAAATAGGTGCCGGAACTCTTCTGCACCTCGAAGCCCAGGCCGGTGAGCGCGGCGGCCAGCTTGTCGCGTTTGGCTTGCAGTGAGTCTCGCAACGAATCGACCCAGGCGTCCTCGTTGTTGAGCGCGTAGGCCACCGCCGGCTGGAACGGCGCCCCGCCGACGTAGCTGAGGTACTGCTTGGCCGCCCGAACGCCCGCGACCAGTTCAGGTGTCCCGCAGGCCCAGCCGATCTTCCAGCCGGTGCAGTTGAACATCTTGGCGGCACTGGAGATGGTGAGCGTCCGCTCCGCCATGCCCGGGTAGGTCGCCAGCGGCCGGTGGGTGTGGCCGTCGAAGGTGAGCCGTTCGTAGACCTCGTCGGAGATCACCAGCAGATCGGCCTCGACGGCCACCTCGGCCAGCGCGCCGCACTCGTCGTCGGTGAGAACCATGCCGGTCGGGTTGTGCGGGGAGTTGACGATCATCGCCCGGGTTCGCGGGGTGATCGCGGCCCGCACCGCGTCGGCATCGAGGGCGAAGCCGCGTCCGTCGCGCACCAACGGCACCGACACCCGGTGCGCGCCGGCCATCGCGATGTTCGGCGCGTAGGTGTCGAAGTAGGGCTCGATGACGATCACCTCGGTGCCGGGTTCGACCAGACCGATCATCGCGGCCGCGATGGCCTCGGAGGCGCCGACGGTGACCAGCACCTGGTTCTCCGGGTCGAACTCCTGGCCGTACCGGCGGTGCCGCTGGGCGGCGATCGCCTCCCGCAGTTCGGCGATGCCCAACCCGGGCGGGTACTGGTTGATGCCGTCGGCGATCGCCTGCCGGGCCGCCTCCAGCATGGCCGGCGGCCCGTCCTCATCGGGGAAACCCTGGCCCAGGTTCACCGCCCCGACCTGGGCGGCCAGCGCCGACATCTTGGCGAAGATGTTGACGCTGAAGGGCCGCAGGCGTTCGACCGTCATAGCTGGTGAGCGTAGATCCCGCCGGCTGTGAAGCTAACGCCACTCCCGGCGTCGACGGTGAAGATAGCTTCACGCCCGACCGGATGGCGGCCGGATGGCGACCGGCCGGGGCGGGTCCGCAGCGGCACCAACCAACAGGTTGGCCGGGGCCGCTGGTTACTCGCCGGTATCCCCGGCTAGGCTCAGGGTGCCGGAAATCCACATATTGAAATCCGAGGAACCCCTATGTCCGAAGAAGCCTTCATCTACGAGGCCATCCGCACCCCGCGCGGGAAGGGCAAGAACGGCGCCCTGACCGAGGTCAAGCCGCTCAATCTCGTCACCGGGCTGATCGACGAACTGCGTCGCCGCCACCCCGGCATCGACGAGAACATGGTCAGCGACGTCATCCTGGGCTGTGTCTCGCCGGTCGGCGACCAGGGCGGCGACATCGCCCGCACCGCGGTCATCGCCGCAGGCATGCCCGACACCGTCGGCGGCTTCCAACTCAACCGGTTCTGCGCCTCCGGCCTCGAGGCCGTCAACACCGCCGCGCAGAAGGTGCGCTCGGGCTGGGACGACCTGGTCTACGCCGGTGGTGTGGAGTCGATGAGCCGCGTCCCGATGGGCTCCGACGGCGGCGCGATGATGTCCGATCCGGCGACCAACTATGACGCCTTCATCGTCCCGCAGGGCATCGGCGCCGATCTGATCGCCACCCTGGAGGGCTTCAGCCGCGAGGACGTCGACGCCTACGCCAAGCAGTCCCAGGAGCGTTCCGCGGCGGCGTGGTCCGGCGGCTACTTCGCCAAGTCCATCGTCCCGGTCCGCGACCAGAACGGTCTGCTGATCCTCGACCACGACGAGCACATGCGCCCGGGCACCACCATGGAGAGCCTGGGCAAGCTGAACCCCGCCTTCGAGGGCCTGGCCGCGATGGCCGGCTTCGACGACGTGGCGATGCAGAAGTACCACTGGGTCGAGAAGATCAACCACGTCCACACCGGCGGCAACAGCTCGGGCATCGTCGACGGCGCCGCGCTGGTCGTCGTCGGCAGCGAGAAGGCCGGCAAGGTCAACGGTCTGACCCCGCGGGCCCGCATCGTCGCGACCGCCACCAGTGGTGCCGACCCGACCATCATGCTGATCGGTCCCACCCCGGCGGCGCACAAGGTGCTGGACCGGGCCGGGCTCAAGCCCGAGGACATCGACCTCTGGGAGATCAACGAGGCATTCGCCTCCGTGGTGCTGAAGTTCCAGAAGGACCTCAACATCCCGAGCGAGAAGCTCAACGTCAACGGCGGCGCCATCGCGATGGGCCACCCGCTGGGCGCCACCGGCGCCATGATCACCGGCACCATGGTCGACGAGCTCGAGCGCCGCGGCGCCAAGCGCGCGCTGATCACCCTGTGCATCGGCGGCGGCATGGGTGTCGCCACCATCATCGAGCGCGTCTAAGAGCGCCGGAATCTAGGAGCTAAGCGAAACCATGGCAGAGAACACCATCAAGTGGGACAAGGATGCCGACGGCATCGTCACGCTGACTCTCGACGACCCCACCGGCGGGGCCAACGTGATGAACGAGCACTACAAGGAATCCATGCACAAGGCGGTCGAACGCCTTGTGGCCGAGAAGGATTCGATCACCGGCGTCGTCATCACCTCGGGCAAGAAGACCTTCTTCGCCGGCGGTGACCTCAAGGGCATCATCCAGATCACCCCGGAGCAGGCCGGCGAGGCCTTCGCCGAGGTCGAGGAGATCAAGGCCGACCTGCGCAAGCTGGAGACCCTGGGTGTGCCGGTCGTCGCGGCCATCAACGGCGCCGCACTCGGCGGCGGCCTGGAGATCGCGCTGGCCTGTCACCGTCGCATCGCCGCGGACGTCAAGGGCAGCGCGATCGGCCTGCCCGAGGTCAGCCTGGGCCTGCTGCCCGGCGGCGGCGGGGTCACCCGCACCGTGCGGATGCTCGGCATCCAGAACGCCTTCGTCAACGTGCTGAGCCAGGGCACCCGGTTCAACCCGAAGAAGGCCAAGGACAACGGCCTGGTCGACGAGTTGGTCGGCAGCGTCGAGGAATTGGTGCCCGCCGCCAAGGCGTGGATCAAGGCCAATCCGGAGGCGCACACCCAGCCGTGGGATGCCAAGGGCTACAAGATGCCCGGCGGCACCCCGGCCAGCCCGGCGCTGGCGGCCATCCTGCCGTCGTTCCCGTCGCTGCTGCGTAAGCAGATCAAGGGCGCGAACATGCCGGCCCCGCGGGCCATCCTGGCCGCCGCGGTCGAGGGCGCACAGGTGGACTTCGACACCGCCAGCCGCATCGAGAGCCGCTACTTCACCGAGTTGGCCACCGGTCACGTCGCCAAGAACATGATCCAGGCGTTCTTCTTCGACATGCAGGCCATCAACGCCGGCGGCTCGCGTCCCGAAGGCATCGGCAAGACCCCGATCACCAAGATCGGCGTCCTCGGCGCCGGCATGATGGGCGCCGGCATCGCCTACGTCTCGGCCAAGGCCGGTTTCGACGTCGTCCTCAAGGACGTCACCATCGAGGCCGCGAACAAGGGCAAGGGCTACTCGGAGAAGCTGGAGGCCAAGGCCCTCGAGCGTGGCCGCACCACGAAGGAGAAGTCCGACGCGCTGCTGGGCCGGATCACCCCGACCGCAGACCCCAAGGACTTCGCCGGCGTGGACTTCGTCATCGAGGCCGTCTTCGAGAACCAGGAACTCAAGCACAAGGTGTTCCAGGAGATCGAGGACATCGTCGAGCCGAACGCGATCCTGGGCTCCAACACCTCGACCATGCCCATCACCGGCCTGGCCACGGGTGTGAAGCGTCAGGACGATTTCATCGGCATCCACTTCTTCTCACCGGTGGACAAGATGCCGCTGGTCGAGATCATCAAGGGCGAGAAGACCTCTGACGAGGCGCTGGCTCGGGTGTTCGACTACACGCTGGCCATCGGCAAGACCCCGATCGTGGTCAACGACAGCCGCGGCTTCTACACCTCCCGGGTCATCGGCACCTTCATCAACGAGGCGCTGGCGATGCTGGGCGAGGGCGTCGAGCCCGCGTCGATCGAGCACGCCGGCAGCCAGGCCGGCTACCCGGCCCCGCCGCTGCAGCTGTCCGACGAGCTCAACATGGAGCTCATGCACAAGATCGCCGTCGCCAGCCGCAAGGGTGTCGAGGATGCCGGCGGCAAGTACACCGGGCACCCGGCCGAGGCCGTCGTGGAGAAGATGATCGGGCTGGGGCGGCCGTCGCGGCTGTCCGGCGCCGGCTTCTACGAGTACGTCGACGGCAAGCGGACCCAGCTGTGGCCGGGGCTGCGCGCGGAGTTCAACTCCGGCAGTTCCAAGCCGCCACTGCAGGACATGATCGACCGGATGCTGTTCGCCGAGGCGCTGGAGACCCAGAAGTGCTTCGACGAGGGCGTCATCGAGACGACGGCTGACGCCAACATCGGCTCGATCATGGGCATCGGTTTCCCGCCGTGGACCGGTGGCGCAGCCCAGTTCATCACCGGCTACCCCGGTGGTAAGGCGGGCTTCGTCGCACGTGCCAAGGAACTGGCCGCCAAGTACGGTGACCGCTTCAACCCGCCGGCCTCGCTGCTGAAGTAGCGAGTCCGCGTTTGTGAAAGGCCCCCGGGAATCCGTTTCCCGGGGGCCTTTCACATGGCTGCAGAAGTCGTAGAGTCACCGCATGCGCTTCGGACTGTTCATCCCGCAGGGCTGGCGACTCGACCTCGTCGGCATCCCCGTCGAAGACCACTGGCCGCTCATGCGCGACCTGGCTCAGCACGCCGACCGCGGCCCGTGGGACTCGCTGTGGGTCTACGACCACTTCCATACCGTCCCGGTGCCGACCGACGAGGCCACCCACGAGGCGTGGACCCTGATGGCGGCGTTCGCAGCCACCACGTCACGGATCAAGCTCGGACAGATGTGCACCGCGATGAGCTACCGCAATCCGGCGTATCTGGCCAAGGTCGCCGCCACCACCGACATCATCTCCGGCGGCCGGGTTCAGATGGGCATCGGTGGCGGCTGGTACGAGCATGAGTGGCGAGCCTACGGATACGGGTTCCCGTCGGCGGGGGAGCGGCTGGCCCGGCTCGACGAGGGTGTGCAGATCATGCGCGACGCCTGGCGCGACGGCCGGGTGAGCTTCAACGGCAAGCACTATCAGGTCGACGGCGCCATCGTCGCACCGAAACCGTTGCAGCCGAACGGAATTCCGCTGTGGATCGCCGGCGGCGGGGAGAAGGTCACCTTGAAGATCGCCGCGAAGTACGCCCAGTACACCAACTTCAGCGCCGATCCCGAGGAGTTCGCCCACAAGTCGGAGATCCTGGCGGGCCACTGCCGTGAGGTGGGCACCGACTTCGGTGCGATCGTGCGCTCCGCCAACGTCAACGCGATCATCGGATCTTCGGAGGCCGACTTCATCAAGCGCTGCTCGATGGTCCACACCCGGTTGTCCGGGGTGTGCGGCGACGCCGCCGCCGACGCGATGATGGCGATGAACGACAACGCCGGCTCGGCCACCGGAACCCCGGAGCGGGTGATCGAGCGGATGACGAAGCTGCGCGACCTGGGTTGCGAGTACGTCATCTGCTATTTCCCGGAGGCGGCGTATGACCGTTCCGGAATCGAACTGTTCGAGCGGGAAGTCATCCCCGCTCTCGCTTAGATCGCCGGACCGAGCAGGTCGTCGGCGTCGGTGATGATGTAGCCGTAGCCCTGTTCGGCGAGGAATCGCTGGCGGTGTGCGGCGTAGTCGGCATCGAGGCTGTCGCGCGACACCACCGAGTAGAACACCGCGCCGCCGCCGTCGTGCTTGGGACGCAACAGCCGGCCCAGCCGCTGCGCCTCTTCCTGGCGTGAACCGAAGGTGCCCGAAACCTGCACGGCCACTGAGGCTTCCGGAAGGTCGATGGAGAAATTGGCGACCTTGGACACCACCAGGGTCCTGATCTCGCCGCGGCGGAACGCGTCGAAGAGCGCCTCTCGCTCGGCGTTCTTGGTCGACCCCTGGATTACCGGGGCGTCGAGTTCGGTGCCCAGTTCGTCGAGTTGGTCAAGGTAGGCGCCGATCACCAGGGTCGGCTCATCGGGATGTTTGGCCAGGATCGACTTCACCACCGCGATCTTGGTGTGCGCCGTCGAGCACAGCTTGTAGCGCTCCTCGGGTTCGGCGACGGCGTACTGCATCCGCTCGTTGTCGGTCATCGTGACGCGCACCTCGATGCACTCCGCCGGGGCGATCCAGCCCTGGGCCTCGATGTCCTTCCACGGCGCGTCATAGCGCTTCGGGCCGATCAGGCTGAAGACGTCGCCCTCGCGGCCGTCCTCCCGGATGAGCGTGGCGGTCAGACCCAGACGGCGGCGGGACTGCAGATCGGCGGTCATCCGGAACACCGGCGCGGGCAGCAGATGGACCTCGTCATAGATGATCAGACCCCAGTCCCGGCTGTCGAACAACTCGAGATGCCGGTACTCGCCCTTGGTGCGCCGGGTGATCACCTGATAGGTGGCGATGGTGACCGGACGGATCTCCTTGCGCTCACCGGAGTATTCGCCGATCTCGCTCTCGGTCAACGAGGTTCGCGCGATCAGCTCACGCTTCCACTGCCGGCCGGCCACGGTGTTGGTGACCAAGATCAGCGTCGTCGCCCCGGCCTTGGCCATGGCGGCCGCACCGACGATGGTCTTGCCGGCGCCGCAGGGCAGCACCACCACACCCGAGCCGCCGGCCCAGAAGGAGTCGGCGGCCATCTGCTGATAGTCGCGCAGTTCCCAACCGTCCTGCTTGAGGCTGATCGGATGGGCCTCGCCGTTGACGTAGCCGGCGAGATCCTCGGCTGGCCAGCCGATCTTGAGCAGCATCTGCTTGACCCGGCCGCGCTCACTGGGGTGCACGATCACGGTGTCGTCATCGAGGCGCGCGCCCAGCATCGGGGCGATCTTCTTGTTGCGCAGCACCTCCTCGAGGACCGCGCGATCGAGACTGACCAGGGTCAGCCCGTGTGCGGGATCCTTGACCAATTGCAGCCGGCCGTAGCGGGCCATGGTGTCGACGATGTCGACCAGCAGCGGCTGCGGAACGGCATAGCGTGAGAACGTGACGAGCGCATCGACCACCTGCTCGGCGTCATGCCCGGCAGCCCGGGCGTTCCACAGCGCCAGCGGCGTGATCCGGTAGGTGTGGATGTGTTCGGGGGCACGTTCGAGTTCGGCGAACGGAGCGATGGCCGCGCGTGCAGCGTTGGCCTGCTCATGGTCGACCTCGAGCAGGACCGTCTTGTCGGACTGAACGATCAGCGGGCCTTCCATACCTGCACTCTATTTCAGGACGCCGACAGGCCTTCAGTCGTCGTGTGCGGCCATCACCGAGGTGACCCGGTGGACGGCGAACTCGCGGATCCGACCCTGCGCCGGATCGAACGCCATCAGGTGCCCGCCGTGTACCGATATCGGTGTCACCAACCGCTGGGTGGCCACCCCGGCCGCGTCCACGTAGCCCATCAGGACGTCCCTGCCGTGGACCGCGGCCTGCTGCAGCAGGCCGATCGCCACCGCCGGGTCGATGCGGGCGCCGCCCAGTGGGGCGTCCTGGACCCGGCGCAGCATCGACACCACCGCCGTCAGCGTCTCCGGATTGGGCTTGGGCAGCGATTTGTAGAGCCGACGCAGCGGGATCACGCCGGGCACCCGGGACCCGCGGCGGCGCAGTTCGACGATGGCGCCGGAGGAATCCTCGGCAGCCGGGGCGAAGCCCGACTCGCGCAACGCCGCCAGCAGCTCGGCGATCGGGGCCTGGCAGACCGCCACCGTCGGAGCCAGCAGTCGCACCTCCAGATTCGCGCACGCCGGTGCGGCGACCGCATGCGCCAGCAGGCTGGGGTCGTCGCAGCGAAGGAACGACGACGCCATCCCGACCCGGAGTTGGCCGTGCCGACGGGCGACGTCGTTGATGAGGTACTCCAGACCCTGTGGCACAGGCGTTTTGGAGTTGGTCCGGAAGAACGTCTGCAGGCCCTCGGCGGTCCGGCCGGTGTCGAGGGCGTGGCGCACCGACTGCTCGCTGACCCGGTAGACCATGGCCGCACCGGCGGACTCGACGGCGGCCACCGTCACCAGTTCGTCGGCGAGTTCACGCCTGAGTGGTCCGGGCACCACCACCGTCAGATCCGCCTGAACCAGGAAATAGTCGATCGGCTGGGGCAGTGTCTTGGCCATCGCCGCGATCGCGGCCTCAGGGCCCTCGCTCAGCAGTGCCCGCGCCGGTGCGCTCAAGGAACCGCGACCGGTCAGTCCCACCGCATGGGCCTCATCGAGCAGATGGGCCACCGGTGCGGGCTGGAGTCGGGCCGCCCACCGCGGACGCCGCCAGATCAGCGCGCGTGACGCACTCTGGGCGTCGACGCCCGCGCCCGCCGGCAGCTCCGACATCAGGCCCAGCAGCAGCCGGCGGTCCAGTGGCGCGGCGGTGGAGTACAGCGAATCCGACAGTGCCGCATAGTGTTTCCCGTCCGGTCCGCGCTCGCCGATCAACCCCGGCCGGGACGGCAGGTCCAGCCAGGTGCTGGCGAGTTGGTGCCAGCGGTTGGCGGTGGGCGCCTCCAGGAAGCGGTCGGTGGCCACCGTCGGGGCCCAGTACGCGGGTGCGTCGTCGCCGGGGGCCGGGTCGGGTACCCCGCTGGCGATCAGGCCGGCGGCGGCGATGAGCTCGAGGACCAGTCCCAGGCGCTGCTCGTCGATACCGGTGAGCTTGGCCAGCCGGCGCGACTCGCGCACCCCCAGGCCCCCGCTGCGCAGTTCGGGAACCGGTGTCGCCGAAAGGCTTTCCAGGATCACCTCGACCTCGCGCAGCAGTTCCAGCGCCGCCCCGGCCGCCGAGGCGTCGGTGTCTTTGGCGGTGGTGGTGGACACCACCGGATCGGGCGGGACGAGCCCGACCGGACCGGGTTCCTCGCCGCGCAGCACCTGCCCGACGTCGCGCGGCAGCATCACCGTCTCGTCGTCGACCCGGCGTAGCAGTCCGGCGGCCAGCAGTCGCTGCACCGGACGATCGGCCGGGGTGTCCGGTGCGGCGTCGCGGGTGCGGCCCACCGGTGAGCCGGCCTTGAGCCGGCCCAACAACTCGCGGGCGTCGTCATCCAGCGCCGCGATGGCCGCGGTCAGTTCGGTCGCCGGCCGGCCGGAGACGTCGACCGCCTGGCCCGGGAACCACGGCAGCGCGGCCGTGGTCTCCACCGACACCCCCACCTCGTCGTCGCCCCACACCAGGGCCCGCACGCGCAGGTCCTCCAGCGCGGCCAGCACCTCGGCAGTGGGCCCACCCAGCAACGCGAGTAATTCGGTCACCGGCACCGCCGTCCGGTGGGCGTCCAGCGTCATCAACGCGTCGAGGACCGCCAGCCTCAGGAAGTCCAGATCATCGGCGGCGACCTTCACCGACTGGCGGGAGACGGCCCGGGCGGCCAGCGCCGCCATGCTGCCCGGGGCCGGCTGGGAGAGATCCGGCCGCAGCTCCAACAGGCGGACCAGCCGCTCATCGGGCAGGTCCGCCAGCCAGGAGCCCAGGGGCGCGATCATCGCGGCAAGCCTAATTCAGCGGCCATTGGCGCGGGTTCGGCCGCCAAGTGTCAGAATGATGTCGTGGCTGACATTCAGAAGTACGTCGACAACGGCTGGCCGACCCGGGATCCGCATGCCCACCCGGTGAGCGAGCTCGCCGCGGACCGGGCAGGCTCACTGTCCCCGTTCGGGTCCATCACCTTCCCGCTGCCCGCCTCCGAGCTGCCCTACATCCACCCGGTCACCGTCATCAACCGGTAGCGGTGACCGACCGGCCGCAGACCGACCGGCCGCAGTCCGATCGAACGGGGCGGCTCTCGCACCTCGACGACGAGGGAGCGGCGCGCATGGTCGACGTCAGCGGCAAGGCAGCGACGGCGCGCAGCGCGACCGCCCGCGCCACCGTGCGCTCCACCCCCGAGGTGATCGCTCTGATCGCCTCCGGCGGCCTGCCCAAGGGTGATGCCCTGGCGACAGCCCGGGTGGCGGGAATCCTTGCCGCCAAAAGAACTTCGGACCTCATCCCGCTGTGCCACCAGATCGCGCTCAGCGGCGTCGATGTGGACTTCAGCATCGCCGATTCGGCGGTGGAACTGACCGCCTCGGCCCGCACCACGGACCGCACCGGCGTCGAGATGGAAGCGCTCACCGCCGTCACCGTGGCGGCGCTGACCGTCTACGACATGATCAAGGCCGTCGACCCGGGCGCCCGTATCGACGAGGTGCGGGTGGTCAGCAAAGAGGGCGGCAAGTCGGGCGTCTGGGCCGCCGAATGACCGGGGCTTCGACAAACGATCACCCGCGCACCGGCCGGGTGGTGATCGCCTCGACGCGGGCGGCTGGCGGTGTCTACGAGGACCGCACCGGACCGATCGTGGTGGAGTGGCTGACCGGTCGCGGGATCGCCGCCGGAGATCCCGTGGTGGTTCCGGACGGCGAAGCGGTGACCGAGGCCCTGCGGGCCGCCCTGGCGGCACAGGTCGATGTCGTGGTCACCTCCGGCGGGACCGGAATCTCACCGACCGACGCCACCCCTGAGGCCACCCGGGCCGTCCTGGACTACGAGATCCCCGGCCTGGCGGACGCGATCCGGCGTTCCGGGCTCCCGAAGGTGCCCACCTCGATCCTGTCCCGTGGTGTCTGTGGGGTGGCCGGCCGCACCCTGGTGGTCAACCTGCCCGGCTCGCCCGGCGGCGTGCGGGACGGTCTCGCGGTGCTCGGCGAGGTGCTCGACCATGCGCTGGACCAGTTGGCCGGCGGAGATCACCGGCGATGACGCGCATCCTGCGGGCCGCCGTCACCGCGGAACCGATCTCGCTGACCGAGCATGAGGACCTCGTCGCCTCGGTGCAGGCGGGCGCGGTGGTGGGTTTCTCCGGAGTGGTGCGCAACCACGACGGCGGCCGCCAGGTGCTGCGACTGGAGTACTCCGCGCACCCGTCGGCGGCCGAGACGCTCTTCGAGGTACTCGCCGAGGTCGCCGGCTCGGCGTCGGGGGTGCGTGCCATGGCGGCCAGTCACCGGGTGGGGCCGCTGGAACTGGGCGACGCCGCACTGGTGGTGGCCGTGGCGGCCGATCACCGTGGCGCCGCGTTCGAGACCTGCTCCCGACTGGTGGACACCATCAAGGAGCGCATCCCGGTGTGGAAGCACCAGTTCTTCGCCGACGGAACCGACGAGTGGGTGAACTCGGCCTAGCCGGCCGCCCGGCCTACTCGGCCGCGGCGTCGACCGGCGCGGGTGCCGCCGCCGGGATCAGCAGGGGAGCCTGGGCGTCAGCGGGTGCCGAGGCCTGGCCCGGGGCCGCGGCAGACGGAGCCGTCGCGGCGGTCTGGGCGTCCGCGGGAACCGGCGAGGTGAAGGAACGCTGCGCCAGTGCCAGCAGCAGATCGCTGCGGCTGATCTGGTTGTTCTGCACGGCGTGCCAGAGGTCGCGGAGGTAGGAGACGTTCTGGCTCTCGGTCCCGTCCACCGGGTTGTCCGAGGTGCCCGGCGGCGGGTTGTTCGGGCTCGGCAGGTGCGGCACGCCGACCTGACCGGACGCCGTCGTCGTCGAGGAGCCACCGGCGCCGGTCATGGTGGTGGAGGCCGGGGTGGTGGCGGTGCCACCGGCCGGGCTGGCCGGGTCGGCCGCCGGAGTCAGAAGCACGGTGGTCGGTTCCGCCGGCGGCACCGCCGGGTCGGCCGGGGCCATCGGCATCGGGGTCAGCCGGTTGGCCTGGACGATGACGACTCGGTCAGGAACCTCCGCCGGGTCAGCGCCGGGGGCCAGGCCGGGAACCACGATGTCGATCGCGGTGTCGTCGGGAGCCGCGATCACGGTGACGTCATCGCCCTGGGCGCCGTCGCCGGAAATGGTGATCAGTTCGAGAACCGGCGCATCCGCCGGGAGGTCCTGGGGCGCCGGGAGATTCTGGGTAGCCGGGAGATTCTGGGTGGCCGGGAGATCCTGGGGCGCATCGGTGGCCGGCGCGGACAGTGCGACGACCGGAGCTTCGGTGTCCGACGGGGCCTGAACGTCAGCCGGCGCCTGGGGGTCCAACGGAGCCAGCGCATCGGTGGGAAGAGAGTCGGCGGGAGCCAGCGCATCGGCGGGAGCCAGGGCGTCGGCGGGTGCCTGGGTGTCGGCCGGAGTGGTCTGAGCCGGGGCCGGGTTCAAGACGTTGCGCGGAGTGGGGCCGGACAGCCCGCGACCGCATACCGGCCAGGCGCCCTTGCCCTGTCCGGCGAGGACCTTCTCGGCGATGGCGATCTGCTGATCGCGGGTCGCCAGATGGGCCGCCGAGGCGAACTGGCCGCCGCCGTAGCCGGACCAGGTGCCCGGGGCGAACTGCAGTCCGCCCTGGTAGCCGTTTCCGGTGTTGATGGCCCAGTTGCCACTGGACTCGCAGCGCGCGACGGTGTCCCACTCGCCGTCGGTCGCGGCCTGCGACTGAGCGGCCAGGCCGATGGTGCCGCCGCTGAGGACCGCGCCGGTGACGGCGATCTTGGCGACGCTGACGGACGGAGTTGACGGCTTGCTATGACGGCCCATGGGTCGTTCCTCTCGGTAACGCGCCTGCGAGGTCAGCTGTCGGGTTCGGGCGGGAGAGGTTGCCCGGCCGGGGCGCTTCGCGAAGAAACGTGCCGGCTTCACCCCAAGGGGCCGGTTAGGGCTCCAAGGTCCTTGTCGGTGGACCGGTGGGTCCCCCGCCTCCATCCGACGGTTGTCGTCGTACCCTCCGCTCCGGTGGATGGAGCTCGGCGCGTGAAGCGGAGAGGACCTGCCACGAGGGGCGGGCCACTAAGAACGGTACGGGCTGTTCGGGGACCCGTCAGCTTTTCGGCGGACAGGTGTTTTCCCAGCTGGCAAATTCCAGAAATTCGCCAGCTTCGCCCAAAAGGCCAGCATCGGGCCTGGTAGGGCTTGGGCGTGATCAGGCCGTGGCCACGCCGTGACCTTATCGTGATGTGACCCAAATCACCCTCAGCCGCCGGCAAAGGGCGGCAGAACATCGAGAGTCTGATGGGGGTGCAGCACAGTGTCCCGATCCCGAACGGCCACACCGTCGCACAGAAATGAACACTTCTGTAACACCAGTGCCAATTTGTCACTCTGACCACAGAGTTCGCTGACCGCGTCGGCGACAGTCGCCCCAGGTCGGAGGTTCAGGACGCCGGTTTCGGCCCCGGCTGCCGCCTGGGCGGCAGCAAAGAATCGCACGGTTATCGGCAGATCAGCGCCGGATCGGGAGATCTCCGTCACATTCAGCCGCCGATCGCGCTCATCGGGCGGCTCGGCTGCACGAAGTCCGGATCGTTGATCCCGTGCCCGGCCGCCTTGCGCCACATCGCCGCGCGCCACGCCGACTCGAGTGCGGCATCGTCGGCGCCGGACCGCAGCAGTCCGCGCAGGTCGCTCTCCTCGCTCGCGAACAGACAGTTGCGCACCTGCCCGTCGGCGGTCAGCCGGGTCCGGTCGCAGGCCGAGCAGAACGCGTCGGACACCGAGGCGATGATCCCCACCGTCGCCGGTCCGCCGTCGACCAGCCACAGCCGCGCCGGCGCCGACCCACGCGGGGTGGGGTCTGCCCGCAGATCGAAACTGCGGCGAAGGGCCGCCACGATGTCGTCGGCCGGCACGGTGGAGTCGCGACTCCACTGATGGCCGCCGTCCAGCGGCATCTGCTCGATGATGCGCAGCTGATAGCCGTGCTCCAGGCAGAACCGCAGCAACTCGACGGCGTCGCCGGGCCCGGTCACCGGATCCAGGACGGCATTGACCTTCACCGGCCCGAGTCCGGCTGCGGCCGCCCGGGCCAGGCCGTCGAGCACCTCCCCGAGCCGGTCGCGCCGGGTGATCGCGGTGAAGTGCGCGCGATCGATGGTGTCCAGTGAGACGTTGACCCGGTCCAGTCCGGCTGCCGCCAGGCCGGCCGCACGCCGGGCCAGTCCGACACCGTTGGTGGTCATCGCGATGTTAGGGCGGGGCGCCAATGCGGCGACGGCTGCGACCACGTTCTCGAGATCGCGGTAGAGCAGCGGCTCGCCGCCGGTGAAGCGGATGTTGGTGATGCCCAGCCGGGTGACCGCCAGTCGCAGCAGCCGCGACAACTCGTCGAAGCTCAGCAGATCGCTGCCGGGCAGCCAGTCCAACCCCTCGGCCGGCATGCAATAGGAGCAGCGCAGATTGCACCGGTCGGTCAGCGAGACCCGCAGATCGGTGGCGACCCGGCCGAAGGTGTCCAGCAGGGGGCCACTGACCGGCATGCCGTCAGGCGTCGCCGCGGGATCGCGACGGACCGTGGGCAGTCCCAGCGTGGTCGGCGTCATCTGGGCGCAATGCTGTCGACCGGAACGATCTCCTTGCCGAGTGGCATCAGCGAGACCGGGATGAGTTTGAGGTTGGCCAGCGCCAACGGGATGCCGATGATCGTGACGGCCATCGCGATCGCGGTCAGCACATGCCCGATCGCGAGCCAGATACCGCACAGCAGCAGCCAGATCACGTTGCCGATCAGGGCGCCCGGCCGGGGACCGGGCTTGTCGACGATGGTCTGGCCGAAGGGCCACAGCGCATACACCGCGATCCGTGCCGACGCGAAGCCGAACGGGATGGTGACGATGAGAAGGAAGCACACCAGCGCGGCCAGCAGGTAGCCCAGCGCCAGCCACAGGCCGCCGAACAGCAGCCAGATGATGTTCAGAACCAGTCGCATCTCACCTCCCGCGGTTAGGCCAGCCTATCGAACCAAACTCTGGTGCCCAGTGATCGTGGTTTGAGAGGGTGCGGCTTTGAGTAGGATCGCCGTCGTCGCCATGACGATGAGCGGCCATCTGCCGCCATGCGGCGAACGACGAACGACCAACGACAGCGGGTGAGACCAGTGCCGACCGGCAAGGTGAAGTGGTACGACGCCGAGAAGGGCTTCGGCTTCCTGTCCCAGGAGGAGGGCGAGGACGTCTACGTGCGGGCCTCGGCCCTGCCCGAGGGCGTGGAGGGCCTCAAGGCCGGCCAGAAGGTCGAGTTCGGTCTGGCCTCCGGCCGGCGGGGACCGCAGGCACTGAGTGTGACGCTGATCGACGCGCCGCCCAGCCTGACCCGAACCCGCCGCGAGGCGACCGCCGCCGAGCACAAGCACAGCCCGGACGAGTTGCACGGCATGGTCGAGGACATGATCACCCTGCTGGAGGGCGCAGTGCAGCCCGAGTTGCGCCGTGGCCGATACCCGGACAAGAAGGTGGCGCGCCGGGTCTCCGAGGTGGTTCGGGCCGTCGCCGCCGAATTGGACGCTTAAGCCAGTTCGGCGTCAGCTCCGATTCAGCCGCACCGACCATTCGGCATGCGGCAGTTCGAATTCCGCGCCGCTCTGATCGCGGACGAGCGTCATCAACTGCACAACGACGCCGACCAGCCGGCCGCGTTGCGGATCAAGGGTCGGAATGGTGGCCGCCAGCCTGGTGCCCGGCCGGAACCAGGTGGCGGTGGTGTTGAGCTCGTCCTCGTAGACCTTCAGCAGCCGCCACGGCGCGCGGGAGATGGACACCGGAACCGACAGTTGCACCGGTTCGCGGTCGTTGACCCGCAGTGCGCCCTGCGCGCCGTCCCGGACGCAGTCGTCGAGGTTGACGACGTTGCAGAAGTAGTACGGTCCGACCCGGGTGGTGCTGCCGTGGGAGTAGGCGCTGATCTGGGGCAGCGGGGACACCGAGTCGCGGGACCAGCGGTATGCCGCCACACCGGCCCCGGCCGATGCCAGCACCACCAGTGCCGCCAGCATCCAGGCAATTGAACGATTCGGTTTCACCTGCGCACCCACTCCGTTTTCAGCGACGTTCCTGTTCGGCCAGTACCGGCCGGTTGCCACCGAAACCCGGCACCAGCGAGTGTCCGCGATAGCTCAGCACGGTCTGTGCGAGACCGGGGATGAGCAGTGCGGTGATGGCGGTGAAGCCCACCCACAGTTCGGTGTAGACCAACACCCCGATCGCGCCGCCGAGCACCCAGGCCAACTGCAGCACCGACTCCGAGCGCCCGAAGGCCGAGGCCCGTGATTCCTCCGGTAGGTCGTCCTGCAGTGAGGCGTCCAGCGAGGCCTTGGCGATCGCGCTGCAACCCGACGTCACCAGGGTCGCCACCGCGGCGACGAACAGGTTGCCGGTCACCGCAGTCACCAGGGCCAGCGTGGTCACCATGACGGCGGCCCGCACCACCAGCAGCGCAGGCCGGCCCAACCGCATCCGTGCGGCGGTGAAGTTGCCGGCGAAATTACCGAGACCGGCAGCAGCGCCGAACATGCCGAGCATGCCCAGTTGTTCCCAGCCGCTGGCGTCGTGGGCCTTGGCCACGAAGGCGGGATAGAGGAACAGGAAACCGATCATCGCCTTGATGGTGCAGTTGCCCCACAGCGCGGCAATGGTGTTGCGCCCCAACGGTTGTCGGGCCGGTCCTGATTCCCCCCGCCCTGATTCGCCTGATCCTGATTTTCGGAGGGCTTCGGTGGGATGCTCCTCAAGCCAATCCCAGGCGCCGGTGCCGTGGCCGGTGCCGTGACTGGTGCCGTGATAAGTGAAAGTGGCCGGCACCTCACCCTCGGTGACCTCCACCCAGCGCGGCATCCGCATGGTCAGCGAGGCCCCGGCCAGGGTGACGAACACGACGACGAACAGCGCCCCGGGCAGACCCAGCACCTTGCCGAACAGGTACTCCGCGCCGGCGGCGATTCCACCGCCGACGATCGTGCCGCCGATGAGCCCGAACATCGTCAGCCTCGAATTGACCCGAACCAGGTCGATCGAGGGCGGCATCACCCGCGGTGTCACGGCGCTGCGCAGCACCGAGAACGACTTGGACAGCACCATCATTCCGAGCGCGCACGGGTAGAGCACCCACGACGGGTAGCCACCGGTGGTGTTGTCGTAGTTCATGATCAGCACGACGGCCAGCACCGTGCGCAGCAGGAACGACATCGCCAATGCCGCGCGCCTGCCGTGCTGGATGCGGTCCAGAGCCGGCCCGATCAGCGGCGCGATCACCGCGAAGGGCGCAATGGTGATCAGAAGATAGAGCGCCACCCGGCCCTTGCTCTCACCGGTGGCGGCGGCGAAGAACAGGGTGTTGGCCAGTGCCACCGCCATCGCCGAGTCCACCGCGAAGTTGGCGACCACAGGCCAGGTGAGTGCGGTCAGTCCGGACTTGTCGGCTCCGTCCGCGGTGGCCGCCCGCTGCACCATCGAGTACATCCGTGAGCCCATCTCGCGGCTGCGCATCGCCGCCGCCCGGGCCCGGGTCAGTCGTTCACTGCCGTCGGAGCCGTCGTCATCCGGATCGTCGAACGGGCCGGGATAGCGGTGCCGTTCGCCGTCCAGGGGTGGCAGGTATCGGTTGGAGCTGGGGCCGGGATCGTGATCCGGGTCGCTCCGGGGCCCGAACCGGACCCGCCCGTGCTCGCTGGATACGGGTTCGTCGGGGTAGTTGGCCATGCCCGGATGGGCGGACGGATGGCTGCGGCCGGGGTGCATACGGCGGCCTGCGTCCATGGTCCGATTGTCCCCCATGCCGGCGTGCCGGACGTCGAGCCGACGGCGGTGTGGCTGCCGGTCGAGGCGGTGAGGCAAGATTGTCGACGATGGACATCATGATCGACACCGTGGAGCAGTCGCCGGCCGAGCCGACCGGGGCGGTTGCCGCCGTGCTGACCGGCGCGGTCGAGCAGGCCCGCCAGGCCATCATCGAGTGCAGCGGCGACGCCGTCGGTGACTACCTGGGCGTCGACTTCGAGGACGACGCATCGGCCACCCATCGGTTCCTCGCCACCCTTCCCGGTTACCAGGGCTGGCAGTGGGCCGTCGTGGTGGCCGCCTGCCCGGGGGCCGATCACGCCACCATCAGCGAGGTGGTGCTGGTGCCCGGGCCGACCGCACTGCTGGCCCCGGCCTGGGTGCCGTGGGATGAGCGGGTCAAGCCCGGCGACCTGGGCCCCGGCGACCTGCTGGCCCCGCCGCCCGACGACCCCCGCCTGGTGCCCGGCTTCATGGGCACCGGCGACCCGCTGATCGACGACACCGCGGTGCAGGTCGGGCTGGGTCGGAAACGGGTTCTCAGCGCCGAGGGCCGGGACGAGGCCGCCCAGCGCTGGCACGACAGCGAACACGGACCTGCCGCCCCGATGGCGCGAGCCACCAAGCGGGTGTGCCGGGACTGCGGCTTCATGGTGCCGCTGGCCGGCGGCCTCGGCGCGATGTTCGGCGTGTGCTGCAACGCGATGGCCGCCGACGGGCAGGTGGTGGATTTCTTTTACGGCTGCGGTGCGCATTCGGACACCCCGGCGCCGCAGGGCACCGGGTCGCCGGCGTTCGAGCCGTATGACGACGGTGTGCTCGAGGTCGTCGAAATTCCGGCCGTCATCGTTGAGCCCGAGCTTGTCGTCGAGCTCGAGTCTGTCGAACCCGAGTCCGTCGTCGAGCCTGAACCCGCCGTCGAGTCGGCAGCCGACGAGTCTTCCTAGCTCTCGGCCGCGGCTTTGATCCGGGCCAGACCCTGGTTCATCCCCTCGACCAGCTCCCGCTCGAAGGTGTCCAGTCCGCCGAGTGCGACCTTGGTCGCGACGGCGGAAACGGCGGTGACCCCGTTCTCCGCGTGCCGGGTCTCGATCAGCCGGGTGCCGGTGGCGGTGGGCTCCAACTCGTAGCTCCACACGGTGGTGTTGAGCGGGACGCGGAAGGCGAACTTGCGCTCCGGGACGACCTCGGTGATCACCGACGTGGTGGGCCAGAACAACATGCCGCGCCGGTTCAGGTTGAGCGTGCGGGTGCCCGGGCGCAACGGTCCGAGCGCCTTCATGACCCGGCACTGCGGGCTCCACTGCGGCATCCGGCCCAGATCTGAGACAAGCCCCCAGACCTTGCTCACCGGGGCGTTGATCTCGATCTCGGCCTGCAGAAGCGGTGCTGCCATGGTGTTCTCCCTAGGTGGTTTCGAGTCAGGTGGTTTCGAGTCAGGTGGTTTCGAGCCCGGTTTGGGCGCCGCGCGCACCCCGGCGGGCAGCGGAGCGCTGCCAGAGGAAGATCACGACACCCAACACTCCCACCCCGAGACCGGCCATGGTGACCGGACGCCAACTGTGCAGGGCCGGAACCGTGAAGGCCGCGATCGCGGCCAGCGCCCACAGCACCGCACCGCCGGTGATCACCGGGCGCGGATCCAGCATCGCGGCCGGAAGCCGGGGCGGCTCCGGGGGAGTGTTGACGAGGTCGTGCGTCATTGCCGCTACCTTATCGCCGTGGGCACGGTCATCGACATCACCGACCCCGACGACCCCCGGGTCGACGACTTCCGCGATCTCAACAGCGTCGACCGGCGTCCGGATCTGCCCACCGGCAAGGGCCTGGTGATCGCCGAGGGTGTGCTGGTGGCCCAGCGCATGCTGGCATCGCGGTTCACCCCCCACGCCTTCCTGGGCACCGAGCGACGGCTGGCTGAACTCGCCGGTGACCTCGCCGATGCGCCGGCCCCGTTCTACCGGGCGTCGGCGGAGGTGATGGCCGAGGTGGTGGGCTTCCACCTCAACCGGGGCGTGCTGGCCGCGGCCCGGCGTCCGGCGGAACTGACCTCAGCAGAGGTTCTCGCCGGTGCCCGCACCGTTGCGGTCCTCGAGGGTGTCAACGACCACGAGAACCTCGGCTCGATCTTCCGCAATGCCGCCGGGCTCGGGGTGGACGGGATCATCTTCGGCGCGGGATGCGCCGACCCGCTCTACCGCCGGGCGGTCCGGGTGTCGATGGGCCACGCGTTGCTGGTGCCGTTCGCCCGGGCTGAGCACTGGCCGGTTGAGCTGAAAGACCTGCGCGCCAACGGTTTTCGCCTGCTGGCGATGACTCCGAGCCCGGAGGCCGGCACCCTGGCGGAGGTGATGGGCGGACTCGCCGGGGAGAAGGTCGCCGTACTGGTCGGGGCTGAGGGCCCGGGGCTGACCGAGACCGCGATGCGCGCGGCCGACTTCCGGGTGCGCATCCCGATGTCGCGAGGCACCGACTCGCTGAACGTCGCCACTGCCGCCGCGTTGGCGTTCTACGAGCGGCTAACCTGACTCAGGTGTCCGATGACTTCTCGGTGCGACCGCCGACCCCCTGGGGAACGGGATTGACGGTGGCCGCCTTCACCGCGGCGGTGACCGGCGCCGCCATCGTGGTGCTGAGCATGGGCATGATCCGGGTGCATCCAGTGGTGTCGATCGGTCTGAACCTGGTGGCCGTGGGCGGTCTGGCGCCGACGCTGTGGGGCTGGCGGCGCATTCCGGTGCGACGCTGGTTCGTCCTGGGCGCGGCGGTAGGGGTGACCGTCGGCTGGCTGACGCTGCTGGCCCTGAATCTCAGGTGATCAGCGACTTCCGGTGATCAGCGGTCGCCGCTGGAGCGAACCCCGAGCAGGACGTCCTCCCACGCGGGCACCTCGGCCTTGCGCTTGCCGCGCTTGACGACGGGGGCGGGCCGCGGGGACTCGTCGACGATCTGGCCGGCAACCGGTCCGACGACCTGGGTGCTCACCGTCGCGGTGATGACGGTGTGCTCCTCGAAGGCGAGTTGCGCCACCGGCGCGACAGGGCGCAACGGACGCTCGAACTCGGGGTCGATCAATTCGCTGGCGGCCTCGTCGATCGCGGTCACGGTTCCGCCGTGCGCACCCGGGGTGAACCGGAAGTGGGCGAAGTTCTCGCTCATGCCGGCCTGCCAGCTCATCCGGATCGTCCAGCGTCCGTCGTCGGTCCGCCAGGCGTCCCAGGTGGTGGCCTCAGAACTCAGGCCGCGCTCGGCCAGCGAGAAGTTGATGGTCTCCAGCAGCGTCTCCGGCGCGGGCCCGTCGGCCAGCACCGGATGGGCGGCGGTGGCGAGTTCGGCCGCCCGGGCGCGCTCCAGGAGGACCGGGTTGGCGAAGCGCTCGATCTTGGAGACGTCCACGCCGGAGGATTCGGCAAGCTCCTCGACCGACGCCCCGGCGCGGATACGGGCCTGAATGTCCTTGGGACGCAGCACGCCCTTGGCCTCGTTGTCCTTCTTGGACTGGATCAGGCCTGCCCGGTCGCCGCGGACGGCCGCGCGCAGCCGGTCGTCGACTCTGATCAGGAACTTGTCGGCGGGGTCGCCACCTTCACAGATGACGTGCTTACCATCCACATCGAGTCCGATGAGTGTCAGTTCCCGCATGCCGGCCTCCTTTGGACCGGACTGTAGCCGCGGCCCCGTTGACATAACGGGCCCGACACGCGTGTGTGACAGATGGGGTTAAAGGTGTTCGAGAACCCAGTCCACGCAGGCCGTGAGCGCGCTCACATCCGCCGGGTCGATGGCCGGGAACATCGCCACCCGCAGCTGGTTGCGGCCCAGCTTGCGGTACGGCTCGGTGTCCACGATGCCGTTGGCCCGCAGCACCTTGGCGATCGCGGCCGCGTCGATATCGTCGTTGAAGTCGATGGTTCCGACCACCTGTGAGCGCAGCGCGGGATCGGCCACGAACGGGGTCGCGAACGATGACGCCTCGGCCCAGCCGTACAGCCGCGACGACGAGTCGGCGGTGCGCTTGACCGCCCAGTCCAGGCCGCCGTTGCCCAGCATCCAGTCGATCTGCTCGGCCATCAGCACCAGCGTCCCGATGGCGGGGGTGTTGTAGGTCTGGTTCTTGAGGCTGTTGTCCACCGCGACGGGCAGCGACAGGAATTCGGGCACCCAGCGGCCGGAGGCGGCGATCTTCTCCACCCGGGCCAGCGCTGCCGGAGACATCACCGCAAACCACAGGCCGCCGTCGGCAGCGAAATTCTTCTGCGGGGCGAAGTAGTAGACGTCGACGTCGGTGATGTCGACCGGCAGGCCGCCGGCCGCCGACGTCGCGTCGATGAGCACCAGCGCATCACCGGAACCGGCCGGCCGCTGCACCGGAAGGGCCACACCGGTCGAGGTCTCGTTGTGCGCCCAGGCGATGGCGTCCACCGACGGATCCGAGGTGGGCTGCGGCGCGCTGCCCGGCTCGGCCTTGATGACGATCGGGTCGCCGACGAACGGGTTGCCGGCCACCGCCGAGGCGAACTTCGCGCTGAACTCACCGAAGGTCAGGTGCAGCGACTTCTTGTCGACGAGGCCGAACGCGGCGGCGTCCCAGAACGCGGTCGCGCCGCCGTTGCCCAGGATGACCTCGTACCCCTCGGGGACCGTGAACAGCTGGCGCAGACCGTCGCGCACCCGGCCGACGAGATTCTTCACCGGAGCCTGCCGATGCGAGGTTCCGAACAGGCCGGCGGCGGTGGTGCTCAGCGCCGCCAACTGCTCGGGCCGCACCTTGGACGGGCCGCAACCGAAACGACCGTCGGCGGGCTTGAGGTCGGCGGGAATGATGAGCTGCGCGGGATCGGCCATGGCAAACAGCCTAGATTCCCGCTCTGGGTTTTAAAAAAACGTCACCGTCACTCAGACGTGGGCGATCTCGTTCCAGCCGGGCACCGATTCCGGGGAGCGCGGCCCCGGCCCGATGTAGACGGCCGCCGGCCGGACCAGCTTGCCCAGCCGCTTCTGCTCCAGGATGTGCGCCGACCAACCGGCGGTGCGGCCGCAGGTGAACATCGCCGGCATCATCGACGCCGGCACCTCGGCGAAGTTCAGGATCACCGCCGCCCAGAACTCGACGTTGGTCTCGATCGCCCGGTCCGGCCGCCGCTCCCGCAACTCGGTCAGCGCGGCCTGTTCCAGCGCGGCGGCCACCTCGTAGCGCGGGGCGTCGAGTCGTTCGGCGGTGGCCCGCAACACCCGGGCGCGGGGATCCTCGGCCCGGTACACCCGGTGGCCGAACCCCATCAGCTTCTCGCGGCGGTCCAGGATGCCGCTGACCACGGCGCGCGGATCACCGGTCCGCTCGGCTTCCTCGATCATCGGGATCACCCGTGCAGGTGCCCCGCCGTGCAACGGGCCGCTCATGGCGCCGACCGCACCCGACAGTGCGGCCGCCACGTCCGCGCCGGTGGAGGCGATCACCCGTGCGGTGAACGTCGAGGCGTTCATGCCGTGTTCGGCCGCCGACACCCAGTAGGCGTCGATCGCCTCGACATGGCGCGGGTCCGGGTCCCCCTGCCAGCGGGTCATGAAACGTTCTGTCACGGTGGCGCATTCGTCGATGCGACGCTGCGGAACGGCGGGTAGCGCAGTCCCGCGAGCCGACTGCGCGACAAAGGACAACGCCATCACCGACGCCTGCGCCAACTGATCGCGGGCGTCGATGTCGTCGATGTCCAGCAGCGGCGGATAGCCCCAGATCGGGGCCATCATGGCCAGCCCGGCCTGCACGTCCACCCGGACGTCCCCGGTGTGGATCGGCAGCTGCAGAGGCGCGGCCGGCGCCAGGGGATCGCCGAACCGGCCGTCGACCAGCAGCGCCCACACGTCACCGAAGGTGACCCGCATACCGACCAGATCCTCGATGTCCACGCCGCGGTAGCGAAGCGCCCCACCGTCGCGATCCGGTTCGGCGATCTCGGTGGTGAAGGCCACCACGCCCTCGAGTCCGGGCACGAAATTCTCCGGTAGATCAGCCATGACCGGATTCTCCCACCCGGGGCCCACGGCGTACCGTGAGGCCGTGGTTGATCGGGATAGGCCTGAACCCAGCTCACCTGCCGCCGGGCGGCTGGCGGCGATGCGGGTGGAATACGGATCGGTCGAGAAGGACGGCAGCACCGACCTCGACGTCGACTGGCTTGCCGACGGCTGGTTGTCGTTGTTGCACAAGTGGATCCACGAGGCCGAAGCGGCCGGCGTCGCCGAGCCCAACGCCATGGTGCTGGCCACCGTGGAGGCCGGCCGGCCGGTGACCCGCTCGGTGCTGTGCAAGAGCGTCGAAGCCGACGGCGTCACCTTCTACACCAACTATGAGTCGGCCAAGGGGCTGGAACTGGCTGCCGCCCCGTACGCCTCGATCACCTTCCCCTGGTACGCGCTGGGCCGCCAGGTGCACGTGCGCGGGGCGGTCACCAAGGTCCGTCCCGAGGAGACCGCCGAATACTGGACGCGCCGGCCGCGTGGATCACAGCTGGGCGCATGGGCTTCCGAGCAGTCCCGTCCGATCGGATCCCGGGAGGAGTTGCTGGCCCGGCTGGCCGAGGTGACCGAGCGGTTCGCCGGGCATGACCAGGTTCCGGTTCCCCCGCACTGGGGCGGCTACCGGATGGCGCCGGAGGTCGTCGAGTTCTGGCAGGGCCGGGAGAACCGGATCCACAACCGGATCCAGGTGTTCACCGAAACCGGCCGCATCGAACGACTCCAGCCCTGACGGGCGTGCGACGGCTCTTCGCCGACACCACCCCGCTCAAGACGCCGGACTTCCGCCGGCTGTGGACCGCCGGCATCGTCACCGTCATCGGCGCGAACCTGACGATCTTCGCCGTGCCGGTGCAGCTGTACGTGCTGACCCGCAATTCCGCCTACGTGGGACTGGCCGGGCTGTTCTCACTGGTGCCGCTGGTGGTGTTCGGCCTGCTGGGCGGTGCCTGGGCCGACGCCATGGACCGGCGCATCCTGCTGATCATCTCCTCCGTCGGGCTGGCGCTGGGGTCGGTGCTGCTGTGGCTTCAGGCGGCGCTGGCGGTCAACAACGTGTGGGTGGTGCTGGTTCTACTCTCGGTCCAGCAGAGTTTCTACGCCATCAACTGGCCGACCCGGGGTGCGGCGATCCCACGGATGCTGCCCATCGAACAACTGCCCGCGGCCAACTCGCTGAACATGACCGTTCAGCAGTTCGGCGCGATCGCCGGCCCACTGCTGGCCGGCGTCATGTTGCACTGGATCGACCTGTCCACCCTGTACCTGATCGACGCGATCACCTGTCTGGCCCCGATCTGGGCAACCATCCGGCTGAGGCCGATGCCACCCCTGGAAAAGGCTGCGGCACAAGATGGTTCACCCTCTCGGTGGGGGTTCGGCGCCGTCTTCGAGGGCTTCCGCTATCTGGCCGGCAACCAGGTGGTGCTGATGTCGTTCGTGGTCGATCTCATCGCGATGATCTGCGGGATGCCGAGGGCGCTGTTCCCCCAGATGGCCAACGAGAGTTTCGGTGGTCCGGTCGACGGCGGCACCACGATGGCCCTGCTGGCCGCGGCGATCTCGGCCGGTGCGGTAGCCGGCGGGGTGTTCTCCGGCTGGCTGCCGCGGGTACGCCGCCAGGGTCTGGCCGTGGTGGGCGCAATCCTGGTGTGGGGTCTGGCAATCGTGGGCTTCGGGCTGGCCGGCGGCGCGGCCGGCGGCCGGGCCGGGCCGATGTTCGCCGCGGCACTGGCCTTTCTGGCCGTCGGCGGCGCGGCGGACATGGTGTCGGCGGCGTTTCGTTCGACGATCCTCCAGGAGGCCGCCTCCGATGATCTGCGCGGCCGGTTGCAGGGTGTCTTCGTCGTGGTGGTCGCCGGCGGTCCGCGGTTGGCGGATGCGGTGCACGGCGCTGCCGCAGCGGCGGTCGGTACGACGATCGCGGCCACCGGCGGGGGAGTGCTGGTGCTGGTGGGAGTTCTACTCGCCGCATTGGCGGTGCCGGCGTTCCTGCGTTACCGGCCGCCGGTCTGATCGTCAGCCGAAATCAGCCGCCCTGCAAGGGTTTAGAAATTCACCTCAGCGGGGCCGGTTGAACACGTTGTGAGGCCATCGCGGCGGCTCTACGATGGCTTACTGTGCCTAACCCGGTGGGGGATCCAGGGCTGGGGTTGCGTGAGCGTAAGAAACAACGCACCCGGGCCACCCTCGTCGACGTCGCAACCCGGCTCTGTGCGGAGCGGGGCTACGACAACACCACGGTGGACCAGATCGCCGAAGCCGCCGACGTCTCACCGCGGACGTTCAGTCGCTATTTCCCGAACAAGGAAGCCGTCATCGGGGCGCTGATCGAGGACATCGCCGACCACGTCGCCGCGGGCCTGGCCCGCCAGCCGTTCGACATTCCGGAGCACGAGGCCTTGGTCGGGGCGCACCTCTCGGTGCTCCGGGCGACCCAGCGCGGTGAGCCCGGTGCGATGTCCTTCGACCGGCTCGACGGATTCCTGCGCATCGTCAACGCCTCCCCGTTGCTGGGACTGGCGTCGTTCACCTACCGGCCCGGCGCACCGACCCGGGCGGTGATCGAGGCGCTGGCCGATCGGATGGGCGTCTCCGTCGACCATCCGGCAGTCCGGATCCTCTTCGACACCTGGGCGGTGCTGATGGCGGCCGCGCTGGGCAACCCCGGAGCCGACGTCGGCAACCCCGGCGTGGTCGCCGACCGGATCGAGGCGACTTATGAGATCTTCACCACTCTCTGGCGTCCATGGCGGCCCCAGGATCAGCCCCCCGCGGGCGAACCGGGAAGATAGCGACTACGTTCACCTAGAACGCGCAGTAGCGTGACCTGAGCGCGGCCGTCGGCCGCCGAGCGCAGAAGGGTTTGATGTGGCCGCATCCGACGACACCGCCACCCTCCGTTACCCCGGCGGGGAGCTGGACCTGGAGATCGTCCACGCGACGGAGGGGTCCGACGGCATCTCGCTGGGCCCGCTGCTCGCGAAGACCGGCTACACCACCTTTGACCAGGGCTTTGTCAACACCGCGTCGACCAAGAGCGCGATCACCTATATCGACGGTGACGCCGGCATCCTGCGCTACCGGGGCTACCCGATCGAGCAGCTGGCCGAGAAGTCGACCTTCATCGAGGTCAGCTACCTGCTGATCTACGGCGAGCTGCCCACCAGCGAGCAGCTCGCGGAGTTCACCACCCGGATCCAGCGCCACACCCTGCTGCACGAGGACCTCAAGCGGTTCTTCGACGGTTTCCCGCGTAACGCCCACCCGATGCCGGTGGTGTCCAGCGCGGTGAACGCCCTGAGCGCCTACTACCAGGACTCGCTGGATCCGCTGGACAAGAAGCAGGTCGAGCTGGCGACGATCCGGCTGCTGGCCAAGCTTCCGACGATCGCGGCCTACGCCTACAAGAAGTCGGTAGGTCAGCCCTTCCTCTACCCGGACAACTCGATGTCGCTGGTGGAGAACTTCCTGCGGATGACCTTCGGTCTGCCCGCCGAGCCCTACCAGCCCGATCCGGAGATCGTCCGGGCGCTGGACATGCTGCTGATCCTGCACGCCGACCACGAGCAGAACTGTTCGACGTCGACGGTGCGGCTGGTCGGCTCCTCGCAGGCCAACCTGTTCACCTCGATCTCGGGCGGCATCAACGCGCTGTGGGGTCCGCTGCACGGCGGGGCCAACCAGTCGGTGCTGGAGATGCTGGAACGCATCCGGGCCGAGGGCGGCGACGTCAAGGAATTCGTCCGCAAGGTCAAGAACCGCGAGGACGGCGTCAAGCTGATGGGCTTCGGCCACCGGGTCTACAAGAACTACGACCCGCGGGCCCGCATCGTCAAGGAGCAGGCCGACAAGATCCTCGGCAAGCTCGGCGGCGACGACGACCTGCTCTCCATCGCCATGGGCCTCGAGGAGGCCGCGCTGACCGACGACTACTTCGTCGAGCGCAAGCTGTACCCGAACGTCGACTTCTACACCGGCCTGATCTACCGGGCGATCGGTTTCCCGACCCGGATGTTCACCGTGATGTTCGCATTGGGCCGTCTTCCGGGCTGGATCGCGCATTGGCGCGAGATGCACGAGGAGCCCAACAAGATCGGCCGCCCGCGCCAGATCTACACCGGCTACCTCGAACGCGACTACAAGGCACTCGACGGCCGCTGACCGCGCCCCCATTCATCGTGCTCAGCCGCCCGACGGACTGAGCGCACGGCGCAAGACCGTCATTCTGACGTCTTGCTGCCTGAGCCTGCTGATCGTGTCGATGGACGCCACGATCGTCAATGTCGCAATCCCGGCGATCCGGCGTGATTTCGGCGCCTCGGCGTCGCAGATGCAGTGGGTCATCGACATCTACACCCTGGTGCTGGCTTCACTGCTGATGCTCTCCGGCGCTGCCGGTGACCGGTTCGGCCGCCGGCGGGTGTTCCAGATCGGCCTGACGGTGTTCGCCGCCGGATCGCTGCTGTGCAGTCTCGCCCCCGGCGTCGACGCCCTCATCGCGGCGCGGCTGATTCAGGGAATCGGCGGCTCGATGATGAATCCCGTTGCGCTGTCGATTATTTCGCAGGTATTCGTCGGGAGGGTCGAGCGGGCCCGGGCGCTGGGCATCTGGGGCGGGGTGGTCGGCATCTCGATGGCGCTCGGCCCGATCGTGGGCGGCATGCTGATCGAACTGGTCGGCTGGCGGTCGGTCTTCTGGATCAACCTGCCGATCTGCGGGGCGGCCATCGTGCTCACCGCACTGTTCGTTCCGGAGAGCCGCTCGGTCACCAGGCGCGGCATCGACCCGATCGGCCAGTTGCTGGCCTTGGCGACGCTGTTCGGGCTGGTGTTCGTCCTCATCGAGGGGCCGGCGCTGGGCTGGTCGGATCCGCGTATCGCTGCGATCGCCGTCACCGCCGCGCTGTCGTTCGCGGGTTTCCTGCGCTACGAGTCGCGCCGCGAAGACCCCTTCGTCGATCTGCGGTTCTTTCGCAGCGTCCCGTTCGCCTCCGCCACCGTCATCGCGGTGTGTGCGTTCGCCTCCTGGGGCGCCTTCCTGTTCATGATGTCGGTCTATCTGCAGGGACAGCGCGGTTATTCGGCCGCGCACACCGGTTTGATCTATCTGCCGATCGCGATCGGGGCGCTGGTCTTCTCTCCGCTGTCCGGCCGGATGGTGGGACGGTTCGGCGCCCGGCCCTCCTTGCTGATCGCCAGTCTGCTGCTCACCGCCGCCCCGGCGATGCTGACCCGGCTCACCGGCGTGACCCCGATTGCCGTAGTTCTGGTGATCTTCGGAGTGTTCGGCATCGGCTTCGCGATGGTGAACGCCCCGGTGACCAATGCCGCGGTCAGTGGGATGCCGCAGGACCGGGCCGGTGCCGCCTCGGCGGTGACCTCCACCAGCAGGCAGGTCGGTGTGAGTATCGGTGTGGCACTGTGCGGTTCGCTCACCGGCGATGCGCTGACCACCAGTGCGGACTTCGCAGCCTCGGCCCGTCCGCTGTGGTTCGTCGGCGTCGGCCTGGGTCTGGTCATCACGGTGCTGGCCTTCACCTCGACCTCTGCCCGGGCCAAGCTCTCGGCGGAGCGGGTGGCTCCGCTGATCGCGGGTCAGTAGCCGGCCAGGACGGCCATCGCGGCATTGTGACCGCCGATGCCGGACACGGCACCGCCGCGGCGTGCGCCCGAGCCGCACAACAGGATCCGGTCGTGATCGGTGGCCACACCCCAGCGCTGGGCCGAGGTCTCCAACGGTTCGTTGTCCTCGACGAACGGCCACGCCAGCGCGCCGTGGAAGATATTGCCGGCCGTCAGTCCGAGGCTCTCCTCCAGGTCGACGGTGGTCTTGGTCTCCACACACGGCCGGCCAAGGGCATCGGCGAGCAGGACGTCCTCAATCGGTTCGGCCAGAACCGAATTCAATGAATTCAGCACTGCGGCCGTCAGCCGGTCACGCATTCCGGTCGGGTCCCCGGTCACCAGCTGGTGCGGCACATGCATGCCGAACACCGTCAGTGTCGCAGCGCCGGAGTCGCGCAGCTGCGGCGAGAGGATGCTCGGATCGGTCAGTGAGTGGCAGTAGATCTCACACGGCAACGGCTCGGGGACCTCACCGGCGGCCGCCGTGTGGAATGCGGTGTCGAGTTGGGACCACAACTCGTTGATGTGGAAGGTGCCGCCGAATGCCTGCTCCGGAGTGACCGCGGCATCGCGCAGTCGCGGCAACCGGCGCAGCATCAGATTGACCTTGACCTGGCTGCCGGGCTCGGATTCGGGCGCGGGTTCGCCGAGCAGTCCGGCCAGCACCGTCGGGGTGACCCCGGACAGCACGTACCGGGCTTGGAGGCGATTTTCGTCATCCCTGCGGCGGTACCGCACTTCGCCATCGGGCGTGATGGCCGAAACGTCTGCGCCGGTGATGATTTCGGCGCCGTGCGCCTTGGCGGCTGCGGCCAGCGCGTCGGTCACCGCACCCATACCGCCCACCGGGACGTCCCACTCACCGGTGCCGCCTCCGAGCAGGTGGTAGAGGAAGCAGATGTTCTGCGGCAGGGCCGGATCGTCCATTCGGGCGAAGGTTCCGATCAGAGCGTCCGTGGCCACCACGCCGCGCACCAGATCTGAGGACACCGCCGCCCTTATCGCCTCCCCGATCGGCCGCTCGATCAGCGACTCCCACGCCGCGGCTGCGTCCGGGCCGCCGTTGGCCAGCACATGCGCACGGGCCTGGGCGCGGGTGCGCAACGGGTCGAGCAGGGTGGGCCACAGCGGCTCGGTGACCGCGCGGCAGCGACGGTAGAAGTCGGCGAAGCCGGGTTCGTCAGGTCCCGCGCCGACGGCGCTGAAGCTGGACTGAGCACCGACCAGAAGGCCGGTTCGGCCGCCGTCGGCGGGATTCGGTGTGTAGGAGGAATAGCGCCGCCGGGCCAGCCGAACCGACGCACCGAGGTCGTCGAGGATCCGGGACGGCAGCAGGCTGACCAGATAGGCGTAGCGCGACAGCCGCGCGTCGACCCCGTCGAACGCGTGCGCCGAAACCGCTGCGCCACCGACGATGTCGAGCCGCTCCAGCACCTGAACCCGCAGACCCGCCCGCGCCAGGTACGCCGCGGCCACCAGACCGTTGTGTCCGCCGCCGACCACCGCGACGTCGATAGAGCGCATACGGCAGTCTAGAAACACCGGTCTGAAACCACCGGGGTACTACGGTGAACGCCGTGACGACCAAACCTGAAATCGAATTCCCCGCCGGCCCGGCCCCGACCGAACTGGTGATCTCCGACCTCGTCGTCGGTGACGGCGCTGAAGCCAAGCCCGGCGACGTGGTCGACGTGCATTACGTCGGCGTCGAGTTCAGCTCCGGTGAGGAGTTCGACAGTTCTTGGAACCGCGGCGAATCGATCTCCTTCCCACTGCGCGGCCTCATCCAGGGCTGGCAGGACGGCATCCCCGGGATGCGGGTCGGCGGTCGCCGTCAGCTGACCATCCCGCCGGAGCTGGCCTACGGTCCGTCCGGCGCCGGACACCGGCTGTCCGGGCAGACGCTGATCTTCGTCATCGACTTGCTAGGTGTGCAGTAGCGCTGCATTTCTTGCCGCGGCAGGCCGGATTCTGCGAACCTTTGGTGTTTGCCACTTCGGTGTCGTATCGTGCTGCCGGTTCATGTAATTGAAACGCCAGCGATGGCGGAGGAGGGAACCGATGACGGGTTCCGGCGAGAAGCGCGTGACGGCAAGCGCCACTGAGTGGCGCACCGAGTCGCGGTACTACCGGCGTTCACCGGGATTGGGCTGGCTCGCGGGCCTGGCACTGATTCCGCTTCTTTTCGGGTGGCTGGGCTCGGGGGTGCTCAAGCCCAAGGTCGACATCAGCGCGCCGAACGTCAACGTGTCGGCGCCGAATGTGTCGCTGCCGTCGTTGAACTTCTCACCGCTGTCGATCCTGCGCAGCGGCAAGGACTTCATCCTCTCGGGAATCCTTCCCGACCTGGGGGTCAAGGACAAGCTGCTCGGTCTGCTCAAGGCAGCCCTTCCGGGGGTCAACCTGATCGACAAGATCGACATCGCCGCCGGCGCGAACGCCCCGGACTTCTCCGGTCTCGGTGCGCTGCTCAAGGCCGCGATCGACATCCCGGACTTCCGCTACACGGTCAACGGCGGAAAGCTGACGCTGATCGGCACAGCGCCCTCCGAGGAGGTCAAGGCTGCGGTCGAGGCCGCCGCCAAGGCCGGCTGGCCCAACCTCGAGGTCATCAACGACATGATCGTCAAGGGTGGCGCGGTCTCCTGCGACAACCTGCAGAGCGTCATCGATTCCGATCTGGCTTCGCCGCTGAAGTTCGAGACCGACAGCGCCAACCTGTCGGCGGACGGTCAGGCCGAGCTGGCACCGGTGGTCGAGGCGGTCAAGGCCTGCTCGGGGGTGAAGCTCACGGTGGTCGGGCACACCGACAACACCGGCAACGACGCGATCAACAACCCGTTGAGCGAGAGCCGGGCCAAGTCCGTCGCGGACTACCTGGTGGCCCAGGGTGTCGCAGCCGATTCGGTTTCCAGCAAGGGCGCAGGTTCGTCCGAGCCGGTGGCCAGCAATGACACCGAGGCCGGCCGGGCCGAGAACCGCCGCACCGAGATCAAAGTCAGCTAGGGAGTAACGATGGGTTTCGTAGCGCAGTGGTTGTGGTACCTGCTGGCCTTCCTGGTCGGCACCGCGGTCGCGTGGGTGATCACGGTTCTGACCGTCCCCCGGACCAGCAGGGAAGAGGCGATCGCCGATCTTCCCGGCTCGCGTGAGATTGGAGCGCGTTGATGCATGACGTGAACTGGTGGCTGATGACGCTGTCCTTCCTGATCGGACTTGTCCTCACCCTCGTCCTGATGATCCGCAAGGTCACCCGCGAGGTGCCGGTGACCCACACGGTGTCGGCCGCGGTCAAGAAGCCCGCTGTCAGCGCCGAAGCCGGCAAGGCCGCGGCCGCCGGAGTGGCCGCCACCGCCGCCAAGCTGACCGCGCCGGCCGAGAAGGTGGCCGAGAAGGTCGCCGCGAAGGTGGAGAAGGTCGAGAAGGCCGCCGAATCCAAGGTCCAGGCAGCCAAGGTCCAGGCAGCCAAGATTCAGAACGTCCTCGAGCACGACCCGTACGGCGAGGGCTCCATCCGGGTGGTTTCCCGGTTCGCCGCACCCGAGGGCTACGTCATCAAGGGCGACAAGGACACCGGCCGGTACTTCACCGTCGACAGCCCGGAATACGGGGACGTCGAGGCCGAGGTCTGGTTCGCCGACGAGGAGAGCGCCAAGAAGGCGGGCTTCCTGCACTGGGCGACCAAGGCCGTCTCCATCGACGAGGTTCCCGCCGGCCCGCACGGCAAGGGTTCGGCCAAGGGCGGCGCCGACGGCAGCGGTCCGGCCGGCTGGTTGATCAAGGGCAATGCCGACTCGATGCTCTACCACGGTCCGGACAGCCCGGCCTATCAGCAGACCATCGCCGAGGTGTGGTTCTTCGACGAGGCGACCGCCAAGGCGGCCGGTTTCGACAAGTGGGACAAGAACTTCAAGTAGTCGGCAAGACGGCAGGCGCCCGCGTGGATCACCACGCGGGCGCCTTTCGTTTGAAGACTGTTACTGCTGGCGCAGCACGAAGCCGACACCGCGCACGGTGTGCAGCAGCCGTGGGGCGCCGCCGGCTTCGAGCTTGCGGCGCAGGTATCCGATGAACACGTCCACGACGTTGGTGTCGGCGGCGAAGTCATAACCCCAGACCAGTTCGAGCAACTGCGCCCGGCTCAACACCGCGGTCTTGTGTTCGGCGAGGACCGCGAGGAGATCGAACTCGCGCTTGGTCAGGTCGACGTCGGCGCCGTTGACCCGGGCCCGCCGGCCGGGGATGTCGACCTCGAGTGGGCCCACCTGAATGGTCTCCGAGGAGAACGTCGCCACCGAACCTCGGCGGCGCAGCATGGCCTTGACCCGGGCCACCAGTTCGGCGAGAACGAACGGCTTCACCAGGTAGTCGTCGGCGCCTGCCTCCAGACCGGCCACCCGGTCGTCGACCGAACTACGGGCCGAGAGCACGCAGACCGGCACGTCGTTGTCCATCGCACGAAGGGCGGTCACCACGCTCACGCCGTCGAGCACCGGCATGTTGATGTCGAGCACGATGGCGTCAGGGCGGGTCTCGGTCGCGCTGCGCAGCGCCTCGGCACCGTCGACAGCCGTGGAGACCTCGAATCCGGAGAGTCGCAGGCCACGTTCGAGTGAGGACAGCACGTCGGGGTCGTCGTCGACGACCAGCACGCGCAGCGAAGCGTCCATGCGGACCATCTTGCCGGATCGGCGGGTACAGAAGCGGGAGGCGTGGCCGCTACGGTGGCCATAGATGAACCCGATGACCATCGCCGCGCCGCCGGCCCGGATCCGAACCGGGTCGGATCTGCTGCGATTGCTGCCGTACCTGCGGCCCTACCGGGTGCGCTGGATCGCGATGATCACCGTCGCGATGGTCAGTCTGGTGGCGACCGTGGCGATTCCGCTGATGACCAAGGCGGTGATCGACGGTCCGGTCCGGCACCGCGACCAGCATGGGCTGTGGGTGCTCGGACTGGCCGCGACGGCGGTGGGTGTCGCCGAGGCCGTGCTCTGGTTCATCCGCCGGTGGCTGGTGACCCGCGCCACCATGGGGGTCGAGACCGATATCCGCAAGGACATCTACGCCCGGCTGCAGATCCTGCCGATGTCCTTCCACGGACGCTGGCAGTCCGGACAGCTGTTGTCGCGGATCATGAACGACCTCAGCACGATTCGCCGGCTGTTGTCGTTCGGTCTGGTCTTCCTGCTGCTCAACCTGCTGCAGATCGTCGTGGTGTCGGGCATCCTGCTGGCGATGTACTGGCCGCTCGGCGTGGTGGTGCTGATCTCGGTGCTGCCGGTCACCGCCACCGTCCTGCGCTTCGAACGGGCCTTCACCCGGCTGTCGCGGCGGGCTCAGGATCAGTCCGGCCACGTCGCCACCCACGTCGAGGAATCGGCGTTGGGACTGCGGGCGATCAAATCGTTCGGCCGGGAGGAGTACGTGTTCGACCGGTTCGACGAGCAGGCCCGCCAGCTGCATGACACCCAGGTCCGCAAGGTGGCGGTGTCGGCCAGGTTCTGGACCCTGCTCGAGGTGATCCCCAACCTCACCCTGATCGTGGTGCTGGGGTTGGGTGCCTACGCCGCCGGCCGCGGGCTGGTGACCTTGGGCACCCTGGTGGCGTTCATCACGATGATGTTGTCGCTGGTCTGGCCGATCGCCTCGTTGGGGTTCCTGCTGTCGATGACCCAGGAGGCGATGACGGCGGCCAACAGGATCGCCGAGATCTTCGACGCGCCGACCCAGATCGACGACGGGCCCAACCCGGCCTCACCCGGTCCTCGGAGTCGGGGAACCGGACGGCTGGAACTGCGCGATGTCGGCTTCCGGTTCCCGGACTCCGACGCCTGGGTGCTGCGGGGAGTAACCGTCACGGTCGAACCGGGAGAGACGCTGGCGCTGGTCGGTGCGACCGGCTCCGGGAAGTCGGTGCTCGCCGAGTTGTTGCCACGACTCCACGACGTCACCGAAGGCCGAATTCTGATCGACGGCAACGATATCCGCGATCTGTCGCTGTCCGCCCTGCGCGGCACCGTCGCCGTCGCCTTCGAGGATCCGACGCTGTTCTCGATGTCGGTCTCCGAGAACCTCACCCTGGGGCGGCCGGTGGATGACCCGGCCGGCGATGAGGAAATCGCCGCCGCGATCGAGGTCGCCGCCGCACAGTTCGTCTACGACCTGCCGTTCGGTCTGGCGACCCGGATCGGCGAACAGGGGATGAGCCTGTCCGGTGGTCAGCGCCAACGGCTGGCCCTGGCCCGTGCGATCCTGGCCAAACCGCGCATCCTGGTCCTCGACGACACCCTCTCAGCCCTCGACATCCACACCGAGGCGGCGGTCACGGCGGCGCTGCGGAAGGTGCTGACCGGAGTCACCGGAATCGTTGTGGCGCATCGGGCTTCGACGGTGCTGCTGGCCGACAAGGTGGCACTGTTGGACAGGATTGACGGTGCGGCGACGATCACCCACATCGGTACCCATCAGGAACTGCTCGCCGGCGTCCCGCGCTATCGCTACCTGCTGGCTGCCGACGACGAACTCGACGACGGGTGCGAGCCGCAACCGGTGTGGGAGGTCGCCGATGCCCGCCGTGAACTCGACCAGGGTTACCAGGAGGCCCGCGCGCTGCGCCGCCGGCCGGACGGCTACCTCTCGTCGGAAGCGGGTAGCCGGTGAGTCAGTGGCGGGGCCGGCTCGGTGAACAGGCCGACGGCGAACAGACAGACGAGGTGGGCCGGCGCCGGGTCCAGGCCCGGGCACTGCTGGGGTCGTTGCTGCGCCCGTATCGCACGGCGATGCTGGTTCTGGCAGCGGTGGTCATTCTGGAAAACGTTGCGCGGCTTTCTGTTCCGCTTCTGGTGCAGCGCGGCATCGACCATGCCATCCCGCCGTTGCTGGCCGGTGGATCGGCGGGCGAACTCGTGGCCGTCGTCGCCACCCTGTGCGCGGTGGTGGCGGTCCAGGCCGTCAGCCGGATGTTCTTTCTGAACCGGTCCGGGAGGATCGGGCAGGGGATGCTCCTGGAGTTGCGCCGCCGGGTCTTCCGGCACTTCATGCGACTCGACGTCGCCTTCCATGACCGCTTCACCTCCGGGCGGGTGGTCAGCCGCTCCACCAACGACGTCGAGACGATTCAGGAAATGCTGGAGACCGGCTTCGACAGCCTGGTGACGGCATTCCTGACGTTGTTCGGCACCGCGATCCTGTTGGTGTTCCTGGACTTTCGGCTCGGCCTGATGTGCCTGGCGGCCTTCCCGATCCTCGTCGCACTGGTGTGGTGGTTCGCGGGCGAGTCGGCCAGGACCTACTCCCGGGTCCGGGAGAGCGCGGCACTGGTGATCGTCCAGTTCGTCGAGACCATGACCGGAATCAAGGCGGTGCAGGCCTATCGCCGCCAACCGCGCAATCAGCAGATCTTCGACGAGGTCGCCGACGTCTACCGCGCCGACAACGAGCGGTCCTTCCAACTGCTGGCCGTCTTCATGCCGGCGGTGAAGCTGGTCGGCAACCTCACCACCGGGGTGGTGCTGCTCTACGGCGGCTACCGGGTGCTGCACGGTGAGATGACGATCGGCACCCTGGTGGCCTTCCTGCTGTACCTGCGGATGTTCTTCGAGCCCATGCAGGAGATCTCGCAGTTCTTCAACACTTTCCAGTCGGCGTCCTCGGCGCTGGAGAAGATCGCCGGCGTGCTGGCCACTGAGCCGGCCGTCGCGGATCCGGTAGACCCGGTCCGCCCCGATGCCGTGGCCGGCGAAATCGACCTTCGCGGTGTGCATTTCGGGTATGCGACCGATCAGCCGGTGTTGTCCGGGATGTCGCTGTCGGTGCCGGCGGGGCAGACCGTCGCACTGGTCGGCACCACCGGAGCGGGCAAGACCACCATCGCCAAGCTGATCGCCCGCTTCTACGATCCGCAATCCGGTTCGGTCACGCTGGATTCGGTCGACCTGCGCAGCTTCGCCCAGGATGACCTGCGCCGCCACGTGGTGATGGTGACCCAGGAGAACTTCCTGTTCTCCGGCACCGTCGCCGACAACATCCGATTCGGCCGACCGGAGGCCACCGACGGACAGATCCGTGCGGCTGCGGTGGCGGTGGGCGCTGATGAGTTCATTTCGGCGCTGCCGGAGGGGTACGACACCGACGTCGCCAAGCGGGGCGGGCGGCTGAGCGCCGGCCAGCGCCAGCTCGTCGCGTTCGCCCGGGCGTTCCTGGCCGATCCGGCCGTGCTGATCCTCGACGAGGCCACCTCGTCACTGGACATCCCCAGTGAACGGCTGGTGCAGCGTGCGCTGCGCACCGTGCTGGCCGGCCGCACCGCGCTGATCATCGCCCACCGGCTCTCCACGGTGGAGATCGCCGACCGGGTCATCGTGCTCGAGCACGGCCGGATCATCGAGGACGGCGTGCCCGGCGCGCTGATCGGAGCCGGCGGTCGCTACGCGGATCTGCATCAGGCCTGGATCGACTCGCTGGCCTGACGCGCGCTTGCTAAAATTCCCCCATGGGGGAGAAGTTTCGGAAATTGTTGCAGTGTAATGCTGTTTTGATCGCCGCGGCCATGGCCGCACAGGTCTTCGCTGGAGTGGCATCGGCGAATACCGTGTTGTGGGTGCAGGGCGCCAACCGCGGTGAGATTCCGCTTGCAGAGGTCATGAAGCGGGTGCCGCCCGGGTACACCCTGCAGCAGATCGACTATCCGCACGGACTGTGGCCGTGGACGGGACTGTTCAGCGCCACCGGAGCGGTGTCGATCGAGGCCGGGGTCTCTGCCCTGGACGTGGCGATCCGGGAAACCCTGGCGACGGATCCGGGCCAGGTTCTGGTGATCGGTGAGTCGTTGGGTTCGTTGGTGGTCGATCAGGAACTTCGTAACCTGGCCACCGAGCCCAAGCTTGATCGGCTGAGCTTCGAGGCGATCGCCGATCCCGGCCGCCCGGGCGGCCTGATCTCCTACATCCCGTACGGACTGCCCGTCGCACTGACTCTGTTCACCATCTCGCAACCGGTTCCGGTGACCCCGTACGACGTCAAGGTGATCAAGCTGGATTACGACGGAATCTCCAGCTGGCCGGACCGGCCGTGGCACCTGCTCGCCGGCCTCAACGCCATGGTGGGCGGCTTCGTCTACCACGGCACCGACCACTACGGGAACGCGGCGCAGGAGATCATCAACGGCACTTTCCCGGCCCGGGACATCACCGTCGAGGTGAACTCGATGGGCGGGATCACCACCACCTACGCCGCCGAACAGAACCCGGCGCTGACACACCTTCTCGAGCCGATCCTGCCGCAATCGGTTGCCTTTCTGAATAAGTACCTCACCCCGATCATCAATCTCGGCTACTCGCAGTTCACCCCGGACGCCGGGCCCCACCTGGCACCGGGAGGGGCTCTGGTGAACAAGAACGGCGATCCGGTGTGCGGCCGCAAGGCGCTGGGATCCGGGGACGCGAGTAGGCGCGCTGTGGCGGCAACCCGGGTATCGGCGCGCGAATCGAGGCGTGCAGCGCCTCGCTGACCGGCCGGACCGCAAACGGGCCGAACTGGACCGGCGGGTCGCGCGGCACCTCGCCACCGGCGCCACGGCAAGGGTCGCGGCCAGGGTGGCCGGCTCCCCATCAGTAGGCTTTGGCCCATGATCGGGATCGAACGTGCCGGTGGCGTGACCACCATCGTGTTGCAGCGGCCGGAGCGGCGCAACGCGCTCAACACCGAACTCGTCGACGCGACCCGGGAGGCGGTGGAGAAGGCCGCCGCCGACGATGTGCGCGCCATCGTGCTGACCGGTGCGGGCACCGTCTTCTGCGCCGGGGCCGATCTGTCCGGCGACGTGTTCGCCGCCGACTTCCCGGAGAAGGCGATCGCGCTGAACAAGGCCATCGACGCCGTGCCCGTCCCGGTGATCGCCGCCATCAACGGCCCGGCGATCGGCGCCGGCGTGCAACTGGCCATGGTCTGCGACCTGCGAGTGGTGGACCCGCAGGCCTACTTCCAGTTCCCTATCGCCAGATACGGACTGGCACTGGACAATTGGAGTATTCGTCGGCTGTCGTCACTCGCCGGTTACGGACGGGCCCGCGGAATGCTGCTGGCCGCCGAGAAGCTGGACGCCCAGACAGCGCTACAGACCGGAATGGCGAACCGGCTCGGCACCCTGGCCGACGCACAGGACTGGGCCGCCGAGATCGCCGGACTGGCGCCGCTGTCGGTGCGGCACTCCAAGCGGGTGCTCAACGACGACGGCGCCTATGAGGACCAGGGCGAACTCCACAAGGAGTGGTTCGACCAGGCCTGGGGAAGCCAGGACGTGATCGAGGCCCAGGTCGCCCGGGTGCAGAAACGCACTCCGAGGTTCCAGGGGGCCTGAGGCGTGCCCGGGCTCTCCGCGATTCGGCTGGCTGCCGGCACCGCGAGTCTGGCCGCCGGTGGATGGGCACTGCGAGCGCTGCGTGAGACGCCGGCCGCACTGGGGGCCGGAGCGGCCGCCATCCGCGCCGCGGCCGAGGGTTCGCCGCACTACCGCGGCGGGGTGTTCCACAACCTGGAACCCGCCTCGGCGGTCCGCCTCGACACCGAGGAGAACCGACTGGTGCTGTTCGACCTGTTCTCCAGTGGCTCGGTCAGCCGGCCGGCCGCGCCCGTCCCGTTGGCAGATTCGGCGTCGTCCGCCCGGTCCGACGCGCTCGCGGTCACCTGGCTCGGCCACGCGACCGCACTGGTGGAGATCGACGGGTACCGGGTGCTGACCGATCCGGTGTGGGGGCAACGATGCTCGCCGTCGCGGACGGTCGGACCGCAACGGCTGCATCCGGCGCCTCTTGCGCTGGCGGACCTTCCCGAGCTGGACGCCGTGGTGATCAGCCATGACCACTACGACCATCTGGACATGGGCACGGTGCGGGCGCTGGCCCGCACCCAGCACGCGCCGTTCGTGGTCCCACTCGGGGTCGGCGCCCATCTGCGCGAGTGGGGCGTCGCCCCGGACCGCATCATCGAACTGGACTGGCAACAGACTGCGACCATCGGTGAGCTGAGACTGGTGTGCACTCCGGCCCGGCATTTCTCCGGCCGGTTCCTGTCCCGCAACAACACGCTGTGGGCATCCTGGGCGATCCTCGGGCGTGAGCACCGAGCCTTCTTCGGCGGTGACACCGGTTATGCCCGCAGTTTCGCCGAAACCGGTTCACAACACGGGCCTTTCGACCTGACGCTGCTGCCGATCGGCGCATACAACAAGTCCTGGCCGGACATCCACATGAACCCCGAAGAGGCCGTCGCCGTTCACCGTGACCTGAACGGGGAGGCCGGAGTCATGGTGCCGATTCACTGGGCGACGTTCCGGCTCGCCCCGCATCCCTGGGCGGAACCGGCCGAACGCTTGCTGGTCGCCGCGGCCGAGGCCGGAGTGCAGGTGGCGATCCCCAGGCCCGGTGGCCTGGTGGTCCCCGCCGATCTCGCCGAACACGAGGCGTGGTGGCGGTTGTGAGACGCCTGCGACGTGCCGCGGGCGTCGTGGTCGCCCTTGCGCTCACCGCGTGCGGCGCCCCCACCCAACAGAGCGACCCCGCGCTGTCCAGCGCGCCGCCGCAACTGATTCCGGCGATGCCGTTGCCGGCCGACGCGGTGGGCAAGGCGGTGGCCCGGCTCGACGGACTTGCCGCTGATCTGATGAGCTCGTCCGGCATCCCCGGGATGGCCGTCGCCGTTGTGCACGGCGGAAAGACGATCTACGCCAAGGGATTCGGGGTTCGCGACACCCGAACAGGGGAGAAAGTCGACGCCGACACCGTCTTCCAACTTGCCTCACTGTCCAAGCCGGTGGCCGCCACCGTGGTGGCGCATCAGGTGGGTGCCGGTTCGATCGGTTGGGACACCCCGGTGACCGGCAAGCTGCCGTGGTTCGCCTTGTCCGACCCGGCGGTAACCCGGATGCTCACCGTCGGCGACCTGTTCGCGCACCGCTCCGGCCTGCCCGACCATGCCGGCGACCTCCTCGAGGATCTGGGCTACGACCGGCGCACCGTCCTGGAACGGATGCGGCTGTTGCCGCTGGCGCCGTTCCGGGATTCCTACGCCTACACCAACTTCGGGGTGACCGCCGCCGCGGAGGCGGTCGCGACGGCGGCCGGAAAGCCGTGGGAGGACCTCAGCGATGCGGTGCTCTACCAACCACTGGGCATGGCCTCGACGAGCTCGCGGTTCGCCGACTACCAGTCCCGCGCGGACAAGGCGGTCGGGCACGTCCGCGTCGACGGTTCGTATCAGCCGCGCTATACCCGAGATCCGGATCAGCAGTCACCGGCCGGCGGGGTCAGTTCCTCAGTCAACGACATGACGCACTGGCTGACGATGATGCTCGCCGACGGCAGCTACAACGGCGCCGCCGTCGTGGACCCGAAGGCGCTGCTGCCGGCGCTCACCCCGCAGGCGGTGTCCACCCCGCCGGCCGAACCGGCGATGCGGACCGGCTTCTACGGATACGGCTTCAACATCAACACCTCGCCGGCCGGCCGGGTCCGATTCAGTCACTCCGGCGCCTTCGACCTCGGCGCCGCAACGAATCTGGTGATCATCCCGGACGCCGACGTGGCGATCGTCGCGCTCACCAACGCCGCGCCGATCGGCGTGCCCGAGACCCTGACCGCCGAGTTCGCCGATCTCGTCGAGTTCGGCGAGATCCGCCAGGACTGGCGCACGTTGTACGCAGACGCCTTCGCCGGTATCGACAAGCCGATCGGGACACTGGCCGGAAGCCCGCCGCCCGGCAATCCCGCTCCGGCCCGGCCGCTTTCGTCGTATGCCGGCAACTACGCCAATGACTACTGGGGCCCCGCGACGGTGGCCGAGGCCGACGGGAGACTCGACCTCACGGTTGGTCGCCGGCCGCACACCTACCAGTTGACGCACTGGGACGGCGACGTGTTCACGTTTTCGCTCGAGGGCGAGAATGCGCCGTCCGGAAGCGTTTCCAAGGCTGCGTTCGACGGCGACAGGCTGACCTTGGAAGTCCTCGACGACGACAAGATGGGAACCTTCACCAGATGACGCTCAACCACGTGGTGGTCGCCGCCGGTCTGACCGACGCCGAGGTGGCCGCCCGCGTCGCCGAGGGCAAGGCCAACGACGTTCCGACCCGTGCGTCGCGCAGCGTCGGCGACATCGTGCGGGCCAACGTCTTCACCCGGATCAACGCCATCCTCGGCGTGCTGTTCGGCATCGTGCTGGCGACCGGATCGCTGATCAACGGACTGTTCGGCCTGCTGATCATCGCCAACAGCGCGATCGGCATCATCCAGGAACTGCGCGCCAAGAAGACGCTGGACAACCTCGCCATCGTCGGTCAGGCCAAACCCACCGTGCGCCGGCAGTCCGGAACCGTCGACCTGCCGCCCGGTCAGGTCGTCCTCGACGACGTCATCGAACTCGGACCGGGTGACCAGATCGTCGTCGACGGCGAACTGCTCGAGGCCTCCGCTCTCGAGGTGGACGAGTCGCTGCTCACCGGTGAGGCCGATGCCATCAGCAAGCACGTCGGCGACCCGGTGATGTCGGGCAGTTTCGTGGTGGCCGGCACCGGCGCCTATCGCGCCACCAAGGTGGGCCGCGAGGCGTACGCCGCCCGACTGGCCGAGGAGGCCAGCAAGTTCACCCTGGTCAAATCCGAACTGCGCACCGGCATCAGCAAGATCCTGCAGTTCATCACCTACCTGCTGCTGCCCACCGGGCTGCTGATCATCTACACCCAGTTGTTCACCACGCACGTCGGCTGGCAGGAGTCGCTGCTGCGGATGGTCGGTGCCCTGGTGCCGATGGTGCCCGAGGGTCTGGTGCTGATGACCTCGATCGCCTTCGCCGTCGGCGTGATCCGGCTCGGCCGCCGGCAGTGCCTGGTGCAGGAACTCCCTGCGATCGAAGGTCTGGCCCGGGTCGACGTGGTGTGCGCGGACAAGACCGGAACGCTCACCGAGAACGGCATGCGATTGGCGCAGGCCGAACCGGTGAGCGAGGCCGGCCCGGACCGGATCGGTGCCGTGCTGGCAGCGCTGGCCGGTGACGACCCCAAACCCAATGCCAGCATGCAGGCAATCGCCGAGGCCTACCCGGACAATCCGGGCTGGACCCCGACCGCGCTGGCTCCGTTCAAGTCGGCGACGAAGTGGAGCGGCACCTCGTATGGCGGGCAGGGCAACTGGGTCATCGGCGCCCCCGATGTCCTGCTCGACCCGGGTACGCCGGTGGCTGAGCGGGCCGAGGAGATCGGCGCGAAGGGTCTGCGGGTGCTGCTGCTGGGATCCTCGGAACGTGCCGTCGACGCGCCTGACGCACCCGGTGCGGTGACTCCGGTGGCACTGGTGGTTCTCGAGCAACGGGTCCGTCCGGATGCCCGCGAAACGCTGGAATACTTTGCCTCGCAAGACGTTACGGTCAAGGTCATCTCCGGCGACAACGCGGTGTCGGTGGGCGCGGTGGCAGGTTCCCTGGGGCTGCACGGCGAGACCATGGATGCCCGCGACCTGCCCACCGACCAGACCGCCCTCGCCGACACCATGGCCGAGTACACCACCTTCGGCCGGGTGCGCCCGGACCAGAAACGGGCAATGGTGCATGCCCTGCAGTCCCGCGACCACACCGTGGCGATGACCGGGGACGGGGTCAACGACGTCCTGGCGCTCAAAGACGCCGATATCGGCGTGGCGATGGGATCGGGAAGCCCGGCTTCGCGCGCCGTGGCCCAGATCGTGTTGCTGGACAACAAGTTCGCCACGCTGCCCTATGTGGTCGGCGAGGGTCGCCGGGTGATCGGCAACATCGAACGCGTCTCCAACCTGTTCCTGACCAAGACCGTCTACTCGGTGCTGCTGGCGCTGCTGGTCGGGCTGGCCGGATTGTCGTCGAAGTTCTTCGGCACCGCGCCGTTGCTCTACCCGTTCCAGCCGATTCACGTCACCATCGCGGCCTGGTTCACCATCGGTGTTCCGGCGTTCGTGCTGTCGCTGACGCCGAACAACGAACGGGCCCGCACGGGGTTCGTCCGGCGGGTGATGACGGCCGCTCTGCCGGCCGGGATCGTGATCGGCGCCTCCACCTACATCAGCTATCTGCTGGCCCATCCGGGGCGGGACTCCAGCGAGCGGGATCTGACACAGGCCTCGACCGGCGCGCTGATCACGCTGCTGATCGGGGCGCTGTGGGTGCTGGCGGTGGTGGCCCGGCCCTACCAGTGGTGGCGGGTCGCGTTGGTCGCCGTCTCGGCGCTGTCCTACGTGGTGATCTTCGCGTTGCCACTGGCTCGGGAGAAGTTCATGCTCGACCCGTCCAACGTGACGGTGACCTCGGTCGCGGTGGGGATCGGCCTGGTTGCCGCCGCCCTCATCGAGGGTCTGTGGTGGATCCAGGGGCGATGGCTTGGCGAACCCAGGCGGGTGTGGCGGTAGACGAACACGGTGCGTAGATTGGCTCGGGGACTTCGTCCGGGCAACCGGATGAGATGAGGGTGCGCAGGTGCGCACCAGGAAAGGATGGACACATGTCGTTCATTGACAAGGCCAAGGAAGCTCTCGGCGAGAACATCGAGAAGGCGAAGGACGCCGCTGAGGGTCTGGCCGACAAGGCCAAGGATCTGCTCAACGAGAACGTCGACAAGGTTGAGGGCGCCATCGACAAGGCCGGCGACTTCATCGACGAGAAGACCGGCGGCAAGTTCGCCGAGCACATCGACAAGGCGCAGGCCGCCGCCCACACCGCCGTCGACAAGGCCACCGCTGCGGCCAACACCGCCAAGGATGCCGCTGCCGGCGCTGCCGAGACCGTCAAGGACACCGTCACCGGCGCCGCCGACAAGGTCGACGGCCAGTAGGTCGCAATCAATGGCGAAGGTATCGGCTTCAGTCGAGGTTCCGCTTTCGCCGCAGGAGGCGTGGGAACACGCCTCCGACCTGACCCGGTACAAGGAATGGCTGACCATTCACCGGGTCTGGCGCTCGAAACCGCCCGAGACCCTCGACAAAGGCACCGTCGTGGAGTCCATCGTCGAGGTCAAGGGCATGCACAACCGGATCAAGTGGACCATCGTCAACTTCAAGCCACCGGAGTCGATGACGCTCGACGGCGTCGGCGTCGGCGGGGTTAAGGTCAAGTTGATCGGTCGGGTCCGATCAAAGGATGGGCCCAGCCCGAACGAAAAGGACGGGGCCGCTGCCTCGGTCGTCACTCTCGACGTCCACCTCGGCGGCCCCGCCCTGTTCGGCCCGATCGGAATGATCGTTGCCGCCTCGTTGCGCGGCGACATCCGGGACTCGCTGGACCGCTTCGTCGCCGTCTTCACCGAGTCCAGCTGAGGGCCGTAATGCGTTACGAGTGCGCCGTCGAGGTCGGGGCCGTCGAGGCGATCGACATTCACACCCACGTCGAGATCGACGCGAGTGGGCGCTGCGCCTACGACGACGAACTGGCCGAAGCCACCGGCCGCTACTTCAATCTCGGCCCGGACCACTTCGCCCGGGTCGACGATCTCGCCGAGCACTACCGTCGGCACAACACTGCCGCGGTGGTGTTCACCATCGACGCGCACACCGCGTCGGGGCACCGGACCAACTCTGTCGAGGAACTCATCGAGGGCGCGGCTCGCAACAACGACGTCCTGATCCCGTTCGGCACCGTCGACCCGTGGGGCAACAATCCCGCCGGGCGGGTCCGTGAACTCGTTCGCGATTACGGGGTGCGGGGATTCAAGTTCCATCCGAGCCTGCAGGGATTCGAACCCAACGACCGCAGGCTCTACCCGGTCTACGAGGCGATCGACGAGGCGGGCGTGCCGGCGCTGTTCCACACCGGACAGACCGGTCTGGGCTCGGCGCTGCCCGGCGGGCACGGGATCAAGCTGCGCTATTCCGATCCGATGCTGCTCGACGACGTCGCCGCGGACTTCCCCGAATTGACGATCGTGATGGCCCACCCCGCCGTGCCGTGGGTCGACGCACAGATCGCGATCGCCTCGCATAAGGCCAACTGCTACATCGACCTGTCCGGCTGGTCGCCGAAATACTTTCCGCCCCAACTCATCAAGGCCATCGGCCGGCAGTTGAAGACCAAGGCGTTGTTCGGCACCGACCACCCGTACATCACCGTGGACCGCTGGCGCCGCGACTTCGACACCCTGGGCATCGATGCCGAGGTATTGCCGATGATCCTCAAGGACAACGCATTGCGGGTGCTCGGGCTCGGCCCCACCGACTAGGGCCCCACCGACTAATCGGGCAGCTGGCCCTTGCGCAGTGTTTCCAGCAGTTCGTGATAGGGGCCCACCAGATAGGCGATGTCGCCGGCCTCTAGCCGGACGTCGTGGTGCGGGTGCAGCATCTCGTCCATGCCGTCGCGTTCCATCGCGATGACCCGGGTCTGGGTGGACAGCTCGAACATCCGGACGCCGTCCAGCGCGCTGCCGCGCTGCACCTGCACGCCGCCGACCATGAAGGAACGCTGGCCCACCGAGAACGTGCCGAGAACCTCCAGGCCCATCGCCGCTCCGATGAACCACGGGGTGGCCAGATCAACGGTGGACCGCACGTACTGGAAACCGAGCCGCTGGCCAACCGCATCGCCGAGATCGCGGTCGAAGATCCGCATCACGATCGGGATGCGCTGCCCGTGCGGGGTCTGATCGGAGCCGATGATCTCGCGCAGGACGATGCCGATCTCGATGTTCACCATGTCCCGATCGGTGAGCACGGCGATCGCCCGGCAATGCTCAACGCGGGCCGCCTCCAACGTGTTTCGCTGGGTCGCATCGCCGACGATGACGGCGATCCGCTGCTCGTTGGCCATCGGCAGGTACGGGTTGTTCTCATCGCGCTCGATCACCACCACCGAATAGCCGGCCTCCTTGAGCATGCTGGCCACCTGGATGCCGAACGATCCGAGGCCGACCACCACGAAGTGCCGCCGCATGTGCCGCACATGCTGGCGGCTGGTGGCCTGGGACAGCCGGCGCGACAGCAGCACGTCGGCGACGAAGGCCACCACGATGGCGGTGGTGGCCAGACCGCCGAGCATCATCACCACACCCCAGAGCCGAAGCCACAGCGGCTGATTCATGAAGTTGAAATCGCCGTAACCCACCGTCGCCAGGGTCTCGGTGGAGAAGTACAGCGCGTCCATCCAGCCCATGCCGGGAGCGTGGTAGAAGAACCGCAGGATGATCGTCGAACCGACCAGCAGCGTCCCCAGAACGCCCAACGCGCGGTAGAACGTCGGATGGATGTCATCGCTGAACGCCCGGACGGAGTCCAGGACGCGCCACAGTGCCGGCCGCCGCGGTGCGGTGATGTCGCCGGTGCGCCCGGCCTTCATCCCCTGCGCCGCGAGTTCCTCGGGCCGGCCGATCATCGACGTCCAGTCCCCTGCCCTTACCTCGGTGTCGAGCGACGGGCACGCGATCACCTCGCCGGCGTCCGGAGAGTTGTCGCCGCGGATGATCGCCACCGGGGCCAGCCGGCCGTAGATCTCCCGCAGTGTTCCGTCCGTGGTAGCGGTGGCGCCGGACACCACGAAGTCCACGTTGCCGACGTGGATGGTGTGCGCGGTCCGCCCGAGTAGGGCCTCCACCACCGACGGCGCCGCCAGGTCGGCGACGTCGAGAATGTCGCCCGGGTCGCCCGGGTCGTCCATGGCCGCGCGCAGCGTGGTGTTGCCGATGCGGGCCACCACCCGAACCTTCGGGTTGGCCTTCCGGGCCAGCAGTGCGACTTCGAGATTGAGGGCGTCGTCGGGTGAGGCGGCGATCACCGCGTGGGCGCCGGCAACGTCCGCCGACTCCAGTGCCTTGGGCGACTTGAGCGGCACGACACTGATCTCGGCGTCGTTGAGTTCATCGACGATCTGCATCGCCAGCGCATCGTCTCCGCTGACGATGATGTGACCGCGCATGGGGAAAAGCTACCCGTAAATCCGCTGGCGAGCCGATTAAGGTTGCGGGATGGCACGTTTGCGCCCCGGCTGGTTGCTGGTGCTGTTCGCGGCCGGTCTGTCGGTGAGTTCGTGGCTGCCGTGGCTGACCACATCGGCCCTCGGCGGTGGCCGGGCCAGTGCGATCGGCGGAACGGTGGGCAGCATCGCGCTGGCCCCACGGTTCGGCGCCGGGCAGTTGATCGTGTTGCTGTCCTCGGTCCTCGTCGTCCTCGGCGCGATGGTGGCGCGTGACCTGGCGCCGCGGCTGTCGGCGTCGGTGGCGGTGCTGATCGCCGTCGCCGTCGCGGTTCTGACGTGGTGGTACCACCACACCAACGTGCGGTCACCGGTCAGTGCCGGCTACGGGTTCTACCTGGGTGCGGCGTTCGCGCTGGGCCTGCTCGCCTGTTCGGTGTGGGCGCTGGCCCGAGCCTTGTCGAGCGCCCCGGTCAGGGGATAGCCGGGCTTTGCTGGCAGCGCGCCGGTAGGCTGGGCCGGGTTGCGAAGGAGTGGAATTGCGCACAGTGATCAGACCGGTCCCGGTGGTGTTGGTGACGGCAGCGGCATTGCTGCTGACCGGCTGTTCAAGCGGCTCAAAGCCGACGGCGGATCAATGCCAGTCGGTGTCGGTGAACTTGGAAGACGTGCCGACCCGCACCGACCAGGAGCCCAAGATGCGCGTTCCTTTGCCGCCCGGTTGGGAGCGCACCACCAAGATGGACAACGAGTCCATTCGCTTCGCGATCCGCAACCCCGCGCTGGCGGTCGACGGCTTCACCCCCAACGCGGTGGTGACCCTGCAGAAGGTCAGCCTCGACGTGGGCAAGCCGACGCAGATCCTGGATGCGCAGAACGATCAGCTGGCCAAGAAACTCAAAGCCAAGGATCTCACCAGCACACCGACCGAGGTGTGCGGAGCGCCGGCGATGTCGAGTAGCTACACCGCACCGGAGATGAGGGTCAGTCCGAATCCCAAGATTCCACCGGTGCCCAGCCGCAAGGCCACCTCGCTGGGAGCGGTCTACCGCGGCGAGGACGCGAACTACGTCGCGACGCTGACCGTCCAGTCGGTGAAGCCGGACGACAAGACCTTCGCGCAGGATTCCCAGACGATCCTCAAGGGATTCCAGCTGCTCCCGCCGAAGTGATCGGGATCTAGAGGCCGACGGCAGCGGCTGCCGAGTCCGTCTCCCGCCAGCGTCGCACATCGGCACCGGCCACCCAGGTGGAGTGTGTTCCGCTGGAAATCCGTTCCGGCAGTTGCAGTTTGCACACCGGGCCGTCCTCGATGCGCGCGGCGTCGAACACCAGGCAATAGCTTGCGTCGGCGTTCATGTCCGTGGTCAGAGTGACCAGGTACCCGTCGTCCTCGCTGCGGCTGCCAACTCGCGGTGCCATCGCAGTCTCACTGCCGTACACGCCGTCGCCGAAGCTGATCCGCTGCTCGGTCCCGGTCATCACGTCGTGGCGGATCAATCCGTCGAACAGGAACCAGCCCGGCTTGCCGGTGGCTGCGTAGACGTACCGGTACGGTTCGCCGCCGTGGGTGGCGTTGATCATGCCGAACTCGGAGATGTTCTCGCTCAACGGTTCCTCGGTGGTCGCGCCGGTCTTGAGATTGAACCGCCAGCGGTGCAACCGCGCCTGCATCCGGTCCAGTGCCAGGAACCGGAAGGTGCGCTGCCACTTGGTCCCGGTTCCGTTGTCGGCCGGTTCCGGGTCGCCCTGGAAGAAGCCGTCGACCACGATCTCGTCGCCGTCCTCGTAGGCGTTGGTGAAGTGCAGGACGAAGGTCGGGTCGGCCTCGAACCACCGGACATCGGCCGCGGTGCCGCGCCGCGGCAACACCGCGAACCGCGACGGCATATCGCGGTGGAACCGGGCGACGTGCAGGTCCCGTTCCAGGAGTTCGGGATCCCAGAACAGCGGAAAGTCGTTGAAAATGGCGTAGTTCCGGGTGAACGCCATGTCGTGCGGGAGCCGGGGGCCGGGCAACGGGATGTCGGTGTAGTGCACCACGTCGTTGTTCGCATCCACGACGCCGTAGTGCAGATACGGCTCCTTCTTGGAGTAGTTGAAGAACAGCATCTCGTCGGTGCGCTCGTCGACCTTGGGGTGAGCGGAGACGCCCCAGTCCGACGGGAATCCGCCGTTCCAGGACTCCTTGCCCCGGGTCTCTCCGGTGTAGGGGTCGATCCTGTACAGATCGCCGCACTGGTAGAAGCTGGTCAGCGCGGTGCCGCGGTGCACCACCACGTCCGTGCTCGAGGCATCCTTGAGCAGGGTGCGGGCGCCCCAACCGTGATCGACCTTGGCCAGCGACAGCGGTTCGGCGAGCCCGGGCCACAGCGGGCCGCCGGCTTCCTGCTCGGCTTCGAACGCCTCGGTGCGCACGAATCGGTTGCGGTAGAACGCCTTTCCGTCGCGGAAGCCGACGATGTGCAGCATCCCGTCGCCGTCGAAGGGATGGTAGAACTTCAGCGCCGGGTGCAACGGGTTCTCGGTGTTGCGCAGGTACATCCCGTCGAGGTCGGCGGGGATCTCGCCCTCCACCGCGATCAGGTCGTCGGCCTTCCACTCCGTGGTCTGCGGACGCCACGGCCCGGTCCGATACGGATGGTCGTCGTCCTCAGGCAGGGTCGACAGGAACTTCCCGACGATCTCGACATCCATGCTGGCTCCCTACTGCTCCGCTGCCGCGATGACGAAACTCACTGTGGTGGCGGTGCTTCCGCCGAGGTTCAGAGTGCCGAATCGTCGGGCGCCATCGACCTGATAGTCGCCGGCGAGTCCGCTGACCTGTTTGGCGGCGTCGAGCATCATCCGGACGCCGGTCGCCCCGACCGGGTGGCCGCCACCGATCAGCCCGCCACTGGGGTTGATCGGCATCCGGCCACCGATCTCGATGTCGCCGGACTCGACGGCCTTCCATGACTCGCCCGGGCCGGTCAGTCCGATGTGGTCGATCGCGACGTATTCACTCGGGGTGAAGCAGTCGTGAACTTCGAAACCGTCGATCGCGTCGAGGTCGACCCGGGCGCGGGCGAAGGCGTCGTGCACCGCGGCCCGCAGGTGTGGCATCACGTACGGGTTGTCGGCGTCACGGTCGAGTTTCTGGCGCATGCCGAGTCCGACGGTGCGGTGTCCCCAGCCCTCGATCAGCCCGATCGGCCGCACCCCCGGATGGTCGGCCAGGAACTCATCGCTGACCAGCACCACGCCCGCCCCGCCGTCGGTCATCTGACTGCAGTCGAAACGGCGGATGCGGCCTTCGACAGGCGCGTTGACCGCATCGTCGCCGCCGTCGGCGGCGAGATCGGGGATCTGCCATTCCCGGGTCTGGGCGTTGGGATTGCGTTTGGCGTTGGCCAGGTTGACCGCCGCGATGGCGTGCAGGTGCGCGTCGTCGATTCCGTATCGGCGGTCGTACTCGTCGGCGACTTGCGAGAACATGAACGGCCACATGTACTTTGCGTCCCGGCCCTCATGGCCGGTCCACGCCGCTGCGCCGAGATGCTGGGCGGCGACGTCGCCTGACACCGTCTTCTCCAACTCCAGACCGACCACCAGGGCCGTGCGGTAGTTGCCGGCCCGGAGATCGGCCATCGCGGCCAGGGCCGCCACACTGCCGGAGGCGCAGGCCGCCTCATGCCGGGTCGCGGGGGTGTCCCACAGTCCCTCGTGCACCGTCGCCGGCATCGCGCCGAGATGGCCCTGTTGGGCGAACATCTCGCCGAACGCATTGGCGACGTGCACGACGTCGATGTCGGCGGCGTCGATCATCGCCTCGGCCAAGGTCTGGTCGACGATCTCGCTGGTCAGGTCGGCGAAGTCGCGTCCCTCGCGGGTGAGGTTACGGGCGAAGTCGCTCTGGTAGCCGCCGAGAATCCAGACGTTTCCACTCACAGTGCGAACCTACTCCTGCCTATTCCGGCGATCGTTCCTGTTTCGTGATCGGTGTCGTCCGAAACCGTGATGCAGCGTTGGTTGACTGAGAGGAAATGCGTCTCACCACGACCTGGGGAATCCCGATGAACTCTGCCCGCCAACACCTCAACTCAGCGCTGGGTAAATCGGCACTGGGTAAATCAGCACTGGGCGCCGCCGGTGCGGTCGCCGTCTGCGCCGGTCTGGTGAGCGCCCCGGCGCATCAGCCGGCGCCGTCGATCGTGGTCCGGGAACTGCCGGTCGCGCTGCAGGCCCTGTCCATCAACGACATCGTCACCAGGGTGGGCGAAGCCGTCACCTACGGTCTGGCGGTCGCCCCGGTCTGGTATCTGGGCCTGCCGATCTCGATCCCGATGAGCATCGGCATCGGGTTCGGTCTGGCGGACCTCATTCCCGTCGTGGGGGATGCCTTCGGGCTGACCTGGGCACTGGATCAGGTGGGCAGGATTGTCGTCGGCCTCGGACTCGCCGTTGCGGTCTACGCATTCGGGCCGCCCTTCATGGCGGTCTCCTCATTGCTCGGTATCACCTACCCGTCGGTCCTGCCGGCGGCGGCGCGCCCGGCCGGCAAGAGCGGCGTTGGGCCGAGAAGCGCTGCGGCCCTCAGTGCACCGGTCGTGAGTGATTCACCGCTGGCGCACAATCGAATTCATCGCACTGCCGCCGCATCGGCCGCCGCTGCGACGCCGCAGGCGCCGCGAGCCACCGCGTCGTCACGCGCAAGCAAGAGTCCGGCTGCAGCGGCGAGCCGTCCGAACACCAAGCGTCAGGCGCGCTGATCCGGCGGGTCCACCGGAAGCCAGTCGTCCGGTAGCTCGCCGGTGGTCGGCACATGGCCGCGGTTGTAGTGCCGGTGCATGCCCGGGGAGACACCGACCTGAATCGTGCCGTGAATCTCCCGGATGGGATAGGCGAACAACTGGAAGCCGGCGGGATTGACACCCCGGCCGGTGCGAAGGTCGAAAACCCAGGCGTGACCCGCGCAGGTCAACTGGCTGGTTTCGGGATCGAACACCCCGGCTGCCATCGGGATCTCCTGATGCGGGCACATCCCCTGATACGCGCGTAGGTCCCCGCCCAGCAGGTGCACGATCATCACCGGTTGGCCGCCCACCTCGACGTCGAGTACCTCGCCCTCCCACAGGCTTGCGGCGTCGGTGGCGATGAACCACTGCAGGTCCTTCATACCTGGTGTCTTCGGTCGACCATCGCGAGCCTTTCTTCAAGCGAAACGGCGGCCGCGATGGAGGCTGCCGTTCGAGGGACGTGTGCAACTGGGATTATCGCCGACCCGACGCGGGCTCGGCCTTCAATCCAGCAGACACGGTGCAGACCGGTGCCCCCGGCAGTGTCTGAATTCAGGACATAGTTGGCAGCTGTCCCGGGACATAGTTGACACCTCGATGTTTCGGGAGGTCAGCCCATGTCCAAGGCCCAGCTCGTCATCACCGCCGTCGTCATCGAAGGCCGCAGCAAAAGCGAAGTGGCCCGCGACTACGGCTTGTCCCGCTACTGGGTCCACCAACTGGTCAAACGCTACGAAACCGAAGGGGCGGCCGCCTTCACCCCCCACTCCCGACGGCCCCACACCAACCCCCACGCCGTAGCCCCCGACGTCGAGGAACGCATCATCCGGTTACGCAAAACCCTTGCAAAAGCCGGCTACGACGCCGGTGCGGCCACCATCGCCGAACACCTGCACCGCGACCCCGACATCGACCACGTCCCCGGCATCTCCACGATCTGGCGCATCCTGGACCGCCGCGGCTTCATCACCCCACAACCCCACAAACGCCCCCGCTCCAGCTGGAAACGCTTCGAAGCCGACCTACCCAACCAATGCTGGCAATCCGACGTCACCCACTGGCGCCTCGCCGACGGCAGCAGCGTCGAAGTCCTCAACATCATCGACGACCACTCCCGTCTCCTCATCGCCAGCATCGCCCGCACAACCATCACCGGAGCTGACGTCGTCGAGACCTTTACCGACGCCTTCACCACCTGGGGCACCCCTGCAGCCGTACTCACCGACAACGGAGCGGTCTTCACCGCCACACCCCGACGCGGCGGCCGCACCGCCCTCCAAATCCTGCTCGGCGAACTCGGCGTCAACTACATCAACTCACGGCCCTACCACCCACAAACCTGCGGCAAAATCGAACGCCTCCACCAAACCCTCAAAAAGCGTCTCGCCGCCCTGCCCCCGCCAGCCACCACCGACGAACTACAAAGCCAGCTCAACGAATTCACCGACTACTACAACACCACCCGACCCCACCGAGCCCTGCACCGGCACACCCCGCGCGAGGCGTTCAACGCCCGCCCCAAAGCCTTCCCCACTGGCTACAAAATCCCGCCGCACTTCCGCGTGCGCCACGACAAAATCGACGCCGCCGGAGTCATCACCATCCGCTACAACAGCCGGCTACACCACATCGGACTCACAAAACACCTACGCGGCACCAAAGTCATCGTCCTCATCAACGACCTCGACATTCGAGTCCTGGACCGACACAGCGGACAACTCATCCGCAAACTCACACTCGACCCCACCCGCGACTACCAACCACGCGGCGTAAAACCCGGA
>NZ_JAFMJZ010000192.1 GCF_017853185.1 Mycolicibacterium sp.
TCACCACCTTGTCCAAGACCTCGACCCGGCGCGGCCGGTTATCGGTGGTGCGCGGAATGACCGGCCGCGACGACTGACCCTGAACGCCAAACCGCCCCGGCCAACATCGAGGCCGGGGCGGTTCTGTTCAGGGCGTAGGCGCGTTAGGGGGCGTCCATCCCGGCGAATGGGTCGAGCCGCCCGACCGCCTCGACCCGGCCCTGGTCTGCCACGGCGACATAGATCGCGGTGGTGTTCAGGTTGGAATGGCGCAGGAGGCTTTGCGCCGTCCTCAGATCAGTGCCGCTGCTGACCAACTTGCTGCCGTACCAGTGCCGAAGCCGGTGCGCGGTGCCGTTGGCGATCCCGGCCCGGTCCATCGCCATGCTGATGATGTCGGCGACCCCGCGCCGCCGAATCGGCTGACCTGGCCGGCGGCTGTTGCCGGGAAACCACCAGCCGCGCGCGGGCATCCCTGCTGCCGCCTCGACCAGTAGCGGGTGCAACGGCAGGGTTGCCGTCACCGCGCCCTTGCCGGTCACGGTGATCGTCCCGGCCGAGGTATCCACGTCCTCGCCGCGCACCTTGGCAATCTCATGCACCCGCAGACCGGCGAACGCCGCCAGCAGGATCATCACCTTGGTCCGCTGCTTGACCCGCACCGCCAGCAGATCGCGCAGCTGCTGGTCGGTGATCGGGCGCGGCAATCCCTTGGCCGCCCGGGGCCGGGGGAGTCGGGCGGTGATGTTCACCCCGCCGTTCTCGCCGAGCCAGCGATAGAAGCTGGCGACGAACCCGAAGTACGCGGCGCGGCTGTTCTGCTTGACCGTCAACCCGGCCAGCCAGCGCGACACGTCCAGGGCGGTCACGTCCTCGACGTCCTTACCCGCGAAGTTCTCCAGCCGTCGCAGCAGGTTCACCGTTTCGGTGATCGTGCGATCCGAGCGCCCAGCCCCGCGCATGTGCAACTCCCAGAGTTCCAGAGCCGTCATGCCATTGCCGTCGCCGTTGGTATCCCTGACGAGGCGCAGCGCCGCCGTCACCGGAATGCCGCCGCGACCAGATCGAGCAGCGCGGCCCGGTCTGCATGGGTGAGCGCGGCCGGCTCAATCGTGCCGAGCAGACTGCGGAGCACCTCGACGGGTTCGGGTGCCTCGATGCCGACCGGGGCGTTGCGTTGGGCGTAGAACACGGCCTCGTCATACAGGCTGTCGAGCATTTCCCGGCCTGTGTCTTGGGCGTGGGCCTCGGTGCTGTTGAGTGCCTCGGCGGCTAGGCGTTCATCGGCCTCTAGGTGGCGAACCTGTTCGGGCGTCAGCTTGTCGGTCAGCGTGCGCCAGTCGGATTTGCTGTTGTCGGTGGTGGTCATGGTGAGCGCTCCTGTCATTAGTGGTGACACCACGACATTCCTGACTAGGAATGTCGGTATCCGCAACTATAGTCGCTCCTATGCGAGCAGCCGTGTATATCCGCATTTCCCAGGACGCCACCGGACAGCGGGCCGGTGTTACCCGTCAGCAGGAGGACTGCCTGGCCCTGGCCGAGGATCTGGGATGGGAGGTCGTCGCCACCTACGACGACAACGACATATCTGCCTATTCGGGTAAGCGCCGACCGGGTTTCGAGGCGCTACTGGCCGCTATCGACGACGGGGGAATAGACGCCGTGATCTGCTGGCATCCTGACCGCCTGTACCGCCGCGTCCGCGATCTGGAGCGCCTGGTGGACATCACCGACAAGGTATCCATTCGCACCGTGAAAGCCGGCGATCTGGATCTGTCGAACGCCACCGGGAAGATGATGGCCCGCATCGTCGGATCCGTCTCCGAGATGGAGTCCGAGCACAAAGGGGAGCGTCGTCGTCGCGCCAATGCCCAGCGGGCTACCAATGGTGAATGGCGCGCCGACGGCGGACGGATATTCGGCTACACCAACGCTGGGGAGCCGTTAGAGCCGGAAGCTACCGCCATGCGCCAAGCCGCCGCGGACGTCCTCGACAAGGTGTCACTCCGCTCGATTGCCAACGGATGGAACGCCAAGGGCATCACGACGGTGCGCGGTAAACAGTGGTCGAACCTGACGCTGCGCCGGATGCTGATGAACCCCACCTACGCCGGTTTATGCACCTATCAGGGCAAGGAATTGGGTTCGGGCAAGTGGGAGCCGCTGATCACCCCGGAGATGCATCGCGGTCTGGTGGCGCTCTTGTCTGATCCATCGCGGCGGCCTGCGACGTCCTTCGAGCGCAGACACCTAGGCTCCGGGATCTACGAGTGCGGAGAGTGTGGCGCGAAGATGTACGCCATGAGGCCGGGGTCGCAGGGCGCGCACCGTTCGATGGTCTATGCCTGCCGATCTGGTGGGCATGTGGCGCGGGTAGCGGCTCCTGTCGATGAGATGGTCGAGCAGACTGTGTTGGGAGTCCTGGGGGCCACTGACATCGCCGATCGGCTGCGTTCCGATGACGGTGTGGACGTGGCCGGATTGCACTCTCAGCGGGCTGCCTTACAGGCCCGCCTGGACGAGTTGGCCGCGCTGTTCGCAGATGGCGTTATCGACGGTAGCCAGTTGAAGACCGGGACCTTCAAGCTGCGTGCCGATGTCGCCGACATCGACCGCCAGCTGACCGAGGCTATGCGCGCCAGCACCGCTGCCAAGCTGCTGCGCGATGGACCCGAGAAGATCGCCGAGCACTGGCAGGCGCTCTCTAAGGACATGCGCGGCAAGATCGTGGATGAACTGATGACGGTGACTATCCGGAAGTCTGCGCGTGGGCGTCGCGTGTTCGATCCCGAGCTGGTCGTCATCACCCCGAAGGTGACGACATCGTGACTAGGGTGGCGCTGCACTACCCTCTGGGCACCCGCACCGTGACGGTCTGCCAGTTTCGCCGGCTGCCGATTACGGAGAAGGTGGACGGCTTCCGGAAGGTCATCGGACGCGGCGACTGGATGGTGGCCCACAACCTGGTCCGGGTGCGGACGGTGGAACGGGAATCACCGAATGTTCGGCGCGAGTATTTCAAGCATCCACTGGACGGCGCGAAGGCGAAGCGGGCTCCGATGGTGGTCATCAAGACCGACACCCACTTCCAGTTCTGGGACGTGGCACAGGAACGGATCTCATTCACAGTCACCTACGACAAGATCGCAGCCGTGCTCGATAAGTCCGTCGCGGCTGGCAAGAACTCGATCACTGTTGCGGAACTCCGCGCGGCGCTAAAGCTCATAGGTAGCTAGCGCCTGTAGTATTCGGTCTACGGAGTGGCGGTTACGAACGCCATGCCAGTACGGAACATCGTGCTAGTGCGACTGCGGTAACCCGCGACCGCCAGGCTCTCGCGGCCGGACATTCATCGTCTGGTCAGTCGAAAGCTGCCAACGATGACCATCTCCCCAGCCCTTGCTCACTATCGGGCGAAGATTGCCGCGAAGTCTCGCGTGCTGGCACCGGATGATCCCGAATTACTCGACGCTAAACGGGATCTCGCCGCCGCCAAACTCGCTGAACATGTCGCCAAGGTCGTAGGTGACTGGCCCACACTGACCGAGGATCAGCTAAACCGTGTCGCCGGGATGCTGCGAGGCGGATCAAGATGACCCAGATACGAAAAAACCGCCCCGGCAATCCCGGAGCGGCTCTCTCAACGACGACAATCGCTGCCCTCCAGTCTAACGCCCCCGGCGCAGCCGAGGTGGAACTGATGCGCGGCATCGCTGGGAATATTGACCTCGGCATCTGGCAAGACCTGATGAACGGAACGTTTCGGCTGGCAACGCGCTGCGACACCTGCGGACGCTGGCTGACCGCACACAAGTCCAAGGCCAACGGGCGCGGGCCGTCCTGCGCGGCACGGGCGGTGAAGTGATGAGTGCCGTCGACAGCCGCGCCGTCGCATGGTGGCCGGTGCATGAGTTCATCACCGCCGCCGTCGCCCAGGCCGACAACCTCCCGAGCGCCGGCACTCCGGCATGGTGCGCGCTGGCCGACAGCGACCCCCGCAAGCTGCTCGCCGTCGCGGCCGCCGGAGAGCACCACGTTCTGCGTATCGAGACCGCCCAGCAGCAACGTGCCGAGGCGTCCAAGGCCATTGCCGCAGCGACCGATTGGGCCGAGGTGTCCCGACGATGCAATCGCGGTACCGCCTACATTCCGCGCCGGCGGGGTGATTACCGATGATCGCCGAGACGATGCTGACTGACGTCGAGATCCCGCTACCGCCCGAACCCGACTGGCCCGACGACGATCCCCGGCTCGGCGTCGAGCACCAGGGCGATAGACACCCACAACGCGCATCGCTGGCCTCGGCTCTGCTGACCCGCTCGGCGTTGCGCGAGTTGCCCGACCCCGCTCCGCTTATCGCCGGGGTGCTCGATCAGGGCACGGTGGCGCTGCTCTACGGCCGATGGGGAACTGGCAAGAGTTTTGTGGCCCTCGATTGGGCTGCCAGCGTTGCCACCGGCCGCCCGTGGCAGGGACGCCCGACCGAGCAGCGCCGTGTGCTCTACGTCGCCGCTGAGGGCGCGTACGGACTCAAGGGCAGGCTTGCCGCCTGGGAGGTCGGCTGGCAGACCGAGATTGCTGATGCCGTGCTCGACGTGTTGCCGGTTCCGGTGAACCTGACGCGCGGCCTCGACGCCGTGCAACTGGCCGACCTGATCGCCGAGCGCGACTACGGCCTGGTGGTCCTCGACACCCTGGCGCGGTGCATGGTCGGCGCTGACGAGAACAGCGCCAGGGATTGCGGGGAAGTGGTGGACACCTTGGTACGGCTGCGCGAGCAGACAGCCGGCGGCCGCGCGGTGATCCTCGGCGTTCATCACACCGGCAAGGATGGCAAGACGTTCCGAGGGTCCAGTGTGTTCGAGGCCGGGGCCGACACGGTGTACTCACTCAACCGCGACGACGGCGTGATCGTGCTCGATCGGGAGAAGCGCAAAGACGGGCCGAGGGCCGATAAACATGAGCTCAAGATCGACCCGGTAACCGGCACCGGAAGCTGCGTAATTTCTCTCCACCGAGGGGTGGAGAAACCTCCACGCGCACAAGCACTTTTCTCCACTTTCCTCCACCATTTCTCCACTACCGGAGCGACCAAGACAGAGCTACGCGCGGTCGCCGAGCAGACCGAGGGCACGTTCTACCGCGCACTCGATGACCTGGTGAAATCCGGTGATCTGGTCAACGAGGGAACGGCAAAGCGCCCGTTCTACCGGGCGGTGCAATCGTGACGACTCTCCAC
>NZ_JAFMJZ010000051.1 GCF_017853185.1 Mycolicibacterium sp.
GTCGTAGAGCAGCCAGTCGATCGCGCAGGTGACGGCGAACGGGTCGGCGTCCGGAGCATCGGCGGCTGCGACCACGGATTTCAGGACGTCGCGGTGCTCCTTGCGGGCGCCTTCCTTGTTGGTGCCGGAGCTGTCGAAGAACACCATCGACAGGGTGAGCGGAAGGCGTTGTCCCGCTTCGGTTCGCACCACCCAGCGCCCACCCGCCCAAGGCTTGTCCGGGTCGACGAGTTGCATCTCGCCGTAGCCGCCGACGATGCCGAGCGAGGGCTCGTCGAGTTGGTCGTCGAGCGGAGCCGGGCCGAGCAGCCCCAGCGGCTGGCGTGCCTTGATGGAGAACAGCACGGCGGTGCCGATGATCTTGCCGGCCCGCAGGTCGGCGGTCAGGCCGGTCTTCTGCAGCGCCGCAGCGTATTCGAAGCACAGCCGGTCGATGGTGCGGTGCAACTCGAGCAGGTCGTCGCGTTCGTCGCCCTGCGGCAACCGGCCGCCGCCGAGGATCTCGCCGAATCTCTCCGCGGCGATGATCAGCGAGTCGTCGAGCGCTTCCAGATGGGTGGCGACCAGACGGTCGGGTTCGTCGTCATCGGCGACCAGCGCCTGCAGCGAGGTGGGCCTACCTTCCGGGGTGGCCCAGAAGAAGCCGATCTGCCCGTCGGACTGGACGATCCGCGGCCTCACGGCTCCCCTGCCTCAGCATTCCAGCGCCACAGCATCACCCGGTTGTTGCCGGAGTCCGACACCGCCAGCAGGTCGCCGCGCAGCGACATGCCGTAGGGCCAGCACAGCGTGTCGTGCTGCACCGAGGTCCACCGGTTCTCTCCGTTGGAGCCGAAATCCGGCTGGGCGAGAACATGATCGGCGCCGCGGCAGACCGGACCCTCCGGCATATCGTCCCAGAGCAGGACGCGGTTGTTGGCGGTATCGGCGACCGCAAGCCGGTCACCGTCCAGGCAGATCGCGTAGGGGAACCGGAACCGGTCATTGGTGTGCGGGCCGTAGGGCCATTCCTCCGAATTGGTGAAATTCGGTTGCCCGATCACCAGATCGGCGTCCCGGTCGGCGTCGGGCTGCGGTGTCCAGCCGAGCACCCGGTGATCGCCGGCGTCGGCGATCAGCAGCAGATCCTCGCGACCGGCGATGTCGTGCGGCCACCGGAAACTGGAGGCGCAGGCGTCGGCGCCACGGTTCTCGGCGTGTGAGACGGCATCGGGCTGGCCGAGCACCACATCGGCCGGCTGGTCCGGCTGCGGAATCCCGTTGTGCCAGCACAGAACCCGGCGGTTGCCGGTGTCGGCGACCCAGAACGCCGAACCCACCATCGCGATGCCGAACGGCCAGTAGAAGCTGGTGGCCGAGCACTCCCCGCCGCGGTTCACCTCGACCGAACTCGGGTCAGGCTGACCCAGGATGACGTCCGGGGCTACATCGTTGTGCTCCGGGACGGTGTTCCAGATCAGGATCCGGTGATGCCAGGCGTCGGCCACGACAAGTCGGCCCTCGTGGATCAGCACACCGGTGGGCAGATGCATCCCGCGTTCGGGGCCACGCCCGCCGGCGGCGGGGCCCTCGGTATCACCGTCGGGCTGGCCCAGCACCACATCGGCGGGCTGCTCGTCGGTGTCGGGAATGCCGTGCCAGATCAGCACCCGATGGTTGCCGGAGTCGGCCACCACCAGATGGTCCTCGCCCAGGAAGACACCGCGGGGCGAGTACATCCACGCCATCGACGGGCTGGCTGCCGGCAGCGCCAGACCGCCCGGAGCGGGGGCGCCCAGCCAGACCGCGGGCGCCCATCCGCCGCGCAGGTCCACCTCCGGAACCACATCGGCCTTGGTGCCGACGCCACTGATGTTGTGCCGGACGGTGTATCGACTCACAGAACGCGCACCCAGACGTCACCGTCGTCGACCCGCAGCGGCAGCTGCTCGAGCTGGGCGCCGGGCGCACTGAGGCACTCCCCAGACGTCGCGTCGAAGCAGAAGCCGTGCCACGGACAGGTGAGTGTTCCGTTTGAGACGTCGAGCACGGCGTCGTTGAGCGGCATGCCCTGATGCGCGCATTCGTTGCGGTAGGCCGACAGTCGCTGGTCGAGGTTCACCACGATCACGCTGACGCCGTTCAGTGTCGCGGAAGAGATCTCGCCGACCGGAACATCGGCGGCCGGTCCGAGCTTCGCCCAACCCTCCGCGGCCGGATCACGGCCGATCAGCAGCGACTCCACCGGGATCAGCGTGGGTGTGGGCTGATCCTTGACCACCTCGACCGCGGTGATGGCCGGAACCCCTTGCACCAGTGACTCTTCCACCAGGTTGCGCAGCGTCACCGAGGACATCGAACAGCCGTTGCAGGCGCCCTCGAGCCGGACGAAGGCGGTGCCGTCCTCGATGCGGACCAGACTCACGTCGCCGCCGTGGCTGTGCAACTGCGGGCGCACCCCTTCGAGCACCTGATTGGCGTGCGTCACCGGGTCGGGCCGGACGATGCCGTGCAACTGCAGCAGCGTGTGCACCACCGGATCGTCGACGAGTTCGAACAGCACCTGACGGGCCGCCTCGTCCTCGCGCATCCGGCGGACGATCGTCACCAGGCCGGCCTTGTGCACCGCTTCCACGGCGGACTGCAGTTCCTCGGCCACCTTGCGGGCGTCGGGGTCGAGATCGGCGACCGCGGCGGCGGCGTCGTCGACCCGCTTGGCAAGTTCCTCGAAGGTCGGCTCTGTCGTGGTCATCTGAGTCACTCCTCGTCGCCCTCGGTGCGATTCAGCGCAGAGGACCGCGAGATCTCGTCGAGCACGCCGCGCACGGTGCGCACCGACTCGTGGTCGCCGAGTTCCTCGAACAGGAAGCGGGCGTCGTACAGCTTGGCCTTGGCCTGGTCGAAGTCGCCGAGGTGGGCCAGCACGTTGCCCTGGTTGGCCAGCACCCGGGCCCGGCCCAGCGGGTCGGTCTCGCGATCGCGGGCCTGCAGCACCGCCTCGTAGAGTTCGACCGCCTCGACCAGGTTCTCGGTCTGGTGGCTCGACGGCGTGTACACCAGCGAGTTGGCCAGGTTCAGCTGCACGCTGGCCCACTGCTCCGGGTAGTCCTCGGGGGTGAAGACCTTCAGCGCTGAGCGCAGCGACTGCGCGGCCACCCCGAGCCGCAACTGTGAGGAGGCCTCGGTCATCGGCATGGTCAGGTAGGCGGTGGCGAGGTTGGCATGCGCCGAGGCCCACAGCAGCGGGGCCTCCTCGCGCAGCACCAGTTGCAGCGCCGAATGATAGTTGCGCACCGCGGCAGCCAGCAGATCCGGCCGTTCGCCGGCCTGCTCGTGCAGCAGGCCCGCCAGCGTCAGATGCATCTCCGCGCGGGTGATCCGCAGGCCCTCGGCGCCGTCGAGCGCCTTCAGGGCGCGCTCGAGACGGCTCACCGCGTCGGGCCCCTGGGCGATCGACGCCGACGCGCCGATCATCACGCCACGCAACGGCTGTGACACTGCAGCCGCCTCCTCGGCGGCCCGATCCAGAGCCGCGATGGCACCGGCCGGATCACCCTGGTGCAGGAGGTCGCTGGCCCGAGCGCTCAGCACGATCGCGGCCAGTTCCCCGGTGGCGTCGCCGACCTCGGGGGCGGTGTCGCTGCGGCCGATCGCATAGAGCACCACGTCGACCAGAACGCCGAATTCCCCCAGTGCCGAACGGATCTCATCAGCGTTCTCGGCGTCGGGATCCATGACGAAGCGGTTGTACCGGGTGATCGGGTCGTCTCCGGACAGCGCCGCCAGGGCGCCGTCGCGGTCACCGGCGAGTGCGAGTTCGTGGGACCGCAGTGCCGCCGGCCACTCGGGGATCTGGCCGTCCAGCAGTGCCAGCCGGGCGGCTTCGGTCTCCGGCGACGCCGGAATCAGCAGGTAGCCCAGCGGAAGCGGGAAGGCGCCAAGCGGCTGTGGCCGAACCGCAAGGACGGCCGGATCCAACAGGTCTGTCACAACACTCCTCGTCAACTCATTCCGTGCGCGGTCCGGGGCCGATGTCACGCTCGGCCGCCCGCTTGATCAGGTCGGCGGCCAACTCGGCGCGTTCCTTGGTGCGGTGGGTGTTGATCCGCTTGCGGACCACACCGTCATCGAACACCACCACGACTTCCACCGCCCACTGACCGCGGTCTTCGACCACGACGGTCTCGACGTCGCGGGCGTCGTCGGTCGACACGTGGTCGGGCACCACCGTTTTGGGGCGCGGCTCTTCAGTCATGGCGATCACGGTTGCAGCGGTATCCGAAGAGCTTTGTGCTCATCGTCCCAGGATGCCGCACGCGGGCCGCCAGGAAAACCGTCCGGCAGCACTTCCCGGACCAGCGCCGCGCGATCCCCGGCCGCGTTGCGCTGCTTGAGCAGCAGTCCCCCGCTACTGGTGCCGAGCAACGGGAACAGCCACAGTTCCCCGTCGCGGGGCACGGCGGCCAGTGCGTCGGAGGGGAAGAGACTGGCGGCCAGAGCAGCGTCCATCCGCAGATACCCCTCGGCGGTGATCTCCACGGTGACCTCATCAGGGGTCCGCGGCCGCAGCGGGCCCAGGAAGTCACGTTCGACGAGTTCGATCACCTGCTCCATCGCCCGTTCCACCGGCTCGGAGAGATCGGCGCCCATCTCCATGGCGGCGGCCTCGATGAGGAACACCGTGATGTCGGTGGGGCAGGCGTCGCCGAGCGCCCAACGGGCGAACGGGATGGCGTGGTCCCACCGGAACGAGTGGGTGTGCAACCCGCTCAGCGGAGGCAGGTCGTTGAGTTCCTCGCCGGGCACCCGGTACACCGTGCCCGGCGCAGCCCGGTCAGCCCCCTGGGAAACACAAGCGTCGACGATCACCACCCGCTTGGCTCCGCGCATCTGGAACCCGACATCCATACCGGCCGTGCCACCGTCGACCAACTTCGCACCCTCGGGCACGCCTCGATCCCAGAGGTGGCGGACCAGAACCGGGCCCACGCCGTCGTCACCGCGCAGCAGGTTGCCGCAGCCGACGACCAGTACCTCGCACCCGGGGGGTTCGAGATCGACGGAGTCTGTGACCTCCCCGGTCACACCATTCCGTTGACGACGAACTTCGACAGTTCCTTGCCGGTCTTGCCGTCATAGGCGTGCACGGTGCAGACCAGGCAGGAGTCGAAGCTGCGGGCCACGTGACCCAGCTCGACCGGGTCCTCGGGATCGACGATCGGCGCGCCGATGAAGGCGTTCTCCATCGGGCCCAGTACGTCGGCGCCGTCGCGCGGTCCGATGTTCCAGGCGGTCGGGGTGATCACCTGGTAGTTCTTGATCTTGTTGTTCTCCAACACGATCCAGTCGGACAGCGATCCGCGGGCGGCCTCGGTGGAGCCGAAGCCCTTGCCCTCGGCGTACTCGGTGGGCTTGCTGTAGAAGCTCTCCTTGAGGTCGAGCTCGTTGAGCCACTGCCGCACCCACTTGAAGTACTTCGGCGCCTCGTGCAGGCGGGCCAGCTGGCGGGTCAGCACCGACGGCCCGATCTTGTTGAGGATGTCGAGGAACAGCGGATCGTTGTCCTGGTGCGGTGCCGCGTTCGGGCCGGCGGCCGCCATCCGGCGGGCCAGCGGGCCGGTCTCCAGCGGCAGGTGACCCAGCCCCGGGATCTCGTAGCGCGGCGACTTTGCCCAGCTGTACTTGCCCTGCTTCTTGGCCTTCTCCGGGTCGATCGGGATCGTCTCCCCCTCGAACGGGTGCAGCGGGCGGCTGCCCTCGTAGAACGAGTGGGTGACGTCCTCGCGGACGTTGGCCTGATCGAACTCGTACCAGTTGCCCTCGGCGTAGATGCCGCCGCGGCCGATGAGCGCGGCGTTGCGGCCCTCGATCGTCGGGTTGCGGTACAGCGACGGGTCGAAGTAGGTGCCGGTGGAGATGTAGTTGCCCACACCCTTGCCGTACTTGTCCAGGCCGATGTCGAGGGAGTAGCGGATGAAGAAGCCGAGGTCGCTGTTGTACTGCGACTCGTTCTCGTCGACCCAGGCCAGCACATCTTCCCAGGTCTTGTTGGCCAGCCAGCGGTCGATGCTGCAGCCCAGGAAGTCCGACTCCAGCCAGTTGTCCTTGAAGTTCTCCAGGATCGCGATCGACCGGGTCACATCCGACAGGGTGGCCGCGCCCATCACGCCGCCGGGCACCATGAAGCTGGAGTGCGGCCACTGCCCACCGAAGATGGCGTAGACCTCGACCGGCTTCTGCGAGAGCACCACACCCTTCTGGTAGCTGGTGCCGACGTAGGGGGCGAAGCGGCGGACGGCCTCGTCGTACAGCTTGGACTTGGCGTAGTTCTTGTTCACCAGGTCGATGGCGAACAGCGCGTAGAAGTAGCGCGGGATGGACTGGATGGTCTCGCAGGCCTGGGCGATGTTGCGCACCAGCGTCGCGTTGGACGGCATGGTGGTCTTCCACGCGGTGTCCAGCGCGTAGGCCGACTTGTAGAGGTGGCTGCCACCGCAGATGCCGCAGATGCGCGGACACACGATGAGGCCGGCCTGCGGGTCCTTGCCGCGCAGGATGATCTCGAAGCCGCGGAACATGGCGGCCTCGGTCCAGGCCGAGGTGACGACCCCGTCCTCGATGGTGACGCGGACGTCGAGGTCACCCTCGACACGCCCGAGCGGGCTGACGTGCAGATCCATGGATGTCATGTGAAGAGGTCCTCCGGAAAAAGTTGTTGTGGTCTATCGGGTGGGGTGTGGTCAGACCACGAACATGTCTTCTTTGCTCCAGTCCGGAGCGGCGAGCTTGGCCGCGGCGGACGCGGCGAGGTAGGACAGCTTCTTGGTGCCCGTCCCGGTCTCCTTCGGGATCACACCGGCAACCTTCTGGGTCTTGAACAGCGTGCCCGGGGCGAGGTCGAAGTGCGGGAACTCCGGCTCGGTGCAGCCGTAGCAGGGCTGGCCGGCGCGGGTCTTCGAGGACTGCCGGTTCCACAGGATGCGGTTGCACGGCGAGTGGGTCATCGGGCCGCGGCAGCCGAACTCGTAGAACAGGCAGCCGGTGCGGGTGCCCTCGCCGAAGGACATCGTCGACTGCTTGTACTCGTAGAACTGCACGCGGGTGCAGCCGGTCTGGGTGAACGTCTTGAAGAACGTCTCGGGCCGGTGCAGATCGTCCAGCGTGATGTCGCCGAGGCGGCCGGTGGCGAGCGCGACGATGATCTGGGTGATCCAGTCCGGGTGCGCCGGGCAGCCGGGGATGTTGATGACCGGCAGGCCGGCCTTGGAGGTGAAGTTCGGGCCGAGGAAGCCGCCCTTGGCGCGCTTGTGGAACTGCAGGCCGGTCGAGGACGACGGGTTGGGCTCCATGGCGGGGATGCCGCCCCAGCAGGCGCAGTCGCCGATCGCGACGACGACGTCGGCCTGCGCGGCCAGCTCAACGACCCAGTCCTTCATCGGACGGTCGGCGAACATGTCCATCCGGCCCGACCCGTCGGGACCCTCGATGACCGAGCCCTCGAAGACGAAGATGTCCATCTTGCGGGCGCCGGATGCGCAGTCCTTGAAGATCTTCTGGGCCTGGTTGCCGAGCTCCATGCCGAGCGACGGATGCCAGATGACCTCGAGGCCGAAGTCGACGATCAGGTCGACGACGTTGGGCTCGTCGGCGTTGAGGAAGGACATCGTGTTACCGCTGCACGCCCCTCCCTGCAACCACAGAACAGACGCCATGCGGGAACTCCTAACTCAGGCAGCCGAACAGAACGAACAAAAAGGAAATCGGGTGAACTTGGGATCGCCGAAGACCGGTGTGTGGGCTGACAGCAGGGCCGCCATTGAGCCTCCCGGTCGCTGAACTTGAACCAAGTGCGATGACAGTAGCGTTTTCAACGACTTTGCGGAACCGGAATCGCAGGGCCAAATGTCACCGATTTCATCTCTTCATCGGGTTGAAACACGCCGGATCCGAATCGGTCGCGGGCTGCGGCGACGGATCGCTTCAGTCGTCGAGGGGTATGGCGACGGTCACCGTCGTCCCCTCCCCCGGACGGGAGCGCACCGAGAACCGCCCGCCGACCAGATCGGCCCGTTCGGCCATCGAAAGCATGCCGTAACCGCCCATCGGCCGCTCGGCGGTGACCCCGGCGTCGGCGGCGTCGAACCCGACGCCCTTATCGGACACCTCGAGCCGGGCCACCCGGTCGCGCACGGCGAAGGTGACGGTGGCGACCATCGCCCGGGAGTGCTTGACGACGTTCTGCACGCACTCCTGGGCGATCCGGTACAGCGCCACCTCGATGTGCTCCGGCAGTCGCCGCTCCTCGAGGTGCAGTTCCAGGTCGACCTCCGGGGTGGAGGCGGCCAGGCTGGCCAGTCCGCCGGCCAGTCCGAGATCGTCGAGCACCGGCGGGCGCAGGCCGCTGATCGCCGAGCGCGCTTCGCCCAGTGTGAGGTCCACCAGGTCGCGGGCCTTCTCCAGTTGTTCGGCCGCCGAGGGCTGATCGCCGTCGTCGACGGCGCGTGCGGCGGCGTCGAGCCGGTAGGTCAGGCCGACGAGGCGCTGTGAGATGCCGTCGTGGATGTCACCGGCCAGCCGTCGGCGCTCGCTCTCCTGCGCGGCGATCACCTGCTCGGCGAAGTTCTCGTGGGCGCGCTCCCGGGCCGAGAGCCTGCGCAGCAGCCGGGCCTGCTGCAACGCGCCGGCGATCAGCCGGCCGATCACCAGCAGCAGTTCGATGTCGCGGGCGCTGAACTCGCGGCGGGAGATGCTGTGCACGTTGAGCACGCCCACCAGACCGCCGGGCTCGGCCTCCATCGGCACCGAGGCCATCGAGGTGAAGTCCTTGCCGCGCAGCGCGGCGATCGGCACGTAGCGCGAGTCGGACTCCTTATCGCTGACGATCACCACCGGCTCGCGATGGCTGGCCACCCAACCGGACACCCCCGAACCCAGCGGCATCCGGATCTTGCCGACCTGCTCGTCGAACGGCGGGGTGGCCCCGGCCAGGGTCAGCGAGCGGTCGGTGTCGTCGAGCACGTGGACGAAGCACACGTCGGAGTTCGTGGCGGCGGTGATCATCGCCGCCACCGCGGCGGCCATCGGCTCCACCTCCGGACCGCTGGAGGTGGCGGCGATGATGTCGAGCAGCAGCGCCACCTCCCGGTCCGGACTGACCAGTCCGTGTACAGCGTGTGGATTCACCGAAAGATGCCTTCCCGCAACGCCATTGCCGCCGCACTGGTCCGATCGCCTACGCCCAGCTTGCGGTAGACCGAGCTGAGGTGGCTCTTCACGGTCTCCTCGCCGATCACCAGCTTGGCGGCGATCCCGCGGTTGGAGAGTCCGGTGACCACCAGCGAGAGGATCTCGCTCTCCCGCTGGGTCAGACCGTGCCGGGCGCCGGGCCAGAACTGGTCGCTCTGCAACCTGGCCGCGGTCTCGGCGGCCCGTGCCGCCAGACCCGCGTCGATGGCCATCCCGCCGGCCTGCACCCCTTCGAGCTGGCGCACCAGTTCGTCACTGCTGATGCCCTTGAGCAGATAGCCGGACGCACCCACCCGCATCGCCTGGAACAGGTACTGCTCGTCGTCGTAGACCGACAGCAGGATCACCTTGCGTCCCGGATCGCGCTGCCGGATCTCCCGGCACAGGTCGAGCCCGCTCACCCCCTGCATCCGCACGTCGCAGAGCACGATGTCAGGCTGCAGTTCGCTGATCACCGACATCGCCCTATCGGCGCCGGCCGCCTCACCGACCACCTCGACCCGGCTGGCGAAAGGGGTGAGCATCGCCTTGAGGCCTTCGATGACCATCTGATGGTCGTCAATGAGCACGACGCGCACCGGTGCGGACATGACTCAACCGTAGATGCCGGACCGGGTGCCACTCCCCCAAAACCCTCCCCCGAACGGGTGATGGCGGCACCTGCGCGCGGCCTGATACTGCGTTCATGGGCACACTGCGGACCTCGTATTGGTGGGACTCGGACCGGCCGGCGCAGCTGGAGGCGGTGATCTTCTCGATCGACGGGCTGCTCGCCGACCCGCGGGCCGACGAACGCCTGCTCGCCGAGTCCGTCTGGGACCTGCACTGCTCCGGCATCCGGGTCGCCGTGGTCACCGCCGGGCACTGGCCGGCCGTCCACCGCCCGGTTCGCGAACTGCTCGGCGACGGCGCGGTGGAGTTACTGGTCACCGGTGACGAGGTGAGCCGTCCGAAGCCCGATCCCGAGGCCTATCAACGTGCGCTGTGGCAGCTGGGCATCCGGGCCGCCGACGCACTGGCCGTGGAGGACTCCGCACCGGGTCTGCAGTCCGCCCTGGCCGCGGGCCTGACCACCGTCGCGGTCACCATCGGGCGCGCATCGGCCGACGACTTCACCGGCGCGGCGGCCGTGCTGTCGGGCCGCGAGTCCGCTGAACAGCTATCGGTGCAGGGCTGCCGGCGGCTGCTGCTGGGTTCGCAGCGCCTGACGGCCTAGCTCTGGCCGCAGGCCGCCAACACCAACTCCCGCACCCGGGCCGCGTCGGCCTGACCCTTCGTCGTCTTCATCACCGCACCGACGATCGCACCGACCGCCTGCACCTTGCCGCCGCGGATCTTCTCGGCGACATCGGGATTTGCGGCCAGCGCCTCGTCGATGGCGGTCTGGATCAGCGAGTCGTCGCGCACCATGGCCAGACCGCGGTCGGCCATCACCTGCTCGGGCTCGCCCTCGCCGGCCAGCACGCCCTCGACGACCTGACGCGCCAGCTTGTTGGACAGCTTGCCCTCGTCGACGAGTGCGACCACCTTGGCGACCTGCTCCGGTGTGATCGGCAGCGCGTCGAGTTCCACGCCGGACTCGTTGGCCTTCTGCACCAGGAAGTTGCCCCACCACGCGCGCGCGGCCTCGCTGGAGGCGCCGTGGGCCACCGTGGCGGTGACGAGATCGATCGCGCCGGCGTTGACCAGGTCGCGCATCACCTCGTCGGAGATCCCCCAGTCCTGCTGAATCCGGTTGCGCACCAACCACGGAAGCTCCGGGATCGTTCCGCGCAGCTTCTCCACCAGCTCCGCACTCGGGGCCACCGGTTCCAGATCGGGCTCCGGGAAGTACCGGTAGTCCTCGGCGGTCTCCTTGGTGCGGCCCGGCGAGGTGTGGCCGTCCTCGTGGAAATGCCGGGTCTCCTGATGGACCTTGCCACCGGCGTCGAGCACCGCAGCCTGGCGGCGCATCTCGTAGCGGACCGCCACCTCGACGCTCTTGAGCGAGTTGACGTTCTTGGTCTCGGTCCGGGTGCCGAACTCCTGCTGTCCTATCGGTCGCAGCGACACGTTGGCGTCGCAGCGCAGCGAGCCCTGGTCCATCCGGACGTCGGAAACGTCAAGTGAGCGCAACAGATCCCGCAGTGCGGTGACATAGGCGCGGGCCACCTCCGGCGCGCGCTCGCCGGCGCCCTCGACCGGCTTGGTGACGATCTCGATCAGCGGCACCCCGGCGCGGTTGACGTCCAGCAGCGAGGTGGTGGCACCGTGGATGCGGCCGGTGTCACTGCCGACGTGGGTGAGCTTGCCGGTGTCCTCCTCCATATGCGCGCGCTCGATGTCGACGCGGAAGACGGTGCCGTCCTCGAGCGGGACGTCGAGGTAGCCATTGAAGGCGATCGGCTCGTCGTACTGGGAGATCTGGTAGTTCTTCGGCTGGTCCGGGTAGAAGTAGTTCTTCCGGGCGAACCGGCACCAGGAGGCGATCTCACAGTTCAGCGCGAGGCCGATCCGGATGGCCGACTCCACGGCCGCCTCGTTGAGTGTCGGCAGCGCGCCGGGCAGACCGAGGCAGACCGGACAGACCTGGGTGTTGGGCTCGGCGCCGAAGGTGGTGGCGCAGCCGCAGAACATCTTGGTCTCCGTCGACAGTTCGACGTGCACCTCCAGACCCAGCACCGGGTCGAATCGGGCCACGACGTCGTCGTAGTCGATCAGGTCAGTTGCGGTGGTCATAGCCGACGATCCTAGTTGGGCAGGTTTTCACCACCCGCGCGAGCAGACACAAAGTCGCACCCGAAAGACCGATTCCGTGCGAGTTTGCGTCTGCTCGCGCGGGTGGGGCGGCGTGCACCGCGATACTCTCCAGCCATGACCGAGCAGGACGACATCGTCGCCGGAGTGCCGCGCAGCCGCATCGTGCTGGCCTCCATGGTGGGCACCACCGTCGAGTTCTACGACTTCTACGTCTACGCCACCGCCGCGGTGTCGGTGTTCCCGTTCCTGTTCTTCCCCAAGGGCAACTCCACCACCGCACTGCTGGCCTCGCTGGCCACCTTCGGCCTCGCGTTCGTCGCGCGACCGGTCGGCTCGGTGCTGTTCGGGCATTTCGGCGACCGGGCCGGACGCAAGGCAACCCTGGTCGGCTCGCTGCTGACGATGGGCATCGCGACCTTCGCCATCGGCCTGCTGCCCACCTACCACCAGGTGGGACTGCTCGCCCCGGCCCTGCTGGCGGTGCTGCGCTTCGCCCAGGGCCTGGCACTCGGCGGTGAGTGGAGCGGTGCGGCACTGCTGGCGGTGGAGACCGCCAAGCCGGGCCGGCGGGCCTGGGCCGCGATGTGGCCGCAACTGGGCGCGCCGTTCGGCTTCCTGCTGGCCAACGGGGTGTTCCTCGGCCTGCTGATCTGGCTGGGGCACTCCAACGCCAAGCCGGATCTGGACGGACCGTTTTTGACCTGGGGCTGGCGCATCCCGTTCCTGATCAGTGCGGTGATGGTGGCGATCGGCCTGTACGTGCGGCTCAAGCTCACCGAGACGCCGGTGTTCGCCCGGGCGCTGGAGCGCGGCGAGAAGGTGAAAACCCCTGTGGCGCAGGTGTTCCGGAACAACTGGCGTCAGCTGATCCTGGGCACCTTCGTGATGCTGTCCACCTACACGATCTTCTACATCGTGACCACCTGGGCGTTGAGCTTCGGAACCGGCAAGAAGCCGCCGGCCGGAACGGGGCTGGGCTTCAACTACATCGACTTCCTCAAGATGCAACTGATCGCGGTGCTGTTCTTCGCCGCCACCATCCCGATCGCGGGACAGTTGGCCGACCGCTGGGGCCGGCGCCGGACCCTGCTGACGGTGACCGCGGCGATCATGGCCTACAGCGGCCTGTTCGCGGTGCTGCTGACGCCGGGCAAGGCATCGCACGGATCGGTGCTGCTGTTCCTGATCGTCGGAATGACGCTGATGGGCTTCACCTTCGGGCCGATGAGTGCCGTTCTGCCCGAACTGTTCCCGACCAACGTCCGCTACACCGGGTCCGGGATCTCCTACAACTCGGCGAGCATCCTGGGTGCGGCGGTGGCGCCGTTCATCGCGACCTGGCTGTCCTCGACCTACGGCGTCGGCTGGGTCGGGCTGTACTTGTTCTGCGCGGCGACGCTGTCGTTCATCGCGCTGCTGGTGATGCGCGAGACCCGTGAGGTGTCGCTGGACACCGACCCGGTGCCGGTCAGCCCGTAATCAGCCGAAGAAGGCCGCGGCGTCGTCGTACCGGCTCTGCGGCACCAGCTTGAGCTGACGCACCGCGTCGGCCAGCGGAACCCGGCCGATGTGCTCGCCGCGCAGCGAGACCATCATCCCGTACTCGCCGGCGTGGGCGGCGTCGGCGGCGTTGACGCCGAACCGGGTGGCAAGCACCCGGTCGTAGGCGGTCGGGGTGCCGCCGCGCTGGATATGCCCGAGCACGGTGACCCGGACCTCCTTGCGGATGCGCTTCTCGACCTCCAGGGCCAGCTGCTGGGCCACCCCGGTGAAGCGCTCGTGGCCGAACTCGTCGACACCGCCGGAGCGCAACGCCATGGTGCCCTCGGCGGGCTTGGCGCCCTCGGCGACCACCAGGATGAAGTGCGAGGCGCCGCGCTGGAAGTGCTGCTTGACCATCCGGCAGACCTCCTCGACGTCGTAGGGCTGCTCGGGGATCAGCGTCATGTGCGCACCCGATGCCAGGCCGGCGTTGAGCGCGATCCAGCCGGCGTGCCGGCCCATCACCTCGACGAGCATGACGCGCTGATGCGACTCCGCGGTGCTGTGCAGGCGGTCGATCGCCTCGGTGGCGATCATCAGCGCGGTGTCGTGGCCGAAGGTGACGTCGGTGCAGTCGATGTCGTTGTCGATGGTCTTGGGGACGCCGACGACCGGGACGCCCTCCTCGGTCAGCCAGTGCGCGGCGGTCAGGGTGCCCTCGCCGCCGATCGGGATCAGCACGTCGATCCCGTTGTCCTCAAGGGTCTGCTTGATCTCACCGATGCCGGCGCGCAGCCGTTCCGGGTTGGTGCGCGCGGTGCCGAGCATGGTGCCGCCCTTGGCCAGCAGCCGCGCGTTGCGGTCGTCGTTGACGAGCTGGATGCGGCGGTTCTCCAGCAGTCCGTTCCAGCCGTCCTGGAACCCGACCACCGACGAGCCGTAGCGGGCGTCGCAGGTCCGCACGACCGCGCGGATGACGGCGTTGAGGCCGGGGCAGTCGCCGCCGCCGGTGAGAACTCCGATTCGCATGGCCCTATCTAACCGCCTCGGCCCGAACCACGGAGCGATAACGTCGCTCGCGTGATCCCGGTCCCACGCCGCGACTTCGTCCGTCTGGCCGCATTGGCGGTGCCCGCGGCCCTGGCCAGCGGCTGCGATAGGCCTGAACAGCAGCAACAGCCGACCGCAGCCGGACGCAGCGCGGACGTTCTCGTCATCGGCGCGGGGATCGCGGGATTACGGGCCGCTCAGGTGCTCGCCGGGGGCCGACGCCGCGTCATCGTGCTCGAGGCACGCGACCGGCTTGGCGGGCGCATCCGCACGGACCGGTCCTGGGGCGTTCCGGTGGAACTCGGCGCATCCTGGATCCACGGGGTGCGGGGCAATCCGATCGCCGCTCTGGCCGCCGCCGAGGGGATCACAACACAGGCCTTCGATTACGAATCGGTCGTCTACGGGGCCGACGGCAGGCGTCGTGCGGCTGGCACTTTCGATCGCCTCGAGTCGCAGGTGGCCGAACTGGTCGAGGCCGGCCGTAAGGACTCCCCCGACGGTGTCGAGCCCTTTCGCGACGAATCCCTTCGTGCCGCGCTCGACCGTGCCATCGCGGCCGACGATCTCGACGCCGCGGAACGGCTCGACGTCGAGTGGGCTATCGCCGAGTCGATCGAGTACGAATACGCCGCCGACGCAATCGAGTTGTCCGCCAACCACTTCGACGACGGCGGGAACGAGAGCGGCGGCGACGTCCTCCTTCCCGGCGGCTACGACAAGGTCGTGGAGGCGGTCGCCGAAGGGCTCGACGTTCGCCTCGGCCACGTCGTCACGAGCATCGACACCACAGGTGATCGCGCCGTCGTCACCACCTCGCACGGTCGGTTCGACGCGGACGCGGTGATCGTCACGGTGCCACTCGGCGTCCTCAAGGCAGGCTCGATCCAGTTCCGGCCGCCGCTTCCGGAGGCGAAGGCGACAGCCATCGCACGGCTCGGGATGGGCGCGCTGTCCAAGACCTGCCTGCGTTTCGAGTCAGCCTTCTGGCCGGCGGACACCGAACTTCTCGACATCATCCCGACCGGGTCGCGGCGCGGTCAGTGGGTGGAGTCCGTGAATCTCACAGGCCTGGTCGACGTGCCCGCGCTGATGATGTTCAACGCCGGCACGTTCGCCCGCACTGTCGAGGCCATGACGGACGCCGACGCGATCGCCGGTGCGCAGGCGGCGTTGAAACCGGTCTTCCCGAAGATGTCCACACCGACCGGACTGCTCCGTTCCGCGTGGTCTGTCGACCCCTTTGCGATGGGTAGCTACTCGTTCATCGCGGTCGGCAGTTCGCCGGCGGATCGCGATGCGCTGGCCGTGCCGGAGAAGCGTCGCGTCTTCGCCGGCGAGGCCTGTTCGCGCGACCATGCCGGCACCGTTCACGGCGCCTACACCAGCGGTGAGGCGGCGGCCACAGCCTTACTGCGCTGAGCGGTCTAGATCGCTGAAGGAAGCGGACCTCGTGCCGCCTCGTAGGCCGCACCCACCCGGTAGAGCCGGTCGTCGGCCAGTGCCGGCGCCATGATCTGCAGGCCGACCGGCAGATTGTCGTCCGGGGACAGGCCCGACGGGACCGACATGCCGCAGTGCCCGGCCAGGTTCAGCGGCAGGGTGCACAGGTCGAACAGATACATCGCCAGCGGATCGTCGACCTTCTCGCCGATCCGGAAGGCCGTGGTCGGGGTGGCCGGTGAGACCAGCACGTCGACCTTTTCGTAGGCCTTGTCCAGATCGCCGGCGATCAGCGTGCGCACCTTCTGCGCCTGGTTGTAATACGCGTCGTAGTAGCCGGCCGACAGCGCGTAGGTGCCGATCATGATGCGGCGCTTGACTTCCGGACCGAATCCGGCCGCCCGGGTCAGCGCCATCACCTCCTCGGCGCTGTGCGTGCCGTCGTCGCCGACCCGCAGCCCGTAGCGCATCGCGTCGAAGCGGGCCAGGTTGCTGGAGACCTCGGAGGGCAGGATCAGGTAGTAGGAGGACAGCGAGTAGTCCAGGTGCGGGCAGTCGACCTCGCTGACCTCGGCGCCCAGTGCCGTGAGTTGCTCGACGGCGGCGTGGAACGACGCCAGCACGCCGGGCTGGTAGCCCTCGCCGCCGGCGATCTGCTTGACCACGCCCACCTTCACGCCCTTGAGGTCGCCGGTGGCCCCGGCTCGGGCGGCGGCGACCACATCGGGGATCGCGGCGAACAGCGACGTCGAGTCGTGCGGGTCGTGGCCGGCGATGACGCGGTGCAGCAGTGCGGTGTCGAGCACGGTGCGCGCGCACGGGCCGCCCTGGTCCAGCGACGAGGCACAGGCCACCAGGCCGTAGCGCGAGACGGTGCCGTAGGTGGGCTTGACCCCGACGGTGGCGGTCAGTGCCGCGGGCTGGCGGATCGAGCCGCCGGTGTCCGAGCCGATGGCAAGCGGGGCCTGGAAGGCCGCCAGCGCCGCGGCGCTGCCGCCGCCGGAGCCGCCGGGCGTGCGCTCGGTGTCCCACGGGTTCAGCGTCGGGCCGTAGGCGGAGTTCTCCGTGGAGGAGCCCATCGCGAACTCGTCCATGTTGGTCTTGCCCAGGATCGGGATGCCCGACTTCCGGATCCGCGCGGTGACGGTGGCGTCGTACGGCGACACCCAGCCCTCGAGGATCTTCGAGCCACACGTGGTGGGCATGTCGGTGGCGGTGAAGACGTCCTTGAGCGCCAGCGGAACCCCGGCCAGCGGCCCGGGCAGGTTCTCCCCGGCGGCCACCTTCTTGTCGATCTCGGCCGCGGTGGCCAGGGCCTCGTCGGCGGCCACGTGCAGGAAGGCGTGGTAGGTGCCGTCGGTGGCGGCGATCTGATCCAGGCAGGCCTGGGTGACCTCGGTCGAACTCAGTTCCTTGGCGGCGATCTTCTCGCCGAGGGTGGCCGCGTCGAGGCGGACGATCTCGGTGGCGGTCATTCCGCCTCCCCCAGGATCTGCGGCACCACGAACCGGCCGTCCTCGGCGGCCGGCGCCTCGGCCAGCGCGTCAGCCTGGGGCAGGCTGTTCTGGATGCGGTCGGCGCGGGTGACGTTCACGTCGCGCAGCGGGTTGCCGGTGGGCTTCACGCCGGTGACGTCGACGGCCTGGATCTTGCCGACGTAGCCGAGGATCGCGTCGAGCTGGCCGGCGAAGCTGTCGAGTTCGGAGTCGGTCAGGGCGAGCCGGGCCAGTTTGGCCAGCTTGGCGACGTCGTCGCGGGAGATCGTGGACACGGTGGGTCAGCCTAGCGACGGTGTCGATACCGGGCGGAACGGCCCGAGGAGAAACGTCGCTGACCCGAACCCCGCGACATTGCGGATTTCTACGAGACACGCCGCTGCGGCCTAGAAATCCGCAAGCTCGCGCGGCTCTCCGACGTGCCCCGCACCCGCGGCACGACCGAGCCGAAATGCCGACCCACGGCGCCTGTGTAAGGGTTGACGCGTGCCGTCCTACCTTCTGCGGGTCCAACTCGAGGACCGTCCCGGCAGCCTGGGATCCCTTGCCGTGGCCCTGGGCTCGGTGGGCGCCGACATCCTGTCCCTCGACGTCGTCGAGCGCGGGACCGGGTATGCCATCGACGACCTCGTCGTCGACCTGCCGCCGGGTGCGTTGCCGGACATGCTGATCACCGCGGCCGAGGCGCTCAAGGGTGTGCGGGTGGACACCATCCGGCCGCACACCGGCCTGCTGGAGGCGCACCGCGAACTCGAACTGATCGACCACGTCGCGGCGCCCAGGGACCGCGCGGCCAAGCTCCAGGTACTCGTCGACGAGGCGCCGAGGGTGCTGCGGGTCGGGTGGTGCAGCGTTGTGCGCCGGAGCGACGGCGGACTCGAGCGGGTGGCCGGCGGCACCGGGGCGCCGGAGACGCAGGTGGAGTCCGCGCCGTGGCTGCCGATCACGCACGCGACCGTCCTGCACCTGGATGAGGGCTGGGTGCCGCAGTTGTGGCGGGACATGGACACCGCGTTGGCCGCCGCCCCGTTGGGTGACCCGAACACCGCGATGGTGCTGGGCCGCCCGGGCGGTCCGGACTTCCGGCCGTCGGAGGTCGCCCGGCTGGGCTATCTGGCCGGGATCGTCGCCAGCCTGATTCGCTAGGAACGCAGCCTCTCGTTGGCCGGATCGTGGATCGGCTTGAGCGACACCGTGACCGGGTACAGCACGCCGCCGACGTTGACCTCGTAGCTGCCGGCGTTGATCCAGTCGGCGTTGATCCCCGCGCCGTCGGGGGCGCGCAGATAGCCCAGCCCGAAGCAGGCCCCGGTGCTTTCACCCCACGCGGCGGAGGATCCCACCCCCGAACTGAGCGCGGTCGCCCCGGCGATCGTGCGGGAGCTATCCCCCGCTGTCGTCGCCGAGCAGTTCAGCCAGCGGTGGACCGGACTCGAGTAGCGCGCGGAAACCGTCCTCGTCGAGGATCGGCACGCCGAGTTCGACGGCCTTGTCGTACTTCGACCCCGGGGCGTCACCGGCGACGACGAACGAGGTCTTCTTCGAGACCGACCCGGCCGCCTTGCCGCCGCGGATAATGATCGCCTCCTTGGCCTCATCACGGGAGAACCCGGTCAGCGAACCGGTGACCACGATGGTCAGCCCGGCCAGCGTCGGGGTGATGCCGGCGTCGCGTTCGTCGGCCATCTTCACCCCGGCCGCGGCCCACTTGTCGACGATGGCCCGGTGCCAGTCGACCTCGAACCACTCGCGCAGTGCCGAGGCGATGGTGGGCCCGACTCCCTCGACGTCGGCCAACTGCTCCTGGCCGGCGGCCATGATGGCCTCCAGGCTGCCGAATGCGGTGGCCAGGGCGCGGGCGGCGGTGGGGCCGACGTGCCGGATGGACAGCGCCACCAGGATCCGCCACAGCGGGCGGTCCTTGGCCTGCTGGAGGTTCTTCAACAGTCGCGCACCGTTGGCCGACAGCTTGCCGTCTTTGGTGCGGAAGAAATCCGCCTGCATCAGACTGTCCTCGGTGAGGTCGAACAGATCGCCCTCATCGGCGATGATCTTGGCCTCCAAGAGTGCGGTCGCCGCCTCGTAGCCCAGCCCCTCGATGTCCAAGCCGCCGCGGCCGGCGAGGTGAAACACCCTCTCGCGCAACTGCGCCGGGCAGGACCGGGAGTTGGGGCAGCGGATGTCGACGTCGCCCTCCTTGGCCGGGGCCAGCAGGGTGCCGCACTCCGGGCAGTGCGTGGGCATGACGAATTCCCGCTCGGATCCGTCGCGCAGATCGACGACTGGGCCCAGCACCTCGGGGATGACGTCACCGGCCTTGCGGATCATCACGGTGTCACCGATCAGCACACCCTTGCGTTTGACCTCCGACCCGTTGTGCAGGGTCGCCAGGCTGACGGTGGAACCGGCCACCCGGACCGGGTCCATGAACGCGAACGGGGTGACCCGGCCGGTGCGCCCGACGTTGACCCGGATGTCACGCAGGACGGTCTGGGCCTCCTCCGGCGGGTACTTGTAGGCCACCGCCCACCGCGGCGTTCGCGAGGTGGCGCCGAGCCGGCGCTGCTGGGCGAGATCGTCGACCTTGACCACCACGCCGTCGATCTCGTGCTCGATGGTGTGCCGGCGCTCCCCCCAGAAGCCGATGCGCTCCTGAACCGCGGCCAGGCCCTGCACCTGGATGGTGTGGTCGGAGACCGGCAGGCCCCATGCCTTCAGCGCGAGGTAGGCGTCGTGCAGGGTGGCGGGGCGGAAGCCGTCGGCCGCACTCTCGATATGGCCCAGGCCGTGGCACACCATGCGCAGCGGCCGGCGCGCGGTGATCGCCGGGTTCTTCTGCCGCAGCGACCCGGCAGCGCTGTTGCGCGGGTTGGCGAACGGCGCCTTGCCGTCGGCCACCAGACTGGCGTTGAGGTTCTCGAAGTCGGCGACCATGAAGAAGACTTCGCCGCGCACTTCGAGCACGGCCGGAATCGGGAAACCGTCTGCGGCGGTAAGTGTTTCGGGGATGTCGATGATGGTGCGGGCATTGAGGGTGACGTCCTCGCCCACCCGGCCGTCGCCTCGGGTCGCCGCGCGTTCGAGACGGCCGTCGCGGTAGACCAGGGCGATGGCGACCCCGTCGACCTTCAGTTCGCACAGATAGTTCGGCTCCGGACCGAGCTCGTTCTCCACCCGCACCGACCAGGCGACCAGTTCGTCGGCGTTGAAGACATCCTCGAGGCTGAGCATCCGCTCGAGGTGCTCGACGGAGGTGAACTCGGTGGCGAAGCCCGCGCCGCCGACCAGTTGGGTGGGTGAGTCCGGCACCCGCAGTTCGGGATAGCGCTCCTCGAGGGCCAGCAGTTCGTTGAACAGGGCGTCGAAGTCGGCGTCGGAGACGATCGGCGCGTCCTTGATGTAGTAGCGGAACTGGTGCTCGCGCACTTCGTCGGCGAGTTCCTGCCAGCGGCGGCGGACGTCCGGGGCCAGGGGGTCGGTGTCGTCGGCTGCCACCCACGCAGGCTATCGGAGCCCACCGACCGCCCTAGATGGTGACGGCGTCCCTGGCCCGCTGGGTCAGCACGGTCGCCGCCCGCGCCCACTCCTCGGTGGCGCCCCCCAACCCACAGGCGGGGCTGATGCCGATCTGCCCGGCCAGCACCGAGCGCGGGAAACCGATTCGGTCCGTCACCATGGCTGCCGCCGCGGCGAGGTCATCGACCGACGGAACCTGATCCGGCGTCACTGAGGGCACCAGGCCCAGGACGACGCTGCGGCCGGACTCGAGGAATTCGCCGATACCGTTGAGCCCGGCCGTATCGAGTCCGGCCCTGTCGAGGCGGGCCCAGTCCAGCGAGACGGCATGAATGGTGCTGCGCTGCAGAACAGTCCACGGAAAGTCTTCGGCGCAGCAATGCAGCATGACCTCACCGCCGACCGTCGCGACGCACTCGTC
>NZ_JAFMJZ010000193.1 GCF_017853185.1 Mycolicibacterium sp.
CAGCCGGATCGGACCCTGCCGGACCGGGCCGTCGGGCTCGCCGGTGAACCGCTGGAACCCGTCACTGACATTGCGCGATCGCCCACGTTCGTCGACCTCGCTGACCCGGGCGAACACGTCGAAATCCGGAATGTCGCAGGTGTGCTCGAGTTCGAGGACCGGATTGCCGTGGACCGCAAGCTCCTCGTCGAGTGGGTTGCTGGTGAAGCTCAGCACATCGGCTCGCCGGCTCAGTGCGGTGTCGTCGCGATAACCGGCCTTCCGGGACAGTAGGCGTCCGCCCACGCTGGGCGTCGGATCGGCCGGGTCGTAGCGGAAGGTCGAAATCCCCTGTAGCGCAGGGGGTTCGGCACGCAGAACCCCGCCTGGATGCAGATGGAGCGGAGCCTGCCGGGTAGGCGGCGGCCAATCCGGCACCGTCGCCCAGTGGTGCGAGCCGGCACCGGTGACGCAGAGCCGGACGCCTTCGGCGCGCGGCGGCGACGGCCGATCGGACATGTGGGCGGCCAGCCATTCCAGTGTCTGGGCGGCGGTGATCCCGGTCGCCTGGGTGACCATCTGGTCGTGTGTCCAGGGGCCCACCGTCAGCGCGGTCTCGACGCCGCGGCGATGCAGCCGCCGGAACTGCTCCAGGGTCTGGTCCAGGAACACGTCCTGCCAGCCGGTGAGCAACAACACCGGCACGGTGCAGTTCTCCAGGGCCGAGGTCATCCGCATCGGATCCCAGAACGGGTCATCGCGGTCGGGATGGGAGAGCCAGTCCTGGTACCAGCCGGACCGTCCGCCCAGCAGTTCCCGTCCGGCCTCGCCCAGCGGCAGGCCGAGGGTGGCCCGGGCCATCCGCTTGGTCACGTTGAGCTGAAACGACAGCCGGGCCAGTGCGCCCTGTTCCTGATGGGCCATCATGTCCGCCCAGCCGAGGAAGTCGCCGAGGGCGAACGCCCCGGTGCCCCAGGTCGAGTGGTGCATGTCATGCGGGCCCACGGTGATCACGGCCGCGGCCAGTTCCGGTGGCGGGTCCGACATCAGCGCCCACTGGGTGTAGCCCAGGTAGGACAGGCCGATGGTCGCGAAAGTGCCGGTGAACCAGGGCTGTCGGCGCAACCACGTCACCGTGTCCATCGGGTCAACGGCTTCATGGGCCATCGGCGCGAACACCCCGCCGGAGCCGAACGTGCCCCGCACGCTCTGGAACACGACATGATAGCCGCGGGCGGCGTAGATCCGGGCGTAGATCAGCGAGAACGGGAACGACCGACCATAGGGTCCGCGAACCAGGATGGTGCCCGACGGACGATCGGTCTCCGGTGCGTAGTGGTCGGTGACCAGATCGACGCCGTCGCGCATCGGCACCCGAAGGCCGCGGTGCACGACGTAGGAGGTCGTCGGCGGTGGCAGTCCCAAGAAGCGGCTCACGGCGCGATCGGCCAACCGGGTGCTGGTCACCCGCCCACCCTAGGTAACGCCAGTAGGCTGGCGTTCCGTGGCACCCACGCTCTGGGCGATCAGCGACCTGCACACCGGGCACACCGGCAACAAACCGGTGACCGAGTCGCTGTACCCCGCGACCCCGGACGACTGGCTGATCGTGGCCGGCGACGTCGCCGAGCGCACCGACGACATCCGGTGGTCGCTGGATCTGTTGCGGCGCCGCTTCGCCAAGGTGATCTGGGTGCCGGGCAATCACGAACTGTGGACCACCGGCAAGGACCCGATGCAGGTGTTCGGCCGGGCGCGCTACGACTACCTGGTGGAGATGTGCGACCAGATCGGCGTCATCACCCCCGAGCACCCGTTCCCGGTGTGGACCGAGGGGGGCGGACCGGCCACCATCGTGCCGATGTTCCTGCTCTACGACTACTCGTTCCTGCCTGCCGGGGCCACCACCAAGGCCGAGGGTCTGGCCATCGCCAAGCAGAGCAACGTGGTGTGCACCGACGAGTTCCTGCTGTCCTGTGAGCCCTATGCCACCCGCGACGCGTGGTGCCGGGACCGGCTGGCCTACACCAGATCCCGGCTCGAGGACATCGACTGGCTGTGGCCCACCGTTCTGGTCAACCACTTCCCGCTGCGACGCGAACCCTGCGACGTGCTGTTCTACCCGCAGTTCTCACTGTGGTGCGGCACCACCGAGACCGCGGACTGGCACACCCGCTACAACGCGATCTGCTCGGTCTACGGACACCTGCACATCCCGCGCACCACCTGGTACGACGGGGTCAGGTTCGAGGAGGTCTCGGTGGCATACCCGCGGGAGTGGCACCGGCGCAAGCCGTATCGCTGGCTGCGGCAGGTGCTGCCCGATCCGGACTACGCGCCCGGATATCTCAATGAATTCGGCGGCCACTTCGTCATCACCCCCGAGATGCGCGAGCATTCGGAGAAGGTGCGTGACCGGTTGCGGAGCAGGCGCGGATGAGTGAGTTCATCAGGGCGGTGCTTCCCGACGTCGACGGACTGTTCTACGCCGAGTTGTACGACGACCCACCGGACCTGCTGCCGCTGCCCGAGGAGGAGCCGCTGATCGCGCGCTCGGTGGCCAAGCGGCGCAACGAGTTCGTCACCGCGCGGCACTGTGCGCGTCTGGCGATGGAAGAGCTGGGCGTTCCACCGTCGCCGATCCTCAAGGGGGAGAAGGGCGAACCGCAGTGGCCGTCCGGCGTGGTCGGCAGCCTCACCCACACCCACGGCTACCGGGGCGCTGTGGTGGGCCGTGCGTCGGCGGTGCGATCGGTGGGCATCGACGCCGAACCCCATGACGTGCTGCCGGACAAGGTGCTCGAGGCGGTCAGCCTGCCGGTCGAACGCCACGAGATCTCCGCCCTGCCCGGCGGGCTGCACTGGGACCGAATCCTGTTCTGCGCCAAGGAGGCGACCTACAAGGCGTGGTTCCCGCTCACCGGACGCTGGTTGGGTTTCGAGGATGCCCACATCACCTTCGAGGTCGATCCGGCGGGGACCGCCGGACGCTTCGTCTCCCGCATCCTGATCGACCCGGCCGCACGCTCCGGTCCGCCGCTGACCGAACTCGCCGGCCGTTGGTCGGTGGCCGGCGGTTTCGCACTGACGGCGATCGTGCTGTGACCCGGCCCGTCCCCCCGCCCGGCATCGTCGTCGTGGACAAGCCCGCCGGGATGACCAGCCATGACGTGGTGGGCCGGTGCCGGCGGATCTTCGGCACCCGCAAGGTGGGTCACGCCGGCACCCTGGATCCGATGGCCACCGGGGTGCTGGTGATCGGCATCGAGCGCGCGACCAAGATCCTCGGCCTGCTCACCGCGACCTCGAAGTCCTATGCGGCCACCATCCGACTGGGTCGCACCACCACCACCGAGGACGCCGAAGGTGAAGTGCTGCAGGATGTTTCGGCGCGCGCGGTCACCGATGAGGCGATCGAGGCCGGGATCGCAGGGCTGCGTGGCGAGATCTCGCAGCGGCCCTCGTCGGTCAGCGCCGTCAAGATCGGCGGCAAGCGCGCCTATCAGTTGGTGCGCGAAGGCCAGGACGTCCAGCTCGCCGAGCGCAATGTCCGCATCGACCGCTTCGAGGTGCTGGAGACTCGCCGCCCAGATCCTCAAACAGGGGACGGCGACTTCGTCGACGTCGACGTCGAGGTGGACTGCTCGTCGGGAACCTACATCCGCGCCCTGGCCCGCGACCTCGGCGAGACGCTGGCCGTCGGCGGCCACCTGACCGCACTGCGGCGCACCCGGGTCGGTGGCTTCGGACTCGAGCACGCCCGCACCCTGGAGCAACTCGAGGAACACCCCAGGCTGAGTTATGACCTCGATGCGGCCTGCCTGTCGGCGTTCGCGCGCCGCGACATCAGTGCGGCCGAGGCTCAGGATGCCGCCCATGGCCGGCCGCTCGCCGCTACGGGTGCCGAGGGCGTCTACGCGGCGATCGATCCCGACGGCCGGGTGATCGCCCTGCTGGAGGACCGCGGGGAGCGGACGAAATCGGTCGTCGTGATCCGCCCGGCGACGCTCGAATAGGCTTATCGGCGTGCAACGCTGGCGCGGGCAGGACGACGTCCCCTCGGACTGGGGCCGCTGCGTGCTCACCATCGGCGTCTTCGACGGTGTCCACCGCGGCCACGCCGAACTGATCTCGCACGCCGTCAAGGCCGGCCGCGCCCGTGGGGTTCCGACGGTGCTGATGACCTTCGACCCGCACCCGATGGAGGTCGTCTTCCCGGGCAGCCACCCCGCCCAGCTGACCACGCTGACCCGCCGGGCCGAACTGGCCGAGGAACTCGGCATCGACGTCTTCCTGGTCATGCCGTTCACCCCGGACTTCATGAAACTCACCCCGGACCGCTACATCCACGAACTGCTCGTCGAGCGGCTGCACGTGGTCGAGGTGGTGGTGGGGGAGAACTTCACCTTCGGCAAGAAGGCCGCCGGCAACGTCGGCACCCTGCGCAAGGCCGGTGAACGCTTCGGATTCGCGGTCGAGACGGTGTCGCTGGTCGCCGATCACCACCAGAGCGAGGCGGTCACCTTCTCCTCCACCTACATCCGGTCCTGCGTGGACGCCGGAGACGTGGTCGCCGCCGCCGAGGCGCTCGGCCGGCCGCACCGGGTCGAGGGGGTGGTGGTCCGCGGCGACGGGCGTGGCCGCGGCCTGGGCTACCCGACCGCCAACGTGGCCCCGCCGATGCATTCGGCGATTCCCGCCGACGGGGTCTACGCCGCCTGGTTCACCGCGCAGGCCGGCGATCGGCACATGGCGGCGGTGTCGATCGGCACGAATCCGACCTTCTCCGGCCGGACCCGCACCGTGGAGGCGTTCGTCCTGGACACCGACGCCGACCTCTACGGCCAGCACGTCGCAGTCGATTTCGTGGCCCGGCTGCGGGGTCAGGAGAAGTTCGACTCGGTCGACGACCTGATCACGGCGATGGGCAGGGACACCGCGAAGGCCCGTTCGATTTTGGCTGATCAGGCCTGACCCGGTAACCTTCAGCACTGCGTGCGCTGCAGTCCGCGGTGGCCCACGTTTTACTCATCCGGCCTCGCTTTCCTCGCGGCACTGAAACAGATGGAGTCTTCTCATGGCGCTGACCACCGAGCAGAAGAAGGAAATCCTGGGCCAGTACGGCCTGCACGACACCGACACCG
>NZ_JAFMJZ010000194.1 GCF_017853185.1 Mycolicibacterium sp.
GCTCAGGTTCCGGCGGCCGGCGCGGCCGGCGCGGCAAAAAGGGCAAGGCCGAGGAGCCGGTCGAGGCCTCGGTGGCCCGGGTGCCGTCTAACGCCTCCGAGCATCCGATGTTCAAGGCGATGGCCACCTCGACCAAACCGGCCACCGAGCAGGACGGCGAGGAGTCCGAGGAGGAGTTGGCCGAGGACGAGCTCATCGTGGTGACCGGTGAGGTCGCCGCGGACGAGGTGGTCGAGTTCGCCGACGACGACGAGTCCGATGAGGACGACGACATCGAACTCGATGAGGTTGACGAGGACGCCATCGACGACGACGCGATCGAGGAGGACGAGGGCCTCGAGATCGTCGACGAGGATGACGACCTGGACGACGATGACGACGACGATGACGACGACGACGACGATGACGATGACGACGACGACGACGATGATGATGATGATGACGACGATGATGATGATGACGAGGACGAGGTCGAAGCCGTCGAAGAACCGCAGGTAGTGGCCCAGGAGGTGCCCGAACCCGCCCCGGCGGGCCGGCGCCCCCGACGTCGCGCCGCGGCCCGTCCGGCGGGTCCGCCGACGTCCTGACCCGCGACAAGCACCCGGTTTGACCCCTCCGGTGCTGGTCACGTACCCTTGAGCAGTTGTCGCCAGGCCCCGCCGGCGGCAGCGGGACGCCTGTGCGGCCCGCACCAAAGACCAGCTCGCGCAACCTCCGGTAGCGCGTGCCCGCATCAGAAGAGGAATGATGGCCGACTCAGCCACCTACGCGATCGTCAAGACTGGCGGCAAGCAGTACAAGGTCGCCGTCGGTGACATCCTGAAGGTCGAGAAGATCGAATCCGAGCCGGGCGCTTCGGTGTCCCTGCCGGTCACCCTGGTCGTCGCGGGCGCCAAGGTCACCACCGACGCCAAGGAACTGGCCAAGGTCGCGGTCGCCGCCGAGATCCTCGAGCACACCAAGGGCCCGAAGATCCGCATCCACAAGTTCAAGAACAAGACCGGCTACCACAAGCGGCAGGGTCACCGTCAGCCGTTGACCGTGCTCAAGGTCACCGGAATCAAGTAGTAGGAGGCGAACAGATGGCACATAAGAAGGGCGCTTCCAGCTCACGTAACGGTCGTGAGTCCAACGCTCAGCGACTCGGCGTCAAGCGATTCGGTGGTCAGGTCGTCAAGGCCGGCGAGATCCTGGTCCGTCAGCGCGGCACCCACTTCCATCCCGGCGTCAACGTCGGCCGTGGCGGCGACGACACCCTGTTCGCCACCGCCCCCGGTGCGGTGGAGTTCGGTGAGAAGCGCGGTCGTCGGACCGTCAACATCGTTCGCGTCGCGCGACCGGAGTAGGTCTCCTGTCGCGGGTGCGTGACCACGCACTCAGCGATTGAAAGGACCCTGCCATGGCACGCTTCGTCGACCGTGTGGTGATTCACACCCGCGCGGGCAGTGGCGGCAACGGCTGCGCCTCGGTGCATCGCGAGAAGTACAAACCCCTCGGCGGTCCCGACGGCGGTAACGGCGGCCGCGGCGGCAGCGTCATCCTGGTGGTCGACCCCCAGGTACACACCCTGCTCGACTTCCACTTCCATCCGCACGTCGAGGCGCCCTCCGGCAAGCAGGGCGCCGGCAGCAACCGCGACGGTGCCGCCGGAAGCGATCTCGAGGTCCGGGTTCCTGACGGCACGGTGATCCTCGACGAGCACGGCCGGATGCTGGCCGACCTCGTCGGTGCGGGCACCACGTTCGTCGCGGCCGAGGGCGGTCGCGGCGGGCTGGGCAATGCCGCACTTGCCTCCCGTGCGCGCAAGGCCCCCGGCTTCGCCCTGCTCGGTGAGAAGGGCCAGTCCCGTGAACTCACCCTTGAACTCAAGACCGTTGCCGACGTCGGCCTCGTCGGCTTCCCGTCGGCGGGTAAGTCCTCACTGGTGTCGGCGATCTCCGCCGCCAAGCCGAAGATCGCCGATTACCCGTTCACCACGTTGGTGCCCAACCTCGGCGTGGTCTCCGCCGGCGAGCACACCTTCACCGTCGCCGATGTTCCCGGGCTGATCCCCGGCGCCTCGCAGGGGCGCGGCCTCGGACTGGACTTCCTGCGTCACATCGAACGCTGCGCCGTTCTGGTGCACGTGGTCGACTGCGCCACCCTGGAACCCGGCCGCGACCCGATCTCCGATATCGACGCACTGGAGGCCGAACTGGCCGCCTACCGGCCCACCCTGCAGGGCGACTCGACGCTGGGCGACCTCGCCGATCGGCCGCGTGCGGTGGTGCTCAACAAGATCGACGTCCCCGAGGCGCGGGAACTCGCCGACTTCGTCCGCGCCGAGATCGCCGAGCGCGGCTGGCCGGTCTTCGAGGTGTCGGCGGTGTCCCGGGAAGGGTTGCGCGAGTTGACCTTTGCGCTGTGGGACCTGGTGGCGTCCTACCGCGACGCCCAGCCGACGGTGGTGCCCCGCCGACCGGTGATCCGGCCGGTTCCGGTGGACCGCAGCGGATTCACTGTCGAGCCCGACCATGCGAACCCGGGCGGTTTCGTGGTCCGCGGCACCCGGCCGGAGCGTTGGATCGCCCAGACCGACTTCGTCAACGACGAGGCCGTCGGATACCTCGCCGACCGGCTGGCCCGGCTCGGTGTCGAGGACGAGCTGCTGCGCCAGGGCGCCAAACCCGGCTGCGCGGTGACCATCGGCGATGTGACCTTCGACTGGGAGCCGCAGACCCCGGCCGGGGTGGACGTCATTCCGACCGGCCGCGGTAGCGATGCCCGACTCGAGCAGACCGACCGGATCGGCGCCGCGGAGCGAAAGCAGGCCCGCCGTCAACGCCGCGAGAACCAGGACGAGGCGTGAGCGCACACCGCGAGGCGATCCGCTCCGCGCGCAGCATCGTGGTGAAGATCGGGACCACCGCCCTGACCGACCCGTCCGGAATGTTCGACACCGGCCGGCTGGCGGCGCTGACCGACGCCATCGAGGCGCGGATGAAGGCCGGCTCCGATGTGGTGATCGTGTCCTCCGGAGCGATCGCCGCGGGCATCGAGCCGCTGGGTCTGAACAAGCGGCCCACCGACCTGGCCACCAAGCAGGCCGCAGCCAGCGTCGGGCAGGTCGCGTTGGTCAACGCCTGGAGTTCGGCGTTCGGCCGGTATGGCCGCACTGTGGGGCAGGTGCTGCTGACCGCTCACGACATCTCCCAGCGGGTGCAGCACACCAACGCCCAGCGCACCCTCGACCGGCTGCGGGCGCTGCACGCGGTGGCGATCGTCAACGAGAACGACACCGTGGCCACCAATGAGATCCGGTTCGGCGACAACGACCGGCTCTCGGCGCTGGTGGCACACCTGGTCGGTGCCGACGCGTTGGTGTTGCTCTCCGACATCGACGGCCTGTACGACTCCGATCCACGAAAAGGCAACGCGCGCTTCATCGCTGATGTCGCCGGACCTGATGACCTGGACGGGGTCACGGCCGGGCAGGGCAGCAAGCTCGGAACCGGGGGAATGCGCTCGAAGTTGTCCTCGGCGCTGCTGGCCGCCGACGCCGGCGTGCCGGTGCTGTTGGCCGCGGCAGCCGATGCCGGTGCCGCGCTCACCGACGCGTCAGTGGGCACGGTGTTCGCCGCCCGGCAGACTCGGATGTCGGCTCGTCGCTTCTGGCTGCGCTATGCGGCCGAGTCCACCGGGGTGCTGACGCTTGACGACGGTGCGGTGCGTGCGGTGGTGTCGCAGCGGCGCTCACTGCTGCCGGCCGGGATCACTGCGTTGGAGGGCCAGTTCCACGGCGGCGACGTAGTGGAGCTGCACGGGATGGCCGGAGATCTGGTGGCCCGTGGCGTGGTGGCTTATGACGCAAGCGAATTGGCGACCATGATCGGTCGTTCGACGACGGATCTGCCGGCTGAACTTCGCCGGCCCGCGGTGCACGCCGACGATCTGGTTGCTGTTTAGGGACTTAGGTCACTACTTCGAACGACCTTCGCACTCGGAGTCTCTGCCTTTGCGGCACAGGCGTATCCGTAAGCGGGGAACTGTGGTCGAATTCGTTCTGCGCGCAACCGTTCGCGGCGCGCAGGCATCGACGAGGGGACTTCCAGTGGCTCGCAAATTCAGTAAGGCGCACCAGCGTAAGCCGAGTCGCGGGGCGCAGCCCTACGCGTGGCTGGGAGCCGGTGCGCTGACGCTCGGGGTGGGCGCGGCCCTGGTCGGCGGAGCGGCGGTCGCGAACGCGGACAGCGCCGACGCTTCGGGGCGGACGCACGCCGGTGCCGCCGCGAAGCCCCGTGCGGTTGCCAAGCCGAACGCGGGGACGGGTTCGGCCCGCACGCTGTCGCCGGTGCGGACGTCACTTCCCGCCGTCCCTCGGCCGCAGGTCTTGGCTGCGGCGAGCCGCAGCGCTCTGACGGTCGCGGTTCGCACCGTGACAGCGCCGGTCGTGGCGCAAAGCGACTCGACGGTGCGGGCGAGCCAGGTTGCGGCGAAGGCTGTTTCGCCCATCGCATCGTCCTCTGCGCCGGTCTTCGACTTCTTCTTCGGCGACGGCACCAGCGATCATCCCAACGCCGGACTCCTCGGCGGTAGCGGCTTCTCGTTCGACTCAGACAGCTGCAGCGGAACTACCGCGTGCGACGGAGGCAACGCCGGTCTGCTTTTCGGCAACGGTGGTGACGGATTCAACGGCGGCAATGGCGGTTCGGCCGGCTGGTTCGGCAACGGCGGTGCCGGCGGGGCCGGCATCGTCATCGATCTTGGTGACCCAAAGGGCACCGGCGGTCAGGGTGGTGACGGTGGCGTCGGCGGTCTGTTGTACGGCAATGGCGGTAACGGTGGTGCGGGCGGCAATGCGGTGCCGCTGGGATCGACCGGCGGTGCGGGTGGCGATGGCGGTGCCACCGGACTCCTGTCGCTTCACGGTGTCGGCGGTGCCGGGGGTGCCGGCGGGCGGGCCAGCAACGGTGGTGCCGGTGGCAGCGGCGGCAGCGGCGGCATGCTCTCGCTCTTCGCGATTGGCGGCGCCGGTGGCAACGGTGGTGCCGGTCCGGTGTCGGCGGGCGACGGCGGCGTTGGTGGTGTCGGT
>NZ_JAFMJZ010000195.1 GCF_017853185.1 Mycolicibacterium sp.
CCTTGCCGCCGGGTTCGGCGGCCAGTCGCTCTGCCACCTCGGCCTGCACCATCACCATGACGGTGCGGATGCTGGGGAACTCCGCCAGTAGGTGCAGCAGGGCCGGCACGGCGATGTTGTACGGCAGGTTGGCCACCACCGCGGTCGGCGGGTGCTCCACATCCGCCCGGCGCAGACCCAGGATGTCGCGGTTGAGCACGGTCAACCGGTGGATCTCGCTGTGCGAGTGCTCGGCCACCGTCTTGGGCAGCCGGTTGGCCAGCACCGGATCGATCTCGACGGCGGTGACGGTCGAGCCGCGGTCCAGCAGTGCCAGCGTGAGCGAGCCCAGACCCGGTCCGACCTCGAGGACGTGGTCGGACTTGTTGACACCGGAGGCCGACACGATGCGACGCAGGGTGTTGGCGTCATGGACGAAGTTCTGGCCCAGCGCCTTGCGCGGCCGGAAATCGAGTTCCTTGGCTAAGTTCCTGATCTCAGTGCGGCTCAGCAACCGAATGGTCATGGCCCCTCACCTTCCGCATACGGGCCAGGCGCCCCAGCCCTGGCGGGCCCGGGTCACTTCGGCGATCGCGATCTGCTCTTCCCTGGTTGCCAGATCTGCCCGGGACGCGTAGCGAAGACCACCGTTGCGCTCCCAAGTGCTCTGGTCGAACTGCACTCCACCGTAATACCCGTTTCCGGTGTTGATGGACCAATTGTTTCCTGACTCACAGGATGCGATGGAATCCCAGCGGGCCCCGTTGGTCACCGGGGGCACCTCCGTGCCGGGCTTGGCGCCCACCCGCACCACCGAATCACGGGCCGGGGTGACCACGGTGCTGGCAACCGGCAGCCGTCCGGTCACCGCTCCGTTGACCATCGCCACCGCGAAGGTCATGTCGGCGACCCCGGGCTCGCCCGGATCCTCCACCACCTGGCGGCTGATGTTCAGCGTCGGGTCTTCGATCTTCCGGGCGGCCGGGGCCAGCGGCACCCGTTCGGTCACCTTCTCGATGCGCATCCGGGTGACGAGAATCTGCATGCCGTCGACGACCGGGGCCGAAGCCGCCGGGACGACGCCGTCACGCTGTTGCAACGGGGCGCCGGCGGCGGCCAGCAGGGCTCCGACGTCCGGGGCGGCCAACCGAACGGTGCTGACGGCACCGCCGTCGTTGATCTGCACGGTCTTGGCGCTGACCACCGGTAATGCCATCCCGGCCAGCGGCAGGCGACTGCCGCGCGATGCCGCGGCGGGGGCGGTGTCGGTCATCGACAACTGCGCCAGGGCTTCGTCGACGGTGGCCGCGGTGGTCCAGACCTGCTTCGGCGCCTGGCCGTCGAGGGAGATCTCCAGCGGGCGGCTACGCCGGACGACGATGGTCTCGGCGTCGCGGACGTTCTGGCCGGCGGCCGGCCGCACCTCATCGCGCTCGCTGAGCGTCAGTCCGTTCTCCGCGACGATGTCGCCGACCCGGGACTTCATCGTGATGACGCTGACCGGGTTGCCGTCGATGTCGAGCGTCACGGTCTTGCGCGAGTCAAGGGCGAAGACGCCGGATGCCGTGAGAGCGATCAGCAGGGCCGCCACGATCAGGCGCAGCGCAGGCGATGACGCCTGCTGGAGCCTGGTCAAAGCGGTCATGGTCACAAGACGGTAACGAATTTCGGTTGGCTGCGCCACACGATCCCGCTATCTCAGCAAACCTTATTCGACGATCAGTCCAGTTTGTAGACGCGGCGAGCCGTTTCCGTGGATTCACCAGCAACGTCCTGCGCCGATCGGCCGAGCAGTTCGGCCAGCGCCCGGACGGTGTAGGGCAGGCAGTACGGCTCGTTGGGGGCGCCGCGGAACGGGTGCGGGGTGAGGAACGGTGCGTCGGTCTCGACCAGCAGTTGCCCGGGCGGGATCAGGGCGGCGGCCTCCCGCAGGGCGGTGGCGTTGCGGAAGCTGACCGTGCCGGACAGGCTGAGCAACCAGCCGGCGTCCAGGCAGGTCCGCGCCATCTCCGGACCCGAGGAGAAGCAGTGGAAGATCACCGCGTCCGGGGCGCCCTCGGCCCGCAGCACGTCGAGCACCTCGGCATCGGCGTCGCGGTTGTGGATCATCAGCGGCTTGCCGGTCCGCTTGGCCAGGTCGATATGCCAGGCGAAGGCCTCCCGCTGGACGGCCGGATCGGCGCAGCCGTCGAGCTTTCCAGGCCAGTACAGGTCCATCCCGGTCTCGCCGATCGCCACCACCCGGGGCTGTGCCGCCAGCCGCTCGATCTCGGCGCGCGCGCCGCCGGTCAGGTGTTGAGCCCGGGTCGGGTGCAGGGCGACGGCGGCATACAACCGGTCGTCCCACCCGGTGGCCGCGGCCGCCCAGCGCGCCGAGTCCAGATCGTCGGCGATGGTCACCACCGCCTGCACCCCGACCGCCTCGGCCCGATCCAGGACCGCGCGCACGTCGTCGGCGGTGCGGGCGCCGCAGGCGTCCAGATGGGTGTGCGCGTCGACCAGTGGCGTCAACGGCTCCGGCAGCGGGGGTGGCTGACGCTCCGCACGCTTGCTGCTCACCGCCACACCATAAGGTGAGCACAAATGAGCGAGCCCTTCTACATCACCACCGCGATCGCCTACCCGAACGGCGCCCCGCATGTCGGGCATGCCTACGAGTACATCGCCACCGACGCGATCGCCCGGTTCAAGCGCCTCGACGGTTTCGACGTCCGCTTCCTGACCGGCACCGACGAGCACGGCCTGAAGATGGCCCAGACCGCCGCGGCCGAAGGCATCCCGACCGCCGACCTCGCACGCCGCAATTCCGATGCGTTCCAGCGACTCGACGAACTGCTCAGCATCTCCTTCGACCGGTTCATCCGCACTACCGACCGGGACCACTACGCGGCCTCGACGGCGATCTGGCAGCGAATGTCCGACAACGGCGACATCTATCTGGACAGCTACTCCGGCTGGTATTCGGTGCGCGACGAGCGGTTCTTCACCGAGTCCGAGACGAGCGTCAACGACGACGGCACCCGGGTGGCTACCGAGACCGGCACTCCGGTCACCTGGACCGAGGAGCAGACCTACTTCTTCAAGCTGTCGAAGTACGCCGAACCACTGCTGGCGCACTACGAGGCCCACCAGGACTTCATCGCACCGGAGGTGCGCCGCAACGAGGTCGTCAGTTTCGTCTCCGGAGGCCTGCGGGATCTGTCGATCTCGCGGACCTCCTTCGACTGGGGCGTGCCGGTGCCCGGTGACCCGTCGCACGTGATGTACGTCTGGGTGGACGCGCTGACCAACTATCTGACCGGTGCGGGCTTCCCTGACACCGATTCGGACCTCTACCAACGGTATTGGCCGGCCGATCTGCACATGATCGGCAAGGACATCATCCGGTTCCACACCGTGTATTGGCCGGCCTTCCTGATGTCGGCGGGAATCCCGTTGCCGCGCAGGGTCTTCGCCCACGGCTTCCTCTACAACCGCGGCGAGAAGATGAGCAAGTCGATCGGCAACGTCGTCGACCCGGTCTCGCTGGTGGAGACCTTCGGCGTGGACCAGGTGCGGTACTTCCTGCTGCGCGAGGTGCCGTTCGGCCAGGACGGCAGCTACAGCGAGGACGCCATCATCGGCCGGGTCAACGCCGACCTGGCCAACGAATTCGGCAACCTGGCGCAGCGCTCACTGTCGATGGTGAACAAGAACCTCGACGGAGTCGTGCCCGAACCGGGCGCGTTCAGCGCCGAGGACACCGAACTGCTCGACCTGGCCGACGGACTGCTGGCCCGGGTCCGCAGCGCCTTCGACGAGCAGGCCATGCACCAGGGCCTGGAGGCCATCTGGCTGATGCTGGGCGCTGCCAACCGGTACTTCTCCGCCCAGGAGCCGTGGGTGCTGCGCAAGTCCGAGTCGGCCGCCGACCAGGTGCGGTTCCGCACCGTGCTCTACACCACTCTGGAGGCCGTCCGGGTGGCCGCACTACTGGTGCAGCCCGTCATGCCCGCCTCATCGGCGCGCCTGCTCGACCTGCTCGGCCAGCCTGATGACAGGCGCGAGTTCACCGCGCTGGCAACCAGATTGGCGCCCGGGACAGCCCTGCCCACGCCGACGGGGGTATTTCCGCGGTACGAGACTCCCCCCGCTCCGTCCGAGGCTCCCTGACTCCCCCGCGAGCGTGCACACAGTGAGCGGCCCAGCGGCGTGTCGGCGTACCGACCCACACGCTCGCGGCAGAGGTGAGGGGCCCGGTGCGGGCTGAACGACTGGGTGCGCTGGGTACCGCCCACGACGTCCTGCGGGCGGTCGAAGCAGGCGCGCGCCGGGCTGGTCTCCCCGGCCCGGCCGCGCTGATCGGTGATTGGTTCGGCTCGGCGGCGGTGATCGCTCCCAGCGTGGCGGTCGTCCCGGTCGATCCGGCCGATGTGTTCGCAGCGCCGTCCGGCCCGGGCGGCGACGTGATCGGCGGCGGATGGATCGGATACCTGTCCTATCCGGATCCTGGCGCGGACGACGCAACAGGGCGGATTCCGGACGCGGCGGGCGGGTGGACCGACAGCGTATTGCGCCTCGACCGCTCCGGATGCTGGTGGTACGAATCCCTCTCCGGCGCAACGCTTCCCGACTGGCTGGAATCGGCTCTGCGACAACCTGCGATCGCTGGCCGGTGTGAGATCGACTGGCAGCCGCCGGATCCGTTACAGCACCGCCGCGGGGTACAGGCCTGTTTGGAGGCGATCCGCGCAGGGGAGGTCTACCAGGCCTGCGTCTGCACCCAATTCACCGGCACCGCAACAGGTTCCCCGCTGGACTTCTTCGCCGACACGGTGGCGCGCACCACCCCCGCCCGGGCTGCCTTCGTAGCCGGCGACTGGGGTGCGGTGGCCTCGATGTCACCGGAACTGTTCCTGCGCCGGGCCGGCACCGCGGTGAGTTCCAGCCCGATCAAGGGAACACTGCCGATCCATTCCGACCCCGCCGACCTGCGCGCCTCGGATAAGGACATCGCGGAGAACATCATGATCGTCGATCTGGTTCGCAACGACCTCGGCCATGTCGCAGTCACCGGATCGGTGACGGTGGCCGAACTGCTCGCGGTGCACCC
>NZ_JAFMJZ010000196.1 GCF_017853185.1 Mycolicibacterium sp.
CAGAGTCGGATTTGGAAGATTTCGAACATTGGCGGCGCCGCGACGGAGGTAATCCTCGGCGGATCTCCTCGTCGAAGTTTTCCCGCGAACTCGCGGCGATCGGGAAGTTCTACGGATGGCAGCAGCGCCGCGGAGTGGTGACGTCTTCGCCGGTCGCGATGCGGGAACGCGAACTGCCCTGCGGCGAAAACGCTGTGGCGCCAGTGCTGCGCCCGAAGGCTGTGCGGTCGGTTCGGCTGAAGTGGTTGACGCCCAGGGCTTATCGCCGATGGCGAGATGTTGGCCTCGGCGGCTACTTGGCTGACGGTACTCGCGACGTTTCCTGGCGAGGTCGTAACGACGGCCGAAACCTGGCGTTCTCGGAGACGCTGTGGTCAAGCGGCTTGCGTCTGCGCGAAGGAGGCACGTTGCTCCTCGATGAGCTTCCCCAGTTCGAGATCGAGACGCGTTACTTCCGGGGCCGATTGGCGAAGGCTGTAGCGAAGGGCCGCGGCCGTGATTATTGGATTCATGGTCGAGCGTTGAAGCTGGTCGACAACTACGTCGTCACCGAGCGGGCCGCCGCCGTGCGCCGAGCCCACCGTGAACACCGCTACGAGAACATCCCCGACATCAAGATCGTCGAGAAGATCGACCGGTCGCATCGGGTTCACTATCGGACCCGCAGCGGTGACCAGAAGGTCACCCCGCTCGACGGGCTCACCTCGGCTGACCGCCTGACGTACTTCATTGAGGCGGAGGATGGGTTGCAGCCGTGGATGGTGTGGCTCTCCGAGGCTGGTATGCCGCTGCCGTACCGGACGTGGCAAGCGATCTTCTCCGACGCGAGCCGGAGGTGCACCAAGTTGGGCGTTGATCTCGACTGTCATCCGCACATGCTGAGGCACTCTTTCGCGCTGCGAATGCTGATGACCCTCATCTACGCCCACGACCGCCGCATGGGCATCACTCCTGAGGAACGCCGTGAGTTCCGACTGATCTTCGGTGATCCGTGGGTGTTGGTGCAGACGCTTCTCGGTCACGCCAACCTGGAGACCACCCGCCAGTGTTACCTGGAGCCGGTCTCCGGACTGCAGGTCGAGCTGTTCCTCAACGATGACGACCTTGAGGAGTCGTCGATCACTGATCTCATGAGTCGAGTGGCTCGCGCCTCGGCGAAAGTCATTGATGTAGAGGAGAACCCGTGAGTTCACGAACTGCCGCTGCTTTCCCGCAGGGTCGCTACTCCCGGCCTGCACCCCTCGACGAATCCTTACGGATCGTCACCTTCACTGACGAGGACGGCGGGTCGTGGAACTTCGACTTCACCGACCTGGCCGGCCCGGCCAGCTTGATCGACGATTTAGTCGAGGCGGTCGTTGCGGGTTCTTCCCCTGGTGGACGGTGGCGCACCCGGATGACGGTCGAGGCCGCGGCGAGTATGGCCCGGCAACTCGCGCTGTACTTGACCGCTGAGTATCCCGAAGTGGTTTCGGTCGCTGACATCTCCCCAGAGGTCTGGTGGGCATGGCGGAAGTCTCGGGAGGAAGCGTCGCGGTGGCCCGGGTCGGTCAATCTCGCCCGCTGCCTTCTTGCCGAGTCGCCGAAGCTTCCGGACACGACCCGCCGTGCCCTCCGTGCGAAGGCATCCAAACCCCGAAAGCGCCTTCCGGAGAACGATGCGTACAGCCGCGCGGAGTTCACTCGGATTCAAACCGCGGCGAAAGCCCAGATTCGGAAGGCGTCCGCCCGGATCGCCAACAATCTGCAGGCGTTGAACCGGTTCCAAGAGGAAGGGGACCCGGGCATCCTCGTCGTCAAGGGGCGGACCGGGGAGATCTGGACGTCAGGGTCGCTGCTGGAGTACCTATCGCGCCACGGAGCGATGCCCTCAATGCATGCCGCTCGAAAATCGGTGATTAAGTGCGCCTTCGACCTGCAGGGGGTGACCAACCCCGCGCAAGCGCTGTTTCCCTCGATTCTCGAAATCTATTGCCTCATGGTCCTGTTGACCTGTGAGCGCGGGTTCAACCTGTCGGTCATGAACAATCTCACCGTCGATTCGTTTACCTCATCGGACCCGGTCAGCGAGGAGCCGATCCACACGGTGGAGGTCGACAAGCCGCGCCGCGGCTCAAAGCGCTACAGCGCTGAAATCCTCACCGGTGACGCGGGCAAGCTGTGGGACACCGCGGTGCGGATCACCCAGCCGTGCCGCGACACTCTGCAGGCGCTGGGAACACCGAGCGACAGGCTACTGATCGCCCACCGTTTCAAGAACATGGTCAAGGGCGGACCGTTTCGATCGGACTGGATTTTCGCCGGCATCGGCGAGCACACTATGGAGCCCTTCGGTCTCTTGGCTGATGACGGTTCGCCGCTCAGTGTGTCCCTGCGCCGGCTGAGGCTATCCGAACAAGTCCTCAACCATCGCGCTCGCCAAAACAGCGACTCGGTCAGTGAAGATGTCTACCGCCACCGCGACAGTAGCGCTGCTGACATCGCGGCGGAGACGATCATCGAAGGCCAACAAGATGCGCTCGATCACGCACAGGCCACCGTATCGGTGCGTTCGCTGACAGCAGCCGACGTTGCCGAAGCCCGCCGCGACCCTGAACCAGTGGCCACCAAACTCGGCGTGTCTGTGCCGACGTTGAACCTGATTCTCGCCGGCCAGCTCGACACCCCAACATGCTCGTGCGCCGACTTCCACACCAGCCCATTCGCCCAGGAACCTGGCGAGCCGTGCCCCGCGTCGTTCCTCGCCTGCCTAGCATGTCCCAACTCTGTCGTCACCCCTGCACACCTGCCCCGGCTGGTGACTCTGCGTGACGCTTTGGACAACGTCGCCACCATCGTTCCCGAGAGCCGATGGCAGCTCAGCTATGCCGAGCACTACGCGCGGCTGACGACCGTGTTGCACAACAACGCGACCACCGCCGAAATCGCCGCGGCGCGGCAATCGGCCACCGACGCCGACCGGGCCCTTGTCGAGCAACTTCTGAGCAGGAGCCTGGACGCATGACCACAATGACCAATTCCACCGTGCGCGAGGAGATCTCCGCTGAGTCCCGCGACCACAACGTGGTCATCGACCTGCTGCCGCAGACAACGATCGTCGAAGACCGCACCCGCGTGCCCAAAGAGCTGCGCGGCTCGCTGGCGGTCTTCGGGGACTCTCGCTGGGATCTCACCCCCCTGGTGCAGAAGAAGACCATGTCGACCGAGGCTCTGTCGATCAATTTTGACACCATCCCCGCGGACTACCGCGAAACCGCCAAGCGGCTGATCTGGTGCTACATCAACGTGGCGACACCGGTGGCCGACCTTGACCGCCCGACCGCGACGCGGACCCAACTCTCACCCGCGTCGCTCGTTGCCAGCGCCGTTCACCTGCGAACCTGGACGAAGTGGCTCAGTGACCGCGGCGTTCTTCGGTTCAGCGACGTGACAGACAGCGACTTCGACGACTACACCGAGCACCTCCGCGCAATGGGGGTCGATCGGTCCGTGATCGGCTACCGGCTCTTCGCTGTCACCCGAGCCTGGCTGTATGCCCCGTACCTACCAGACGAAGACAGGCTCAGCCGCCCGACGTGGGAACAAGGACCCGGAGGACGCTCTGACGTCCTCGGCCCGGCCAACTGGTCCAGCGAGAACAAGACGATCCCTATCCACCCCCCAAACGATGTCGGCGATCCTCATCTGGGCACTGCGGTTCGTGGAGGACTTCAGCGACGACATCCTCGCTGCACAGACGATGAAAGCTGCTCCCCGGACGATCAGCGCGGAGCTGGCTTGCCTGTCCCCGCAGAAGAGATTCAACGAATATCTGCGACGCCGACTGGAGGAGAACGGAACGGCGCCGGGGACCGCGGTGCGACGGAACCCGTCAACCCGCGGATTCGCCAAGCAGTTCATTGCCTGGGAGCTGGATATCTCCGTGAAACAGCTGAACGGAATCAGCATTCCCGAATCCATCGCCTCCGCCCTGATCCTTAGCGATGAGCCAGTACTTCCACTGCCGATCACCCGGACAGTGGACGGCCGGACGAAATGGATCGACGGGATCGACTACTACCACGTTGAGGCGCTCTGCCGGCACTTGGCCACGGCAACTCTCATCGTCACGGGCTATCTCACCGGAATGCGCGCCGAGGAGTGTCGGGCGCTGGAGAAAGGATGCTGCACGCCTGCCAAAACCCGGTCAGGACAACCGCACTACGTGATCAACGGCAAGACATTCAAGGCCGCCTTGGACGAAGACGGCAACGCGCTGCCTGCCGGGGCCGACCGCGACCAACCATGGCTGGCGATTGCTCCCGTCGCCAAAGCTATCGCCGTCATGGAAGCCCTACATCCCCAGTCGCCCCTTCTATTCCCAGTCGAGGCGTTTACCACCGCCTCCACACCAAGATCGACGGGATCGGCCGTTCCTCCCCACATGGCCAAAGGCCGCATCGCGGAATTCATCGACTGGTGCAACGAGGCAGCGGTCCGCCTGGACCGCAAGCAGGACATCATCCCGACCGACCCTGAGGGCAACGTCACCACGAGCCGCTTCCGCCGAACCCTAGCCTGGTTCATCTACCGCAAACCGGGCGGCCGCATCGCACTGGGAGTGCAGTACGGACACCTGCGCGGCCACACCACCGACGGGTACGGCTCCCGCGTCGCAGTCGGTCTGCGCGATGTCTTTCCCATGGAAGAAGCCCTCGCCCGAGCCGAGTACCTCGAAGCCGCCCACACCCGTATGGAAGACGGCGAACAGGTCTCCGGCCCAGCAGCTGGACGCTACCGCGAGGCGCTGATCCTGTACGGCCAGGAGTTCCGGGGCCGTTTCATGTCGGGCAGGCAAGCTGCCGCACTGCGGGCCAATCCGCGGCTGCGCATCTACGACAACTCTGCCCAGTTCGTCACCTGCTGCTACGACCAATCCAAAGCCCTATGCCACCCAGATCGGCTCGGCCCAAACGGAACTGACGAAACACCCGACATCAACCACTGCCAGCCCAACTGCGGCAACATCGCCCGCACCGACCGCAACATCGAACAAGCCGCCGACACCATCAA
>NZ_JAFMJZ010000052.1 GCF_017853185.1 Mycolicibacterium sp.
TCAACGTGATGGGCGCCATGCAGCTGTTCGCGGCCTGTCAGAAGGCGCCGTCGGTGCGACGGGTGGTGCTGAAGTCCACCTCTGAGATCTACGGATCCAATCCGCACGACCCGGTGATGTTCACAGAGGACAGCAGCAGCCGCCGCCCGCTCGGGGAGGGCTTCGCCCGGGACAGCCTCGACATCGAGGGCTATGCCCGCGGTTTGGGCCGCCGCCGTCCTGATATCGCCGTGACCATCCTGCGGCTGGCCAACATGATCGGCCCGGCCATGGACACCACGCTCGCGCGCTACCTGACCGGTCCCGTGGTGCCCACGGTGTTCGGCCATGATGCCCGCCTGCAGTTACTCCACGAGCAGGACGCCCTGGGGGCTCTGGAACGTGCCACCATGGCCGGCCGGGCCGGCACCTTCAACATCGGCGCCGACGGCATCATCATGATGTCGCAGGCCATCCGGCGGGCCGGACGGCTGGCGCTGCCGGTGCCGACTTTCGGGATGCGTGCGGTGGACTCGTTACGCAAGGCGTCGCCCAGCACCGAGCTCAACGCCGAACATCTGGCGTATCTGAGCTACGGGCGGGTGATGGACACCACCCGGATGCGCGCTGAGCTGGGATTCGAGCCCAAGTGGACGACGCTCGGGGCGTTCGACGACTTCGTACAGGGCCGGGGACTGACCCCGATCATCGACCCGAAGTGGGTACTCTCGGCTGAGAGGCGCGCGGTCGCACTGGCCGAGCGCTGGGGAGGGAAGTAACGGTGGCGGGCGATTCCAAGGCGAAAGTCATTCCGCTGCATGGTGATTCGCGAGCGAAATCGCGCGCCGCGCAGCGTGCAGGCGTCCCGCCACGACGGCCTTCGGCCGCGAAAGCAGAATCGGCGGAGGATTCGGCCGAGCAGATCGAAGCCGTCATCCGGGAGTTCGAGCAACGCCACGCGGACTCGACCGAACCGGCCCCCAGTGAATTGGCCGCCCGTATCGCCGGTGCTGCCGACTTCCTGCGTAAACGTCTGGCCGGTGACTACGCCGTCGACGAGTTCGGTTTCGACCCGCAGTACAACGATGCCGTCGTGCTGCCGGTACTGCGATTCTTCTTCGAGAAGTGGTTCCGGGTCGACGTCAGCGGTATCGAGAACGTGCCGGCCTCAGGAGCGGCGCTGATCGTCGCCAACCACGCCGGCACGCTGCCGTTCGACGGCCCGATGCTGTCGGTCGCCGTGCACGACCACCATCCCGCGCACCGCGACGTCCGGCTGCTGGCTGCTGACATGGTCTTCGACATGCCGGTGTTCGGGCCGATCGCCCGTAAGGCCGGTCACACCATGGCCTGCACCACCGACGCCAACCGGTTACTCAGCGGCGGCGAGCTGACGGCGGTCTTCCCGGAGGGCTACAAGGGTCTGGGTAAGAACTTCCGGGACCGCTACAAGCTGCAGCGGTTCGGCCGGGGTGGATTCGTCTCGGCGGCATTGCGCGCCAAGGCCCCGATCATCCCGTGCTCGATCGTCGGCTCCGAGGAGATCTACCCGATGCTGGCCGATGTGAAGCTGCTGGCCCGGGTGCTCGGTGTGCCGTACTTCCCGGTCACGCCGTTCTTCCCGTTGGCCGGTCCGCTGGGCATGGTGCCACTGCCGTCCAAGTGGCATATCGCGTTCGGCACCCCGATCGAGACCGCCGACTTCGACGAGCACGCCGCCGATGACCCGATGGTCACCTTCGAAGTGACCGACAACGTGCGCGAGACCATTCAGCAGACGCTCTTCCAGCTGCTCGGTAAGCGCCGAAACACGTTCCTGGGCTGACGGCTGCGGCGCCTAGTTCCTACGACCTAGTGCTGCCGCCGCGATCGCGGCCACCTGGGCGTTGTCCTCTTCGTCGCCGGCGGATTCGCCGAGCATGGTCACCAGCGTCGTGATCACGGGCTTGCCGTCCTCGTCGGTGATCTCGGTGCGCAGCGTGGAGATGACCGCGCCGTGCGACTCGATCACATCCTCCAGCCAGGAGTCGAAGAACAGCTTGTCGCCGGCACAGATCGGTCGGTGGTAGGTGATCTTCTGGTCGCGGTGGATGACCCGGGCCAGGTTGATGCCGACGTCGAAGTTGCGGAAGATCTCCAGCTGTACCTGACGGCCGGGGATGGCGATGAACGTCAACGGCGCGACGACGTTCGGGTAGCCGGCCGCCCTGGCCGCCTCCTCGTCGAAGTGCAGCGGGTCCGTGGACTGGATTGCCATCGCGTACTCGCGGATCTTCTCCCGGCCGACCAGGTAGTAGTCGGGGTAGCGGAAGTGCGTTCCGATGATGTCGGCGGCGAAGGACATGGTCGATGACTTTATCAGCGCAGGCGCGCTGTTAGTCGTGCTCGTGACGGCGCGAGGCGCTACCTGATTGCGCCGCTCCGCACTCGCACTAGTCGTGCTCGTGTCGTCGCGACGCGGCTGCAGCCAGCGCACCGCCGACCGCCCCCAGTGCCAGTGCCGAGGGAACGCCGATCTTCGCCGCCTTGCGGGCGGTGCGGAAATCCCTGATCTCCCAACCCCGTTCGCGGGCCACGTCGCGCAGGTCGGAATCCGGGTTGATCGCCACCGCGGTGCCGACCAGCGAGAGCATCGGAACGTCGTTGATGCTGTCCGAGTAGGCGGTGCAGCGCTTCAGGTTCAGCCCCTCGCGCACCGCCAGTGCGCGGACCGCGTGGGCCTTGCCCAGTCCGTGCAGGATGTCGCCCACCAGGCGGCCGGTGAACACCCCGTCCGCCGACTCCGCGACGGTGCCCAGCGCCCCGGTCAGGCCCAGTCGTCTGGCGATCACCTCGGCGAGTTCGTAGGGAGTGGCGGTGACCAGCCACACCTGCTGGCCGGCATCCAGATGCATCTGGGCCAGTGCCCGGGTGCCCGGCCAGATCTTGTCGGCGAGGAACTCGTCGTAAATCTCCTCGCCGAGTCTGGTGAGTTCCTCCACCGGGCGACCCTCGGCGAAGGACAGGGCCTTGCGCCGGCCTTCGGCGACGTCGTCGCTGTTCTCCCGCCCGGTCAGCTGGAACTTGGCCTGGGCGTAGATGAACTTCCAGACGTCGCTGTAGCGGAAGTACTTGCGGGCGGCCAGGCCACGGCCGAAGTGCACCAGCGAGGATCCATGCACCAGGGTGTTGTCGACGTCGAAGAACGCCGCCGCGGTGAGATCCAGCGGGGGTGCGACGGGGCCGTCCTGGCCGGACTCGGCAGGTGACTCCGGCTCGAGCCGGGCAGCGCCGGCCAGACCCTCGACGGCCCGCTGAGCACTCGCCTCCCCGGCCTGCAGGTCCGCCGTGACGTCCGCCGTGGAGTCCTCTGGGGCCATGAGGACAGCCTATCGGGGGCGCCGTCAATCGAGGTGGGACACTTCACCGGTGACGAGTCGCCCCCGGATTCAACTGCTGACCCGCGCGAGCTGCGGCGTCTGCCGGATGGTGCATGCCAGGCTGGCCGAAATGGCTGCTGAACTGGACTTCGACCTCTCGACCACCGATGTCGACGAGGCCGCTGCGGCGGGTGACTCCGGGTTGCGGGCCGAGTACGGCGATCGTTTGCCGGTGGTGCTGCTCGACGGCCGTGAACACAGCTACTGGGACCTCGACGAGGAGCGGTTGCGGGCCGATCTCAGCGGGCGCTGAATTTGGCGCTGGACCTGCGAAGCCTTTACCGTTTCCGGTAAGTTCCACTTCTTGAACTGGAGTTCACATCCGCAAGGGAGCAGGCCGGTGATCGTGCTGTGAGCGTCCTGTTGTTCGGGGTGTCTCATCGCAGTGCCCCGGTCTCGATGCTTGAACAGCTGTCCACCGGCGAGGCGGACCAGCTCAAGCTCATCCAGCAGGTGCTGCAGTCCCCACTGGTGACAGAGGCGATGATCCTGTCGACCTGCAACCGGGTCGAGGTCTACGCGGTGGTCGACGCCTTCCATGGCGGTCTGCAGGCGATCGGTCAGGTGCTGGCCGACCACGCCGGGATGTCGATGGGCGACCTGACCAAGCACGCCTACGTCCGCTACAGCGAGGCTGCCGTCGAGCACCTGTTCGCGGTGGCCAGCGGCCTGGACAGCGCCGTGGTGGGAGAGGCGCAGATCCTCGGCCAGGTGCGCCGGGCGTACGCCACCGCCGAGGCCAACCGCAGCGTGGGGAGGGTGCTGCACGATCTGGCCCAGCGCGCGCTGGCGGTCGGCAAGCGGGTGCACTCGGAGACCTCCATCGACGCCGCCGGCGCCAGCGTGGTGTCGGTAGCCCTGCATGTGGCGGCCGAGCGGCTGTACCGGCCCGAACTCGGCCCGTCCTACACCGCGCTGGCCGGACGCTCCGCCACCGTGATCGGTGCCGGGTCGATGGGCAGCCTGGCGGCCGCGCATCTGGTCCGTGCCGGGGTGAGCCAGGTCAACGTCGTCAACCGTTCGCTGCCCCGCGCACAGCGGCTGGCCGAGAACCTCGCCGAAAAGGGCATCGATGCCCGGGCGATGACGCTGGACGAACTGCCGGCCGCCCTGGTCGGCGCGGATCTGGTGATCAGCTGCACCGGTGCGGTGCGACCGGTGGTGTCGCTGGCCGACGTCCACCATGCGCTGGCGGCCGGGCCTCGCGACGAGGTGGCCGAACCGGTGGTGTTCTGCGACCTGGGCATGCCCCGCGATATCGACCCCGCCGTCGCCGGCCTGCCCGGTGTCTGGGTGGTCGACATGGAGCGGGTGCAGCGCGAACCATCGGCACGGGCCGCTGCCTCCGACGCCGATGCGGCACGGCGGATCGTCGCGGCGGAGGTCGCCGAATACCTGCTCAACCAACGGATGGCAGAGGTCACCCCGACCGTGACGGCGCTGCGTCAGCGGGCCGCGGACGTGGTGGAGGCCGAACTGCTGAGGCTGGAGAACCGGGTCCCCGGCCTGAACGCCGGTCAGCGCGATGAGGTGGCCCGCGCCGTCCGGCGCGTGGTCGACAAGCTGCTGCACGCACCCACGGTCCGGATCAAGCAACTGGCAGGCGCGCCCGGCGGCGACACCTACGCCGAAGCGTTGCGGGAACTCTTCGAGCTCGACCCGAATGCCGTCGATGCGGTCGCTGCCGGCGGCGAGATCGCCGCGCCGGCAACGGATTCCGACGCTTGATCCGGATCGGGACCCGCGGCAGCCTGCTCGCCACCACGCAGGCCGGCACCATCCGGGACGAATTGATAGCGCGTGGCCACCCCGCCGAACTGGTGATCATCAGCACCGAGGGGGACCGCTCGCACCTGCCGGTCGCCGAGATCGGGGTCGGTGTCTTCACCGCGGCACTGCGCGAGGCGATCGCCGACTGCCGGGTCGACATGGCGGTGCACTCCTACAAGGATCTGCCCACCGCGGCCGACGACAGGTTCGTCATCGCCGCCATCCCGCCCCGGCAGGACGCCCGCGACGCACTGGTGGCGCGCGACGGCATGGTGCTGGGCGAATTGCCGGCGGGTTCGGTGATCGGAACATCGTCGGTGCGCAGGGCGGCGCAGCTTAGAGCACTGGGTCTCGGTTTGGAAATCCGCCCCCTACGAGGCAACCTAGACACCAGGTTAAACAGGGTAAGCAACGGTGATTTCGACGCCGTCGTGGTGGCACGAGCGGGTCTGGCCCGCCTCGGACGCCTCGAGGACGTCACCGAGACGCTGGAGCCGGTGCAGATGCTGCCGGCGCCGGCTCAAGGAGCGCTCGCGGTGGAATGCCGAGCGAGCGATACCGCGCTTGCGGCGCTGCTGGCGGAGTTGGACGACGCCGACACCCGCGCCGCGGTCACCGCAGAGCGTGTCCTGCTAGCCGAACTGGAGGCGGGTTGTTCCGCACCGGTGGGTGCGATCGCGGAAGTGGTCGAGTCCATCGATGATGACGGCCGCGTCTTCGAGGAGTTGTCGCTGCGGGCATGCGTGGCGGCGGCGGACGGATCCGACGTGATCCGTGCGTCGGGTATCGGCACTCCCGATCGGGCCGCGGAGCTAGGGCTCTCGGTCGCGGCGGAGTTGTTCGAACTCGGGGCACGTGAGGTCATGGCGGGGGAACGCTAGAGCGGGAGAGAGATGACGGGTCACGCGGGAGCGCGAGGGCGCAAGGCGAAGCCGGGACGCATCACGTTCGTCGGCTCGGGTCCTGGTGACCCCGGTCTGTTGACGACGCGCGCCCGGACCGTCCTGGCCAACGCCGCGCTGTTGTTCACCGATCCGGATGTGCCCGAGGCGGTTCTGAAGCTGGTCGGCTCGGAGTTGCCGCCGGCGGTCGGTCCGGCACCGGCGCCGCAGAACGCTCCTGCCGACGGTGCCGAGGCTGCGCCGGTGGTCAGCTGCGGCGCGGATATCCGGCCCGCCCTCGGCGAGCCGGCCGAAGTGGCCAAGACTTTGGTGGCCGAGGCTAAGGCCGGGGCCGACGTGGTCCGACTGGTCGCCGGCGACCCGCTGTCGGTCGACGCGGTCACCGCGGAGGTCAACGCCGTCACCCGCAGTCATCTGATGTTCGAGATCGTGCCGGGCCTGCCCGCCACGGTCGCGGTGCCGAGTTACGCGGGCCTGCCGCTGGGTTCCACCCACACCGTCGCCGACGTGCGTGGCGAAGTGGACTGGGCGGCGCTGGCCGCCGCACCCGGGCCGCTGATCCTCACCGCAACCGCCTCGCACCTGGCCGAGGCCGGCCGATCGCTGATCGAGTACGGACTGGCCGAGTCCACCCCGTGCGTCATCACCGCTGCGGGCACCACCTGCTCGCAGCGCTCGGTGGAGTCCACCCTCGGCGGTCTCACCGACCGCAACGTGCTCGGCGCCGCCGACCCGGCCGGCCCGATGGCCGGTGCAGTGGTGGTCACCATCGGCCGCACGGTGTCCAACCGTGCCAAGCTGAACTGGTGGGAGAGCCGCGCCCTGTACGGCTGGACGGTGCTGGTTCCCCGGACCAAGGAGCAGGCCGGTGAGATGAGCGATCGGCTGATCGCCCACGGCGCCACGCCGATCGAGGTGCCGACCATCGCGGTCGAACCGCCGCGCAGCCCGGCTCAGATGGAACGGGCCGTCAAGGGCCTGGTGGACGGTCGCTTCCAGTGGGTGGTGTTCACCTCCACCAACGCCGTTCGCGCGGTCTGGGAGAAGTTCGCCGAGTTCGGTCTGGACGCCCGCGCCTTCTCCGGCGTGAAGATCGCGTGCGTGGGCGAGTCCACCGCCGACCGGGTGCGGGCCTTCGGGATCAGCCCCGAACTGGTGCCTTCCGGCGAGCAGTCCTCGATCGGCCTGCTCGACGAATTCCCGGAGTACGACGAGATTTTCGACCCGGTGAACCGGGTGCTGCTGCCGCGCGCCGACATCGCCACCGAGACGCTGGCCGAGGGCCTGCGGGAGCGCGGCTGGGAGATCGAGGACGTCACGGCGTACCGCACGGTTCGCGCGGCCCCGCCGCCGGCCGACACCCGGGAGATGATCAAGACCGGTGGTTTCGACGCGGTCTGCTTCACCTCCAGTTCGACGGTGCGCAACCTGGTCGGCATCGCCGGCAAGCCGCACGCCCGGACCATCGTCGCGTGCATCGGCCCGAAGACCGCCGAGACCGCAGCCGAGTTCGGACTGCGGGTGGATGTGCAGCCGGAGACCGCGGCGGTCGGACCGCTGGTCGACGCCCTGGCCGAGCACGCCGCCCGGTTGCGCGCCGAGGGCGCGCTGCCGCCGCCGCGTAAGAAGAGCCGGCGCCGGTAAGCGTCGCGGGGCACTGGCAGCATGTCGTTCCTGAGGCAGCGTCCCCGTAGGCTCCGGTCTACCCCGGCGCTGCGTCGGCTGGTCGCCGAAACCTCCTTGGAGCCAAGGCATCTGGTGTTGCCGATGTTCGTCGCCGACGGCATCGGGGAACCACGGCCGATCTCGTCGATGCCCGGGGTCGTTCAGCACACCCGGGACTCGCTGCGCCGCGCCGCTGCCGAGGCCGTCGACGCCGGAGTCGGCGGACTGATGCTGTTCGGCGTCCCCCGCGACGAGGACAAGGACGCAGACGGTTCCTGCGGAGTGCGTCCGGACGGAATCCTCAACATCGCGTTGCGTGATCTCGCCGAGGATCTCGGCGCGGCCACCGTGCTGATGGCCGACACCTGTCTTGATGAGTTCACCGACCACGGGCACTGCGGCATTTTGGACCGGGGCGGCAGGGTCGATAATGACGCCACCAACGCCCAGTACGTCAAACTTGCTGTGGCACAGGCGGAATCGGGCGCTCATGTGGTCGGGCCGAGCGGAATGATGGACGGACAGGTGGCCGCCATCCGCGACGGACTGGATGCCGCGGGATTCGCCGACGTGGTGATCCTGGCCTATGCCGCCAAGTTCGCCTCGGCGTTCTACGGCCCGTTCCGGGAAGCGGTGGGCTCCAGCCTGACCGGTGACCGACGCACCTATCAGCAGGACGGCGGCAACGGCCGTGAGGCACTTCGCGAGATCGCCCTCGACATCGACGAGGGTGCGGACATCGTGATGGTCAAACCGGCGATGGCGTACTTGGATGTGGTGCGCGCGGCTGCCGAGATCTCGCCGGTCCCGGTGGCGGCCTATCAGGTGTCCGGCGAGTACGCGATGATCAGCGCTGCCGCGGCCAACGGCTGGATCGACCGCCGTGCCGCCGCCCTTGAGTCGTTGACCGCCATCCGCCGGGCCGGTGCCGACATCGTGCTGACCTACTGGGCGGCCGAGGCGACCCATTGGCTGAAGTGACGGGGTCGCTGAAGTGACGGGGCGGCCTGACGTGACCCGGCCGGCTGACGTCGACACCGGGTTCTGGCTCTGGTTGACCGCGCTGCCGCTGTTGATGATCGGGCAGATCTCCGAGGGCTTCGTCGCGGAGGTGCCGGGGGACCGGAAGATGGTCGTCGTCGCCACCACGTTCTTCACCGTCGGCCTCGGCGTGATCGTGCTGACCTTCCTGCTGCTGATGCGTTCCGGCTACAAGTGGACCCGCACCCTGCTCACCGCCGGCGGGGTGGCCACCATCGTCTACACCGCCGTCACACTGCTCGGCGTGGTCCGTGACCCGATCCCGGCGGCGATCTACGCGGTGACCGGCATCATCGGTTCGGTGCTCATCGGCGGCGGCATCTACCTGCTGCATCGGCCCGATTCCCACGCGTTCTTCACCCGCTGAATAGGCTGACGTGTCATGACGACGCCCGAATCTCGCCCCGGTGTGGTCACTGCGGCGTTCTGGCTTCTGATCGTCGGTGCGGTGCTGCTGATGACCGGCGGTCTGCTGGCCGCCGCCGTCGGCTTCGACACGCTGCGCCAAGCGGCCGGCCCCTCGGTGTCGGATCAGTCCATCCGTGACTATCTGCGGCTCTACCGCGGCGCCGGCGTCCTCTTCGCGCTGGCCGCCGCCGCGCTGGCGGTCTTCGCCGTCAGGACCCGCAACCGCGATCCCCGGTCCCGTCGGGCGGCCGTGAGTCTGGGGCTGGCCATCGTCGTTCTGGTCGCCGTGGCCGCGGTGTTCGCCGGCACCCATGTGCTGGCCCTGCTGAGCATGGTCCCGATCATCGTCGGCGCCCTGTTGCTGGGCCGGCCCGCGGCGGTGGACTGGTTCACCAAATGGACGGATACGTGGGCGGAGACCGATGTCTGACGAAGTGCTGTTCTACGAACAGGGCGCCAGTTGGCGCTGGCTGCTGCTGGGCCCGATCGCGGCGGTGGCCATGTTGTTCATCCAACACGGCGCCGGAATCGGCTTCCAGCCGATCGTGCCGCTGTTCTTCCTGGTGCTGTTGTCGGGGGTCCTCTTCGTTCAGGTGAAGGCGGCCCGGATCCACACCAGCGTCGAACTCACCGCGGACAGCCTGAGGGAGGGCACCGAGGTGCTACCGCTCTCGGAGATCGTCCTGGTCTATCCGGAAACCCCGATCGCGCCGAAATCCGGCAAGGAGCTGCATGCCTGGCAGGAGGCCCGGACCCTCGGCGAACTGAAGGGAGTTCCCAAGGGGCGCACGGCGATCGGACTCAAGTTGTCCAATGGTCGCACCGCGCAGGCCTGGGCGCGCGATGACGACGACCTGCGCGAGGCACTGATCCGACTGGTGGACGGTCGGTGAACCGCGGCCGGCACATCGTGCAGCTGATCCTGGCCGCGGCAGCCGCGGCGGGTGCGGTGCTGGCCTGGCTCTCGGTGAAGAGCCTGGTGGACGTGGCCCCGGTCGCCGACGGGCAACCGGCCACCGTGTCGGTGGTCTACAACCCGCCGCTGATGGTGCTGGCCTGGCTGCTTGGGACGACGGCCGGGGTGCTGATCGTTCTGGGCGTGGCCGGACTGCGCCGCGGCCGACAACCCCTTGATACCTATACCCCCTAGGGGTATCATTCACGTCATGACGACCACGGATCTGCACCTCACCGGGATGAGCTGCGCGTCCTGCGCGGCCCGGATCGAACGCGGATTGAACCAACTCGACGGCGTCAACGCCTCAGTGAATTTCGCGGTCGAACAGGCCCACGTCGAGCACGGCGAACAGGTGAGCGCCGAGGATCTGATCCGGGCGGTGGAGTCCACCGGCTACCACGCCTCGGTGATCGACCACTCCGGCCATGGCGGCCACGGCGGCCACGGCGGTCATGGCGACCATGCCGGCCACGAGGATCACATGGCCCACGACCTCCCGGAAGACCAGTTGCGTGTCCGGCTCATCGGTTCGGCCGTGCTGGCCGTCCCGGTGGTGGCGCTGTCGATGGTGATGGCCTGGCAGTTCCCCGGTTGGCAGTGGCTGGTGCTGGCGCTGACCACTCCGATCGTGTTCTGGGGCGGCTATCCGTTCCACCGGGCCGCACTGAACGCTGCCCGGCATCGCACCTCCACGATGGACACCCTGGTGTCGATCGGCACGTTGTCGGCCTACATCTGGTCGGCGATCGTGGTGATCGGCGGGGGACTGGAGCACGGGCACGGGCACGTCTACTTCGAAGTCGCGGCCGCCGTGACCGTGTTCCTGTTGGCCGGCCGGTATTCGGAGGCCAAGGCCAAGCGGTCCGCGGGTGCGGCGCTGCGCGCACTGCTCTCGCTGGGGGCCAAGGACGCCACCGTGATGCGGGACGGCACCGAGGTGCTGATCCCGGCCGGCGACCTGGCGGTGGGCGATGTGATCGTGGTGCGCCCGGGTGAACGGGTGGCCACCGACGGTGTGGTGGCCGACGGCGCCTCGGCGCTGGACGCCTCCGCGATGACGGGGGAGTCGGTGCCGGTCGACGTCCGTCCCGGGGATGCCGTGCTGGGCGGCGCGGTCAACACCTACGGCCGGATTCTGGTGCGGGCCAACAAGGTCGGCGCTGATACCCAGTTGGCCCGGATGGCCCGGATGGTGGCCGATGCGCAGGGCGGCAAGGCGTCGATCCAGCGACTGGCCGACCGGGTGTCGGCGGTGTTCGTCCCCGCGGTGCTCATCGTCGCGGCGCTCACCTTGGCGGGCTGGCTGCTGACCGGGCACTCGGCGGCGGCCGCTTTCACCGCCGCGGTGGCGGTGCTGATCATCGCCTGCCCGTGCGCGCTCGGTCTGGCCACGCCCACGGCCATTCTGGTCGGCACCGGTCGTGGCGCCCAACTGGGCGTGCTGATCAAATCTCCGCAGGTGCTCGAGACCGTCGGCGGTATCGACACGGTGGTGCTGGACAAGACCGGAACCGTGACCACCGGTCAGATGAGTGTCGGTGCGATCGAACCGGCCCCCGGCGAGGACGCAGATGTGGTGCTCGCCCGCGCGGCGGCAGTGGAAGCCGCCTCCGAACATCCGGTTGCTGCGGCCATCGTGGCCGCAGCCCGCGAGCGCGGCCTGACCGTGGCGGCGGTGACCGGGTTCGCCAACGATCCGGGTAGCGGTGTCAGCGGTGTGGTCGACGGGCTCAATGTTCGGGTGTCACGTGCCGGCGACTCCGACGGACGAACCAGCGTCGCGGTGAGTTGGGACGGTGCGCACGCCCAGGAAATCCAGCGGGGCGTGATCCGGCTGGCCGACGGGGTGAAGCCGACCAGTGCCGAGGCGATCGCCGAACTCAAGGCGATGGGCATCATCCCGGTGCTGCTCACCGGAGACAACGCTGCGGTCGCCGGCCGGGTGGCTGCGGAGGTCGGCATCGCACCCGCGGACGTGATCGCCGGTGTGCTGCCCTCGCAGAAGGCCCAGGCCGTGAAGGGATTGCAGGAGGCCGGCAAGCGGGTCGCCATGGTGGGCGACGGGGTCAACGACTCGGTGGCCCTGGCCACCGCCGATATCGGCATGGCGATGGGAACCGGAACCGACGCGGCGATCGAGGCGGGTGACATCACCCTGGTGCGCGGTGACCTGCGCACCGTGACGACCGCGTTGCGGCTGTCGGCGGCCACGCTGCGGATCATCAAGCAGAACCTGTTCTGGGCCTTCGGCTACAACACTGCGGCCATCCCGTTGGCGGCCCTGGGACTGCTCAACCCGATGATCGCCGGGGCGGCGATGGCGGCCTCGTCGGTGCTGGTCGTGCTCAACAGCCTGCGGCTTAAGCGATTCCGCTGATCCGGCGTGCAACAAAAGACGAAATTTGTAACACTGTTTCTATGACCGAGCTCGAGCACGCCGAGATCCAAGCCGACGCCATGCCCCTGGGCCCGGATTCGCTGGTCTGGAAATACTTCGGCGATCGCCGCATCGCATTGATCGGACCGCGGCCGGCGGTACTGCAGAACATGCTGGCCGAACTCGGCCAGGGGGTGGTCGACCACTCGGTGTTCTTCGCCGACACCGCGGCCCGGATCCGGCGGTCGCTGCCGCCGATCTACCGGACCGTCTACGGCAGCGAGGAGGACAACGCCGGCGGCCAGGTCCGGGATTTCCACACCGGCATCAAGGGCGAGATGCCTGCGGAGTTTGGCGGTGGCCGGTACCACGCCTTAGACCCCGAGACCTACTACTGGGCCCACGCCACCTTCTTCGACCAGGTTCTCTACTTCACCGACACCTTCGTGCGCCGGTTGTCGCGCGACGAGAAGGAGCAGATGTATCTGGAGTCCAAGACCTGGTATCGGCGCTATGGCGTCAGCGAGCGCCCGATGCCGGTCGATTACGCGGCCTTCGAGAAGTACTGGGACCACATGATCAACGACGTCCTGGTGGCGCATCGCACCGCCAGGTACGGGGTCGGCTACGTCACCAAGGGCTTCCCGAAGCCCAAGGGCGTCTCGGCGCCGGTGTGGAGACTCGTTGCGCCGGTGTTCAATCCGCTGGCAGCCTTCCTGACCACCGGTGGCATGCCGCCGCGTACCCGGGAGATTCTGGGACTGCCCTGGGATGATCGCAAGGAACGGCGGTATCAGCGCTTCGCCGCGCTCTGCCGCACGCCGGTGGTCAACTGGCTGTGGGATCGGGTGCCGATGAAGTACCGCTATGTCCCTTATGCCCGAGAGGCTTTCGCCCGCAATGCCTGACGCCTCCACCGAGGCGATCCTCGACGCGGCGCTCGTCGAGTTCGACCGGCACGGAATACGAAAAGTCGCGCTCGACGACGTCGCCCGTCGTGCCGGGGTCAGCCGGACCACCATCTACCGCAAGTTCGCCAATAAGGACGATCTGGTCTCCGGGGTGATCGACCGGGAGAACGCCCGGCTGTTCGCCGACATCGCCGATGAGCTGAAAAGCGCTCGCCCGCAATCGAACTACTATGTCGAGGCCTTCACCTCGGCGATTCTGCGGACCCGCCGGCATCGGGTGCTCAACCGGATGATCGCCGACGATCCTGCGCTCACCATCGAACTTGCCCGCCGGCACTATCAGGCGGCGGTGTTGCGGATCGAGCAGGCGTTGCAGGTCATCTTCCCGGCCGGCTTCGCCGACCAGATCGGGTCCGAAGCGGTGACCGAGTTGGCCGAGACCACTTGGCGCTACGCGATGATGGTCCTGTTGTTGCCGAGCGCCGAGCCGGTGGAGACGGCCGACGACATCAGGGCGTTCAGCGCCAAGCACTACCTGCCCAGCCTGCCTGAGGCGATCAGGTCACTGCCCGTGCAGCCGTAGCTGCAGTGCGCCCGGCCCGCCGGCGTCGACCAGATCGGGACAGCGATCCCGCAGCGCGCCCAACAGGCGCTGGCGCAGTGTCAGCCCGGCTGCCGGGCAGTGCTCGCAGGCGCCGCCGAGTCGCACCGTCACGGTGTCGCCGTCGCGCTGCGCGATCACGGTGCCGCCGTGCGAACGGACGAAGTCGCCCACCACGCCGACGAGCAGATCGGCGGTCACCCACTCCAGTACTTCGCCGGGCGCCGCCGCGACGGTCCACCCGGACGGGTCCGCCAGCGCATCCTGCAGTGCGCCGCGGACTTTCGCACCCAGCGCCGACCAGGACTCACCGTCGCGAAGCCACAGCCACACGGCGGAATTCTCGACCAATCCGGTGCTCAGCGTTCCGTCGGCGAACAGTGCGCCGAGTCGTCCCGGCGCCGCGGTGACCCGGCCGACGGGCAACCGGCCGGCCGGCACCACCCAGCGCACCGCTTGCGGTTCGCCGGTCACCCGCTCGGCGTGCAGGGGGATCGTCACGTCAGGGCCCGTCACGTCAGGGCTATGACGACGGCCCGTGCCGCGAAGGCCAGCACCCAGGCCAGAACGAACATGTAGCTGAACGCGATGGCCGGCCACTTCCACGAGCCGCTTTCGCGGCGCAGTACGCCGACCGTCGACATGCATTGCAAGGCGTACATGAAGAAGACCAACAGGGCGGCGATGGTGGGCGCATCGAACAGTGCGCGGCCTGCCTGCGGGCCGTCCTGCACCTTCATGGTGCGCAGCGCCTCGGTCGGGTCCTCCGGGTCCGCCGAGGCCGCGACCTGACCCAGGGTCGCGACGAACGTCTCCCGGGCGGCCAGCGAGGACAGGATGCCGATGTTGATCCGCCAGTCGAAGCCCAGCGGTGCGAAGACCGGTTCCATCGCCCGCCCGACCGAGGCGGCATACGAGTGATCGAGGACGTAGGAGGACACCGCAGCGTCATCGGAGGTGTTCACCCCGGCGGCGGCCAGTTCGGACTGGTCGCGCAACGGCAGATTGAGCAGCACCCACAGCACCCCGGTGGTCACCAGGATGATCGAGGTGACCTTGCGCAGGAAGGCCGACGCGGCCGTCCACACCTCGGCCGCAACGGTTTTCAGCCGCGGCAGCTGATACGGGGGCATCTCCATGTAGAACGGCAGCAACGTGCCGCCGCGGGAGGTGACCTTCTTGAACACCGCGGCCACCACCATCGCCGAGATCGCGCCGAAGATGTACAGACAGAACATCACTACGGCCCGCGCGCTGAACGGCCCCACCCGCTGATCGGCCGGCAGCAGCAGGCTCACCAACAGGATGTAGACCGGTAGCCGCGCCGAGCAGGTCATCAGCGGCGCGCCCATCATGGTGGCCAGGCGGTCGCGGGCCGACGGCAGCGATCGGGTCGCCATGATGCCCGGGATGGCGCAGGCGACCGATGACAGCAATGCGACGAAGGCGCGGCCCTCGAGTCCGGCCTTGCCCATCACCCGGTCCATCAGGAACGCGGCCCGGGCGAGATATCCGGTGCCCTCCAGGATGGCGATCAGGACGAACAGCAGCACGATCTGTGGCACGAAGGTCAGCACGCTGCCGACGCCGCCGATCACCGCCTCGGACAGGAATGCCGAGAGCCAGCCGATGTGGACGTGATCGGCCACCAGACCGCCGAGCCAGCCGAAGAACGCGCCGACGGCGTCCTGCAGCGGTGCCGCGACGGTGAAGATGGTCTCGTAGAAACCGAACATCGTCAGCAGGAACACGATGGTGCCCAGCACCGGGTGCAGCAGCACCGAGTCGATCCGGTCGGTGCGCTGATCCACCTTGGGCAGCTGGTAGCCGGAGGAGTCCAGCACCGAGTCGACCCAGGCGGTCACCTCGGCCGGGTCGGTGGGTGGGGGCACCACCGGCGCGGTCCACGAATCCAGGCGGGCCATCACATGGCGCAGGTCGGCCAGTGCGTCACGGTGGCCGGCGACCGCGGTCACCACCGGAACTCCGAGCGCGCGGGTGAAGGCGGCCACGTCGAGCTTGCCGTGCCGGCGGGCCAGGTCGTCGGTGAACGTCAACACCACACAGGTCGGCAAGCCGGTCTGCTGCAACTGGGCGAACAATCCCAGCGAGCGGCGCAGGGTGGTGGCGTTGAGCGTCACCAGAATCGCGTCCGGAACGTCCACCCGCACGTTGTGGTGGTCGGTGTCGAGGACGTCGACGACGATCTGCTCGTCCGGGCTGATCGGGTCGAGGCTGTAGGTGCCGGGTAGGTCTTCGAGAACGGCCACGTTCGGGACGCCGTCCTTCTCACCCAGCCGGACCCGGCCCTCGTAGCGGGAGACCGTGACGCCCGGGTAGTTGCCGGTCTTGGCATGCAGTCCGGTCAGTGCGTTGAACAGGGTGGTCTTGCCGGAGTTGGGGCTGCCGACGACGGCGAACCGGGTCAGGCTGGGATCCGTCGCGATGGCGCCGCCACCGGTGCCGCAGTGCCCTTCGACGGTCATGAGGGCCCCTCGACGGTCACTGGACGGGCTCCACGTGGATTGCTTTGGTCTGGGTGGTGCGCAGGGCGATCTCGTAATCGCCGACCCGGAAGATCACCGGGTCGCGCATCGGGGCGCGGCGCACCATCGTCACCTCGATACCGGGCACCAGGCCCAGATCGAACAGCCGCCGGGCCGTGCTGGGTTCGACCCCGTCGCCATAGCCGACCACAGTGGCGCGCTGGTCGCGGCGCAGATCGGCGAGTGTCATCCCGGCTCCGGCCGCCGCACCGGACGACAGCCGGCGCTGGCGCATCTGATCCGACACCGAGGACACGAAGTTAGGGTAGCTTAACCAACCCGCCGGACCCGCGGGGTTCCACCTAGCGGAACCGCACCCTGTCGTCGACCGGCCCGTCGCGGCTGGGAGACTGGAGCCATGAGCGCGCCCTCCACCGTCTCGGCGAAGCTGTTCGCCGAGGCCTGCGCCGTCATCCCCGGCGGGGTCAACTCCCCGGTCCGGGCTTTCAACTCGGTCGGCGGCACGCCGCGCTACATCAGTTCGGCGCAGGGTTGCTGGCTGACCGACGCCGACGGCAACCGCTACGTGGACCTGGTCTGCTCCTGGGGACCGATGATCCTGGGTCACGCCCATCCGGCGGTGGTCGAGGCGGTCCAACGGGCAGCCGCGAACGGATTGTCGTTCGGGGCGCCGACGGCCGGCGAGACCGACCTGGCCGCTGAGATCATCGCCCGGATGAAGCCGGTCGAGCGGGTCCGGTTGGTCAACTCCGGCACCGAGGCGACCATGAGCGCGGTACGACTGGCCCGCGGCTTCACCGGCCGCGCCAAGGTGATCAAGTTCTCCGGCTGCTATCACGGTCACGTCGATGCGCTGTTGGCCGACGCCGGATCCGGGGTCGCCACCCTGGGTCTGCCGTCCTCGCCCGGAGTCACCGGTGCCACCGCCGCGGACACGATCGTGCTGCCCTACAACGACGTCGCCGCGGTGGAGGAGTCCTTCGCGAAGTTCGGCGAGACCATCGCCGCGGTGATCACCGAGGCCTGCCCGGGCAACATGGGCGCGGTGGCTCCCCTGCCCGGCTTCAACGCCGCGCTGCGCCGGATCACCGCCGAACACGGCGCCCTGCTGATCAGCGACGAGGTGATGACCGGCTTCCGGATCAGCCGATCCGGTTGGTACGGAGTAGATCCCGTCGACGCCGACCTGTTCACCTTCGGCAAGGTGATGAGCGGGGGACTGCCGGCCGCGGCGTTCGGCGGGCGTGCCGACGTGATGGAACGGCTGGCCCCGCTGGGTCCGGTGTATCAGGCTGGAACGCTGTCCGGGAACCCGGTCGCGGTGGCCGCCGGCCTGGCCACCCTGCGGCACGCCGACGCCGCGGTGTACTCCGCACTGAACGCCAACGCCGACCGGCTGGCCGGCCTGCTCGCCGACGCCCTGGCCCCCACCGGCCTGGCGCATCAGGTGGCGCGCGCCGGGACCTTCCTGTCGGTGTTCTTCGCCGATGATCCCGTCACCGACTTCGCCGCCGCCCGGGCCAGCGAGACCTGGCGTTTCCCGGCCTTCTTCCACGCCCTGCTCGACGGCGGCGTGTACGCACCCCCGAGCGCATTCGAAACCTGGTTCGTCTCAGCGGCTCTCGACGACGCGGCCTTCGAACGGATCGAGGCGGCACTGCCCGCCGCGGCCCGTGCAGCAGCGGAGGCCAAGCAGCCATGACCCGCAACCCACCTGGAGGGCCGGCAGCGAGCGGCCGGACCGTCGTGCACGTGATGCGCCACGGCGAGGTGCACAACCCGGAGGGAATCCTCTACGGGCGCCTGCCCGACTACCACCTCTCGGAGCGGGGCCGGGCCCAGGCGCAGGCGGTCGCCGACTGGCTGGCCCGGCACGACATCACCTATGTCGTCGCCTCGCCGCTGGAACGGGCGCAGGAAACCGCCGCGCCGATCGCCCGGAATCACGGGCTTGCCGTGGACGTCGACGAAGACCTCATCGAGTCGCACAACGTCTTTCAGGGCGAGCGGGTCTCGCCGGGGGATGGCGCCCTGCGCGACCCGCGCAACTGGTGGCATCTGCGCAACCCGAAAAGGCCGTCCTGGGGAGAGCCCTACGCGGAGATCGCCGTCCGGATGCGGGCCGCCGTCGAGCGGGCCCGGATCAAGGGCGAAGGTCATGAAGCGGTGTGCGTCAGCCACCAGCTTCCGGTCGAGACGCTGCGTCGGGCGATGACGGACAAACCGCTGCATCACTTCCCGACCCGCCGGATGTGCAACCTGGCCTCGGTCACCTCCTTCTATTTCAACGGCGACGACTACGTCGGCTGGGGATATCAGGAACTCGGCGGACGGTGAAGCGGCTGCTGGCAGTGCTGGTGACGGCGGCGGCGTGCGTGGCCGGTTGTTCCACCGGTGACGACGCGGTGGCCCAGGGCGGCACCTTCGAATTCGTCGCCCCGGGCGGCAAGACCGACATCAGCTACGACCCACCGGCCAGCCGGGGCAAGCCCGGTCCGCTGTCCGGGCCGGACCTGCTCGATCCGGCCAGGACCATCTCGCTGAACGACTTCGCCGGCAAGGTGGTGGTGATCAACGTCTGGGGACAGTGGTGTGGACCGTGCCGCGCCGAGATCGCCCAGTTGCAGAAGGCCTACGACCAGACCCGTGATCTCGGTGTGGCATTCCTCGGAATCGACGTGCGCGACAACGACATCGACGCCCCGCGTGACTTCGTCAAGGACCGCAAGGTGACCTTCCCGTCCATCTACGACCCGGCGATGCGGACCATGATCGCCTTCGGCGGCAAGTACCCCACCACGGTGATCCCATCGACGGTGGTGCTCGACCGCGAACACCGGGTGGCCGCAATTTTCCTGCGTGAACTGCTCGCCGAGGATCTGTTGCCGGTGGTGCAACGACTGGCCGCCGAACCGGCCCCGGGTAAATCGTGACCGGTTTCGCCGAGACCGCCGCCGCAGGGCCACTGCTGGTCGCGCTCGGACTGTGCGTGCTGGCCGGGTTGGTGTCATTCGCCTCGCCGTGCGTCGTGCCCCTGGTCCCGGGCTACCTGTCCTATCTGGCCGCGGTGGTCGGGGCGGATGACGCCGCAAGCCGGCGCTGGCGGGTAGCCGGATCGGCACTGCTCTTCGTTGCGGGGTTCACCGCGGTCTTCGTGCTGGGCACCGTTGCGGTGCTCGGCATGACCAGCGCGCTGATCACCAATCAGGTTGTGCTGCAACGTATCGGTGGTGCGATCACCATCGTCATGGGGCTGATCTTCATCGGGTTCTTCCCCGCGCTGCAACGGCAGGCCCGGTTCGAGCCGCGCCGGTGGGCCGGCCTGGCCGGCGCGCCACTGCTCGGTGCGGTGTTCGCGCTCGGCTGGACGCCGTGCCTGGGTCCGACCCTGACCGGGGTGATCGCCGTCGCATCGGCCACCGACGGAGCCGACGTGGCCCGCGGAGTTGCGCTGGTGCTGGCCTACTGCCTGGGCCTGGGCATCCCGTTCATCGTGCTGGCACTCGGATCGGGCTGGGCGGTCAACGGTTTCGGCTGGCTGCGCAGGCACACCCGGGCCATCCAGGTGTTCGGCGGGTTGCTGCTGATCGCCGTCGGAACGGCCCTTGTGACCGGATTGTGGAACGAGTTCATCTCCTGGGTGCGCGACGCCTTCGTCAGCGACGTCAGGCTGCCGATCTGATGACCCTGATCCGCAACCTGTGGCGTGCGCTCACCTCGATGGGAACCGCATTGGTGCTGCTGTTCCTGCTCGCCCTCGGCGCCGTCCCCGGTGCGCTGCTGCCGCAGCGCAGCCTGAACGAGTCCAAGGTGGCGCAGTATCTGGGCGCCCATCCGGTGATCGGTCCATGGCTGGACCGGCTCCAATTGTTCGACGTGTTCTCCAGTTTCTGGTTCACCGCCATCTACGCGCTGCTGTTCGTGTCACTGGTGGGTTGCCTGACCCCGCGGATCATCGAGCACGTCCGGACCCTGGGCTCCACACCGATTCCGGCGCCGCGGAACCTGAGCCGGCTGCCGAAGAACGCCGCACTCACCGTCACCGGCACCGCTGAGCAGGTGGCCGCGACGATCTCCGGACAGTTGCGAGGCTGGCGTCGGACCACCCGGCAGGACGGCGATGTCACCGAGGTGTCCGCGGAGAAGGGCTACCTGCGCGAGTTCGGCAATATCGTCTTCCACTTCTCGCTGCTGGGCTTGTTGGTC
>NZ_JAFMJZ010000197.1 GCF_017853185.1 Mycolicibacterium sp.
TGCTGCCCGAGCATGCGGTGGTGCTGCATCCGGGTCCGATGCTGCGCGGCATGGAGATCTCCTTCTCGGTGCCTGATTCCTCGCAATCAGCTGTGCTGCAACAGGTTTCCAACGGTGTGCACGTCCGGATGGCGATTCTGTTCCATCTACTGGTCGGCACGGACGAGGCGGTGAGCGTATGACCATCCTGATCAAGGGGGTCCGGCTATACGGCGAGGGCGATCCGGTCGACGTGCTGGTCTCCGACGGCCAGATCGCCGAGATCGGGCCCGGCCTGAAGGCGCCCAAGGGTGCTGAGCTGATCGAGGCCGCCGGCCAGGTGTTGCTGCCCGGCCTGGTCGATCTGCACACCCATCTGCGTGAGCCCGGCCGGGAGTACGCCGAGGACATCGAAACCGGTTCGGCCGCAGCGGCTCTGGGCGGATTCACCGCCGTGTTCGCGATGGCCAACACCGACCCGGTCGCCGACAGCCCGGTCGTCACCGATCACGTCTGGCAACGCGGCCAGCAGGTCGGCCTGGTCGACGTGCACCCGGTCGGTGCGGTGACAGTGGGGCTGGAAGGCAAGCAGCTCACCGAGATGGGCCTGATGGCCTCCAGCACTGCCCGGGTGCGCTTGTTCTCCGACGACGGAGTCTGCGTGGCCGACCCGCTGGTCATGCGCCGGGCCCTGGAGTACGCCGCGGGATTGGGCGTTCTCATCGCCCAGCACGCCGAGGAGCCGCGACTGACCGCCGGCGCCGTCGCTCATGAGGGTCCCAACGCCGCGCGGCTGGGCCTGGCCGGCTGGCCGCGGGCCGCCGAGGAGTCGATCGTTGCCCGCGATGCGCTGCTCGCCCGTGACGCCGGTGCCCGGGTGCACATCTGCCACGCATCCACCGCGGGAACCGTCGAGATCCTGAAATGGGCCAAGCAGCAAGGCATCTCGATCACCGCCGAGGTGACCCCGCACCATCTGATGCTCGACGACAGCCGGTTGGACAGCTACGACGGCGTCAACCGGGTGAACCCGCCGCTGCGCGAGGCCTCCGACACCGAAGCACTGCGCCGGGCGCTGGCCGACGGGGTGATCGACTGCGTGGGAACCGACCACGCACCGCACGCCGAGCAGGAGAAGTGCTGCGAGTTCAGCCGGGCCCGCCCGGGAATGCTCGGTCTGCAGACCGCGCTGTCGGTGGTGGCGCAGACCATGGTGTCCACCGGACTGCTGGACTGGCGCGGCGTGGCCCGGGTGATGAGTGAGAACCCGGCCCGCATCGTCGGCCTCGACGACCAGGGCCGCCCGCTGGAGGTGGGCGAACCGGCCAACCTCGTCGTCGTCGACCCGGAGGCGAGCTGGACCGTCGAGGGCCCGCAACTGGCCAGCAAGTCGGCCAACACCCCGTACCAGTCGATGACGCTGCCGGCGACCGTCACCGCCACCCTGCTGCGCGGCCGAATCACCGCGCGGGACGGTAGGGCCGTCCGCGGATGAACACCCCCACAGCCATCGCGACGTACATCTTCGGATTCGTCGTCGTCGTGCTGATCGGTGTGGTGATCCGCCGGATGCTGCGCGGCTGGCGACACCGCACCGAACGGCAGACCGAGATCATCGGCAACCTGCCGCCGCTGCCGGACCTGCTCGCCCCCGCGGTCATCGCTCCGACATGCGGGCTCTACATCGGCTCGACCATCGCACCCGACTGGCTGGAGCGGGTCACCGCGGGTGATCTGGGATTCCGCTGCAGGACGGTGCTGACCCGCTATTCCGAAGGCATCCTGCTGGAACGCTCAGGCGCGGCGGAGATCTTCATCCCCGAGTCCTCGATCACCGGTGTCCGCATCGAGACCGCGATGGCGGGGAAGGTCGGCACACCCATCCTGGTGATCCGCTGGCGGCTGCCGTCGGGCACCGAGATCGACACCGGCTTCCGCGGCGACGACAGCCGCGACTACACCGCATGGACCACGCCATCGACAGGAGAAGCAGCGTGACCAGAAGCAAGGCCGTCCTGGTACTCGAGGACGGGCGCGTCTACACCGGAACCGCGTTCGGCGCGGTGGGACAGACACTGGGCGAGGCGGTGTTCTCCACCGGGATGTCCGGGTATCAGGAGACCCTGACCGACCCGAGCTATCACCGCCAGATCGTGGTGGCCACTGCGCCGCAGATCGGCAACACCGGCTGGAACGGCGAGGACGGCGAGAGCCGCGGCGACAAGATATGGGTGGCCGGCTACGTGGTCCGCGACCCCTCGCCACGGGCCTCGAACTGGCGGGCCACCGGCACCCTCGATGACGAACTGGTTCGCCAGGGCATCGTCGGCATCGCCGGAATCGACACCCGCGCGGTGGTGCGTCACCTGCGCAGCGGCGGCTCGATGAAGGCCGGTGTCTTCTCCGGAGACGCTCTTGCCGACGACGAGGAACTGCTCAGCAGGGTTCGCAATCAGCCCTCGATGCTGGGTGCGGACCTGTGCGGCGAGGTGAGCACCGGCGAGGGCTACATCGTGGAAGCGCAAGGGGCCCAACGGTTCACCGTCGCCGCACTGGACCTGGGCATCAAGACCAACACCCCGCGCAACTTCGCGATGCGCGGCATCCGGACCCACGTCCTGCCGTCCACCGCGAGCTTCGCCCAGATCGCCGACCTCAAACCCGACGGTGTGTTCCTGTCCAACGGCCCGGGCGATCCGGCCACCGCCGACCGGGTGGTCAGCCTCACCCGCGAGGTGCTCGGCGCCGACATCCCGCTGTTCGGAATCTGCTTCGGCAACCAGATTCTGGGCCGCGCACTCGGGCGCTCCACCTACAAGATGGTCTTCGGCCACCGGGGGATCAACGTGCCGGTGATCGACCATGCCACCGGGCGGGTGGCGATCACCGCGCAGAACCACGGCTTCGCCTTGGAAGGCGAAGCAGGGGAGACGTTCACCACCGACTTCGGCAAGGCGACGGTCAGCCACACCTGCGCCAACGACGGCGTCGTCGAGGGGGTCAAGCTGCTGAGCGGCCGGGCGTTCTCGGTCCAGTACCACCCCGAGGCGGCGGCCGGTCCGCACGACGCGGGTTACCTGTTCGACCAGTTCGTCGACCTGATGGCAGGGGAGGGCAGCTAGATGCCACGCCGTACCGATCTCAAGCACGTTCTGGTCATCGGATCCGGTCCGATCGTCATCGGACAGGCCTGTGAGTTCGACTACTCGGGCACCCAGGCCTGCCGGGTGCTGCGCTCGGAGGGGCTGACCGTCAGCCTGGTCAACTCCAACCCGGCCACCATCATGACCGACCCGGAGTACGCCGACTTCACCTACGTCGAGCCGATCACCGCGGAGTTCGTCGAGAAGGTGATCGCCCAGCAGGCCGCCCGCGGCAACCGGATCGACGCGATCCTGCCCACCCTGGGCGGACAGACCGCGCTGAACACCGCCGTCGCCCTGCACGAGAACGGCGCCCTGGAGCGCTACGACGTCGAGCTGATCGGCGCCGACTTCGACGCCATCCAGCGCGGTGAGGACCGCCAGCAGTTCAAGGACATCGTGGCCAAGGTCGGCGGGGAGTCGGCGAAGTCCCGGGTCTGCTTCACCATGGCCGAGGTCCGCGACACCGTCGCCGAACTCGGATTGCCGGTGGTCGTCCGTCCGTCGTTCACCATGGGCGGCCTGGGCTCGGGGATGGCCTACACCGCCGAGGACGTCGAGCGGATGGCCGGCGAGGGCCTGGCGGCATCCCCGTCGGCCAACGTGCTGATCGAGGAGTCGATCTACGGCTGGAAGGAATACGAACTCGAGCTGATGCGCGACCTCAACGACAACGTCGTGGTGGTCTGCTCGATCGAGAACTTCGACCCGATGGGCGTGCACACCGGCGACTCGGTGACGGTTGCCCCGGCGATGACGCTGACCGACCGTGAGTACCAGAAGATGCGCGATCTGGGCATCGCGATCCTGCGCGAGGTCGGGGTCGATACCGGCGGCTGCAACATCCAGTTCGCCGTCGACCCCAAGGACGGCCGGCTCATCGTCATCGAGATGAACCCGCGGGTGTCGCGATCGTCTGCGCTGGCGTCCAAGGCCACCGGCTTCCCGATCGCCAAGATGGCCGCCAAGCTGGCAATCGGCTACACCCTCGACGAGATCCTCAACGACATCACCAAGGAGACGCCGGCCTGCTTCGAGCCGACGCTGGACTATGTCGTGGTCAAGGCGCCGCGGTTCGCCTTCGAGAAGTTCCCCGGCGCCGACCCAACGCTGACCACCACGATGAAGTCGGTCGGCGAGGCGATGTCGTTGGGCCGCAACTTCATTGAGGCACTCGGCAAGGTGATGCGCTCGCTGGAGACCACCAAGGCCGGCTTCTGGACGCAGGCCGACGACGACGGCTGGGTCGACGATGTGCTGACCCGGTTGCGTACGCCCACCGAGGGACGGCTCTACGACATCGAACTGGCGCTGCGGTTGGGCGCGAGTGTGGAGACCGTCGCTGAGGCCTCCGGCGTGGACCCCTGGTTCGTCGACCAGATCAACGCACTGGTGGCGCTGCGCGCGGAGGTCCTCGAGGCGGCTGTCCTCGACGCGGACCTGCTGCGCCGGGCCAAGCACAGCGGTCTGTCGGACCGGCAGATCGCCGCACTGCGCCCGGAACTGTCCGGTGAGTCCGGCGTTCGGGCGCTGCGCGGCCGCCTCGGCATCCACCCGGTGTACAAGACCGTCGACACCTGCGCGGCGGAGTTCGAGGCCCACACCCCGTACCACTACTCCAGCTACGAACTCGATCCCGCGGCCGAAAGCGAGGTCGCCCCGCAGACCGAGAAGCCCAAGGTTCTGATCCTGGGTTCCGGGCCCAACCGGATCGGTCAGGGCATCGAGTTCGACTACAGCTGCGTGCACGCGGCCACCACGCTCTCGGAGGCCGGCTTCGAGACGGTGATGGTCAACTGCAACCCGGAGACGGTGTCCACCGATTACGACACCGCCGACCGGCTGTACTTCGAGCCGCT
>NZ_JAFMJZ010000053.1 GCF_017853185.1 Mycolicibacterium sp.
TGAGCCCTCGCATGAGCACCTCCAACGGTGGCACCGCCGCACGGGCCCGTAAGGCGGTCTGCCCGCTCACCCTCAGCGTCGCCATGACGATGGCCGTTCCCGGCCTGGCCCAGGCCGAGCCGGAGAGCCCCAACAGCCTGTCCGCGCTGGTCGGCGCCGTGGCCGATGCCAACCAGCGCCTGCAGGACATCAGCGCCAAGGTGCAGATCGAGCAGGAGAGCGTCAACAAGGCCATCGTCGAGGTCTCCGACGCCCGTGAAGCCGCCGCGACGGCCCAGCAGGAAGTGGAGTCCAGCCGGATGGCGGTCAAGGACGCCAACGCCGCGATCAGCACCGCCCAGAAGAAGTTCGACGTCTTCGCCGCCTCCACCTACGTCAACGGACCGTCCGCGTCGCTGGTGCTGGCCCGGACCCCGGACGAGATGATCTCCACCGCCAGTGCCGGCCAGGCCCTGGTCCTGGGTTCGCAGCAGGTGATCTCCGGCCTCGAGCGGGCACGCACCGAGGTGGTCAACAAGGACGCCAGCGCCCGACTGGCCAAGGAGAAGGCAGATCAGGCCGTCCTGGAGGCCAAGAACACCCAGGATGCGGCCGTCGAGGCGCTCCGGGGCGTCCAGCAGTCCTTCCGCGAGCAGCAGGTCGAGATCAACCGGCTGGCCGCCGAACGCAAGGAGGCCCAGCGGAAGCTGGACGCCGCCCGCGCCTGGTCGGCCCCGGCCACGCCGGTGCCCGCCGCGTTGCCGCCGGGCCAGGGCGGCGCTGCTCCCCAGGTCGCACAGTCCGCGCCGGCCGCCACGACAGGCGGTGCCTCCACCGACCGCTGGGAGCAGGGCGGTGCGGCACCGATGGCCAACGCGGTGAAGGTGCCCTACGGCAAGGCCTCGGAATGGGATCTGACCCTGCCGGCCATCCCGAGCGCATTCCTCTCCGGAGACCCGGTCCAGATCATCAACGCGATCCTGCAGATCGCGCAGAACTCGATGCAGGTCACCCAGCAGCTGGGCAAGCAGTTCCTGCAGCAGCTCGGCATCTTGAAGCCGACCGACTCCGGCATCACCAACGGTGGCGGCATCCCGATGGTCTACGGAAACCAGGCCATCGAGTACGTCATCAAGCGGGCCCAGTCCCAGATCGGCGTGCCCTACTCGTGGGGCGGCGGCACCGCCGCGGGTCCGAGCTACGGCATCGACGAGGGTTCGGGCACACTCGGCTTCGACTGTTCCGGTCTGGTCCTCTACGCGTTCGCCGGCGCGGGCATCAAACTGCCGCACTACTCCGGTTCGCAGTACCAGCTGGGCCGTCAGATCCCGAGTTCGCAGATGCGTCGCGGCGACGTGATCTTCTACGGTCCGGGCGGCAGCCAGCACGTGGCCCTCTATCTGGGCAACAACCAGATGATCGAGGCGCCCTACACCGGTGCGACCGTTCGGATCGCGCCGGTGCGTACCGGCGGCATGACCCCGTTCGTCGTCCGCTACGTCGAGTGGTGATTCCAATGACCAACTCTCGCAACGGTTCTCGCTTCTTCCGTGCAGCGGCGGCCTTCGTCGTCGCTGCCGGGCTCGCGCTCGGCTCCTCGCCGACGGCGTCCGCCGAAGGGCAGTGGGATCCGACGTTGCCGAAGGTGATCAGCTCCGGCGCCCCGGGTGACCCGGTCGCGGTCGCGCAGGCCTCGCTGGCCTTCACCCAGCAGGCCGCGCAGACCGTCTCGGATCTGGGCCGCAAGTTCCTCTCCGGCCTGGGCATCGGCGGCAAGTCGGCCGCCGCACTGCCGGGCGGGCGGGTCAGCGGTCCGCAGGCCATCGAGTACGTGATCAAGCGCGGCGCCTCGCAGCGCGGCGTTCCGTACTCCTGGGGCGGCGGCGCCATCAACGGGCCCAGCGAAGGCGTCGACCAGGACACCGGCAAGGTCGGCTACGACTGCTCGGGGTTCACCCGGTTCGCCTTCGCCGGCGTCGGCGTCCAGATCCCCAAGTACTCCGGAGACCAGTACAACGCCGGCCGCCACATCCCGCCGTCCCAGGCCAAGCGCGGCGACCTGATCTTCTACGGTCCCGAGGGCACCCAGCACGTCACCATCTACCTCGGCAACGGCCAGATGATGGAGGCCTCGTCGCTGGCCGGTCAGGTCACCGTCAGCCCGGTCCGCACCGCGGGCATGACGCCATATCTGACCCGCATCATCGAGACCTGATTCCCGCGGGTCGGGGCCGTTCGACGGATTCCGAAACGCCTGGAATAGTTGTCGGCGGGCATATGCCCGCTAACCAATTAGCAGCTGTGGAGGAACTTGATGACGTCACCAGGTGGCTACGCCGGTCCGAGCCATGCGGCGGCGCCGTCCGGCGGTAACGGACTGGCCGGTGAGGTCAACCTCCTGGAGCGTGCGATCTTCGAGGTCAAGCGCATCATCGTCGGTCAGGACCAGCTGGTCGAGCGGCTGCTGGTCGGGCTGCTGGCCAAGGGGCACGTGCTGCTCGAAGGTGTGCCCGGCGTGGCCAAGACGCTGGCCGTGGAAACCTTCGCCAAGGTCGTCGGCGGCAGTTTCTCCCGCATCCAGTTCACCCCCGACCTGGTCCCCACCGACATCATCGGCACCCGGATCTACCGGCAGGGCCGCGAGGAGTTCGACATCGAACTCGGCCCGGTGGTGTGCAACTTCCTGCTGGCCGACGAGATCAACCGCGCCCCGGCGAAGGTCCAGTCCGCACTGCTCGAGGTGATGGCCGAGCGCAAGATCTCCATCGGCGGCAAGACCTACCCGCTGCCCAAGCCGTTCCTGGTGATGGCGACCCAGAACCCGATCGAGAACGAGGGTGTCTACCCGCTGCCGGAGGCCCAGCGCGACCGCTTCCTGTTCAAGATCAACGTCGGCTACCCCTCTCCGGAGGAGGAGCGCGAGATCATCTACCGGATGGGCGTCACGCCGCCGGAACCGAAGCAGATTCTCGACACCGGTGATCTGGTGCGTCTGCAGGACGTCGCCGCGAACAACTTCGTGCACCATGCCCTGGTCGACTACGTGGTCCGGGTGGTGACCGCCACCCGCGTTCCCGAGCAGTTCGGCATGCTCGACGTGAAGTCGTGGATCGCCTTCGGCGCATCGCCGCGCGCCTCGCTGGGCATCATCGCCGCGGCCCGCGCCCTGGCACTGGTCCGTGGCCGCGACTACGTGATCCCGCAGGACGTCGTCGACGTCATTCCGGACGTGCTGCGGCACCGGTTGGTGCTGACCTACGACGCGCTCGCCGACGATGTGAAGGCTGAGACGGTGATCGCCCGGATCCTGCAGACCGTCGGACTGCCCCAGGTGAATGCCGTTCCGCAGCAGGGTCATTCGGTTCCTCCGGTGGGTGCGGCTCCGATGGCCGGGCCGGCTGGACCCGGGCCTGCTCCGGTGGCCGGCGCCAACGCTCGGTGACCGACCCGACCTCTGCTGCCGAGGCAGCGGATTCTTCGACCATTCACCCGCCGTCCTTCCAGCGTGGGGAGATCGGCGACGCGAAGCTGTCGGCCGCGCTGCGCACCCTCGAGTTGACCGTTCGCCGCAAACTCGACGGCGTTTTGCAGGGCAACCACCTCGGCCTGATCCCCGGTCCGGGATCCGAGCCGGGGGAGTCCCGGATGTACCAGCCCGGCGACGACGTCCGCCGGATGGACTGGTCGGTGACCGCCCGCACCACCCACCCGCATGTCCGGCAGATGATCGCCGACCGCGAGCTGGAGACCTGGATGGTCGTCGACGTGTCGGCCAGTCTGGACTTCGGCACCGCCGGGTGCGAGAAGCGTGACCTCGCGGTGGCTGCCGCCGCCGCCATCACCTATCTCAACAGCGGTGGCGGTAACCGGATCGGTGCGCTGATCGCCAACGGGCAGAACGTGATCCGGATCCCCGCCCGCGGTGGCCGCCAGCACGAGCAGACCCTGCTGCGCGCGATCGCGACTGCCCCGCGCGCGCCGCTGGGCGTCCGCGGTGACCTGGCCGCTGCCATCGACGGGCTGCGCCGCCCGGAACGCCGGCGCGGGATGGCGGTGATCATCAGCGACTTCCTCGGCCCGATCAACTGGATGCGGCCGTTGCGCGCCATCTCCGCCCGCCACGAGGTGCTCGGCATCGAGGTGATCGACCCGCGCGATGTGGAACTGCCCGACGTCGGCGACGTGATCCTGCAGGACACCGAGTCCGGCGTCACCCGCGAGTTCACCATCGACGCGCAGTTGCGCGACGACTTCGCCCGCGCCGCGGCCGCCCATCGCGACGAGGTGGCCCGCACCCTGCGCCGCTGCGGTGCGCCGCTGATGACCCTGCGCACAGATCGGGACTGGATCGCCGACATCGTGCGTTTCGTGGCCTCCCGACGCCGTGGGGCGCTGGCGTGAGTGAGCAGGATCTGTAGATGACGTTGCCGTTGCTGGGCCCCATTGCGTTCACCGACTTCGCCCACCCGTGGTTCTTCCTGTTCCTGCTGCTGGTCGCCGGCCTGGTGGCGCTCTACATCTTCATGCAGCTCGCCCGGCAGAAGCGCATCCTCCGGTTCGCCAACATGGAACTGCTGGAAAGCGTTGCGCCCAAACGGCCGAACAAGTGGCGGCACCTGCCGGCGATCCTGCTGATCGCCTCGCTGGTGCTGCTGACCGTCGCGATGGCCGGCCCGCGCAACGACGTCCGCGTCCCGCGCAACCGCGCGGTGGTGATGCTCACCATCGACGTCTCGCAGTCCATGCGCGCCACCGACGTCGAACCCAGCCGGCTGGCCGCCGCGCAGGAAGCCGCCAAGCAGTTCGCCGACCAGCTCACCCCCGGGATCAACCTGGGCCTGATCGCCTACGCGGGCACCGCGACGGTGCTGGTGTCGCCGACCACCAACCGGGACGCCACCAAGGTGGCGCTGGACAAGCTGCAACTGGCCGACCGGACCGCGACCGGTGAGGCGATCTTCACCGCGCTGCAGGCGATCGCCACCGTCGGCGCCGTGCTCGGCGGCGGCGATGAGCCGCCCCCGGCCCGCATCGTGCTGATGTCCGACGGCAAGGAGACCGTGCCGTCCAACCCGGACAACCCCAAGGGCGCCTTCACCGCCGCCCGCACCGCCAAGGACCAGGGGGTGCCGATCTCCACGGTGTCCTTCGGAACGCCCTACGGCTACGTCGACATCAACGACCAGCGCCAGCCGGTTCCGGTCGATGAGGACATGCTGAAGAAGATCGCCCAGCTTTCCGACGGCACGCACTACAGCGCTTCGAGTCTGGAGCAGCTCAAAGAGGTGTTCACCTCGCTGCAGGACCAGATCGGCTACGAGACGGTCAAGGGCGATGCGAGCACCGGCTGGCTGCGGCTGGGTGCGCTGGCGCTGGCGCTGGCGGCACTGGCGTCGCTTCTGATCAACCGCCGCCTGCCGGGCTAACCGCCCCAAACGGAATTCCGAGCGGGTGAAATTCCGGGCGGGTTGATTTCGGCGCCGCTGGGCGCAGGCACTAAGTTGACGGGCATGAGCGAGTCCTCACCCGGTGCCAAACCCGCGTTCGTCTCCCGTTCGGTGCTCGTCACCGGTGGAAACCGGGGAATCGGACTGGCGATCGCGCAACGTCTGGCCGCCGACGGGCACAAGGTCGCCGTCACCCACCGCGGATCCGGCGCGCCCGAGGGCCTGTTCGGCGTCGAGTGCGACGTCACCGACAACGATGCCGTCGATCGTGCGTTCACCGCCGTCGAGGAGCATCAGGGTCCGGTCGAGGTGCTGGTGTCCAACGCCGGAATCACCGCCGACGCGTTCATGATCCGGATGACCGAGGAGCGGTTCGAGAAAGTCATCGACGCCAACCTCACCGGGGCGTTCCGGGTGGCACAGCGCGCCGCGCGCAGCATGCAGAAGAAGCGGTTCGGCCGGATGATCTTCGTCGGGTCGGTCTCCGGCATGTGGGGCATCGGCAACCAGTCCAACTACGCGGCCTCCAAGGCGGGCCTGATCGGGATGGCACGGTCGATCTCCCGCGAGATGGCCAAGGCCGGGGTCACCGCCAATGTGGTGGCGCCCGGCATGATCGACACCGACATGACCCGCGAGATGGACGAGCGCGTCCGCGAAGGCGCACTCGAGTTCATCCCGGCCAAGCGGATCGGCACCGCCGAGGACATCGCCGGCGCGGTCAGCTTCCTGGCTTCGGAGGACGCCGGGTACATCGCCGGTGCGGTGATCCCGGTCGACGGCGGCATGGGCATGGGGCACTGACCCTTCCAGTCCCTCTGGACACCTTTAGACCTGATGGACCTCGAAAGGACTGACATGGCAGGCATTCTCGAAGGCAAGCGCATCCTCGTGACGGGGATCATCACCGATTCCTCGATCGCGTTCCACATCGCCAAGGTGGCACAGGAGGCCGGCGCGGAGGTTATCTGCACCGGTTACGACCGGATGAAGCTGATCGCCCGGATCATCGACCGGTTGCCGGCCCCGGCGCCGTTGCTCGAACTCGACGTCCAGAACGAGGAGCACCTGGGCAGCCTCGCTTCGCGGATCAGCGAGGTGATCGGCGAGGGCAACAAGCTCGACGGCGTCGTGCACTCAATCGGCTACATGCCGCCCAGCGGCATGGGCATCAACCCGTTCTTCGACGCGCCCTACGAGGACGTCGCCAAGGGCATTCACATCTCGGCATACTCCTACGCCTCACTGGCCAAGGCTGTGCTGCCGATCATGAATCCGGGTGGCGGGATCGTCGGGATGGACTTCGACCCGACTCGGGCGATGCCGGCCTACAACTGGATGACGGTGGCCAAGAGCGCACTGGAGTCGGTCAACCGTTTCGTGGCCCGCGAGGCCGGTAAGGTCGGCGTCCGCTCGAATCTGGTTGCGGCCGGGCCGATCCGGACACTGGCGATGAGCGCGATCATGGGCGGCGCGCTCGGTGAGCAGTTCAAGGACGAGATGGGGATGCTGGAGGAGGGCTGGGATCAGCGCGCTCCGCTGGGTTGGGATATGAAAGACCCGACCGCGGTCGCCAAGACTGTCTGCGCCCTGGTTTCCGACTGGCTGCCGGCCACCACGGGAACCGTCATCTACGCCGACGGCGGCGCCAGCACCCAGCTTCTCTAGCATGACTGAGCGATTCGACGCACTGCTGCTGCTGTCCTTCGGTGGTCCGGAGGGTCCCGAGCAGGTGATGCCGTTCCTGGAGAACGTGACGCGCGGTCGCGGCATCCCCAGGGAGCGGCTGGAATCCGTCGCCGAGCACTACCTGCACTTCGGCGGGGTGTCGCCGATCAACGGGATCAACCGCGACCTGATCGAGGTGATCCGGACCGAACTGACCGCGCGCGGTGAGGACCTGCCGGTGTACTTCGGCAACCGCAACTGGGATCCGTTCGTCGAAGACGCCGTCGCGCAGATGAAGGCCGACGGCATCACCCGCGCGGCGGTGTTCAGCACGTCGGCCTGGGGCGGTTACTCCGGCTGTGCGCAGTACCAGGAGGACATCACCAGGGCGCGGGCGGCCAATGACGGCGCCCCGGAACTGATCAAGCTCCGGCAGTACTTCGACCACCCTTTGCTCGTCGAGATGTTCTCCGACGCGATCGCCGATGCCGTCGCCACCTTGCCGGAGTCACTGCGAGGCGAGGCCCGATTGGTGTTCACCGCGCACTCGATCCCGTTGCGTGCGGTGAACCGGTGCGGTCCCGATCTCTACCCGCGGCAGGTGGATTACTCCTCGTCGCTGGTGGCCGCGGCAGCGGGGTTTCCCGACTACGACGTGGTGTGGCAGTCGCGGTCCGGCCCGCCTCAGGTGCCGTGGCTGGAACCCGATGTGGGAGAACATCTTTCGACTCTCGCCGAAGCCGGGGTGAAGGCGGTCGTGGTCTGCCCGATCGGGTTCGTCGCCGACCACATCGAGGTGGTCTGGGACCTCGACAACGAACTGGCGCAGCAGGCCGCCGGTTTGGGTGTCGCACTGGCCCGGGCGACCACCCCGAACTCCCAGCCGCGATTCGCCCGGCTCGCACTCGATCTGCTCGACGAAGTGCGAGACGGCCGGGATCCGTCCAGAGTTGTCGGGGCGCATCAGGTCCCGGGTTACGGGTCGAGCGTCAACGGCCGGTTCTGCACCGCCGAATGCGAGGCGACGGCTGCTGCGGCTGCTGCTAGTGCTGCTGCCAGGCCGAGTGCAGGATCGCGCTGACCGCAGCCGCCCGCGCCGAGCGCACCACCGAGGCCAGCGGCCGCAGTGCGGTGTCGGCGATCCGCGCCTCGGAGGCGCTGTGCGTGCTGATCGGAACCGGGCCGGCGCTCACCGTGATGATGGCGTCGACATGCGCGGCGGTGGACAGCACCCGCACCGCCCTGCTCGGCGCATGGTCGGGAACGGCGTGCAGGCTGCCGGCCTGCACCACCTCCTCGACCAGGGTGCGGGGATCGACTCCGCCGGTGTCGGCCAGTTGCAGGCCGCTCAGAGCCTCGGTCGCGGTGCGGATCGCCGACCGTAGGGCGTACTCGGCTTCACCCAGGTCCATCTGTTCGAAGGCCGGTACCGCGGGGATCGAGTAGACCGACCAGGACAGTGTCACATCGGTCGGGTCGACGATCTCCTCGTCGTCGAAATCCCCGTCCTCCACATCCCCGTCGTACTCGACCACCGGCACCAGTCCGATGCCATCGCCGTTCGGCGCACTCACCACCACGGCCTCGCCCACGGTCAGGGCGTCCTGTTGGAACTGGGTGCCGGCAGGCAGGCCGCGGACATCGCCGGGAACCGGCAGCAACACCCCGATCGCGGGCTCTCCCGACCGCGGGCCTGATGCGGTGCGCAGGGTCTGCAACAACGACATCGGCCCGCCGTCGTAGACGTCGGGCCAGGGCAGTCCGGTCCGGCCCGCAGCGACGGCGTCATAGGCTGTGACGGAATGCTTTGGTGCCCAAGCGGATAGCGCGTCGAGGACATCATCCGGTGCGGCGTGACCCGCCAGCCAGGCGTTGGTCCACACCGAGAGGGACACACTCGGGCACCACATGATGGTTCGGAAGTGTAGTGGTTCGCCGGCGAAACGAGCCGATACCTGCGGTGGGTCGGATTCTGCGTATCGTGGGTCTATGCCCGCGGCACTGATCTGGCTCATTTCCGCTCTGGGGCTGGCGGCCGCCGAGGCGCTCACCGGCGACATGTTCCTGTTGATGCTCAGTGGCGGCGCGCTGGCCGCTGCCGGATCCAGTTGGCTGTTCGGACTTCCGCTGTGGGCCGACGGGGTGGTCTTCCTGGTGGTCTCGATCCTGCTGCTCGGTGTCGTGCGCCCGACGTTGCGCCGCCGACTGACCGCGGGCAAGGGACTGCCGGAGCCGGCCAAGGCGCTGGAGGGCAAGCACGCGCTGGTCCTGGACCGGGTCAGCCGGCACCAGGGCCAGGTCAAGCTGGACGGCGAGGTGTGGACTGCGCGCCCGCTCAGCGACGAGGATGTCTACGAGCCGGGCGATCAGGTGACCGTGATGCAGATCGACGGGGCCACCGCGGTGGTCTGGAAGAACATCTAGGGGAGGACGACTCAGATGGACGGTGCGGTCGCAGGTCTGGTGGTGCTGGCGGTGCTGGTGGTCTTCGCCATCATCGTCGTCGCCAAGTCCGTCGCGCTCATCCCGCAGGCCGAGGCCGCCGTCATCGAACGGCTGGGCCGCTACAGCAAGACGGTCTCGGGCCAGCTGACGTTGCTGATCCCGTTCATCGACCGGATCCGCGCCCGGGTCGACCTGCGGGAGCGGGTGGTGTCGTTCCCGCCCCAGCCGGTGATCACCGAGGACAACCTGACGGTGAACATCGACACGGTGGTCTACTTCCAGGTCACCAATCCGCAGGCCGCGGTCTACCAGATCAGCAACTACATCGTCGGCGTCGAGCAACTCACCACCACCACCCTGCGCAACGTGGTCGGCGGGATGACGCTGGAACAAACTCTGACCAGCCGCGACAAGATCAACGCCCAGTTGCGCGGGGTCCTCGACGAGGCCACCGGCCGCTGGGGCCTGCGGGTGGCCCGCGTCGAACTGCGCAGCATCGATCCGCCGCCGTCGATTCAGGACTCGATGGAGAAGCAGATGCGCGCCGACCGCGAGAAGCGGGCGATGATCCTCACCGCCGAGGGCACCCGGCAGGCCCAGATCCTGGCCGCCGAAGGCGCCAAGCAGGCCACCATCCTGGCGGCCGAAGGCGATCGGCAGTCGCGGATCCTGCGGGCCCAGGGCGAACGCGCCGCGGCGTACCTGCAGGCGCAGGGCCAGGCCAAGGCCATCGAGAAGACGTTCGCTGCCATCAAGGCCGGCCGGCCGACCCCGGAGCTGCTGGCCTATCAATACCTGCAGACCCTCCCGCAGATGGCGCAGGGCGACGCGAACAAGGTCTGGGTCGTGCCCAGCGACTTCAGTTCCGCCCTGCAGGGTTTCACCAAACTGCTCGGTGCGCCCGGCTCCGACGGGATCTTCCGCTACCAGCCGTCCCCGGTGGAGTCCGACATTCCGCAGCCGGAAGACGACTCCGCGGAGATCGCCGACTGGTTCACCACCCAGACCGATCCGGCGATCGCGGCGGCGGTGGCCAACGCCGAGGCCGAAGCCCGCACCCCGGTCGGCGATGCCCTCACCCAGAACACCCAGAACACCCTGCCGCCGGCCGCCGAGGCCCCGAACGCCTAGCGCCCCCGGCGGTGCTGCCGGGCCTCATAGGCCAGTCCGGCCACCCCAACCGAAGCCGTGGCCAACGACACCAGCGCCAGCAGCGGACTGACCTCACCGGTCAATGCGTCGCCGAGGACCACCACCGCGGCGGTGCCGGGCAGCACGCCGACGAGTGTCGCCAGGAGATACGGCACCACCCGTACCGAGGACGCGCCGGCCGCGTAGTTCAGCACCGAGAACGGCACCACCGGGATCAGCCGCAGCGAGAGCACGGCCGCCCAGCCACGCTCCCGCAACCGGGCGTCGACCGATTCCAGCGCGGGGTGGGAGACCAGACTGCTCAGCTGCCAGCCCAGCGCCCGGACCGCGAAGAGCGCCAACAGTGCGCTGAGCGCACTCGCCGTGACCGCGATGGCGATTCCCAGCGCCGGACCGAACAGCAGACCCGCTGCCAGGGTGAATGCGGTGCGGGGGAAGGGCAGCACGGTGACCGCGACATGCGTCGCGAAGAACGCCAGCGGAAACCAGGGGCCGGCCGCGGTGGCCCAGTCGCGCAACTGCACGGCGCTGGGCACCGGCACCAGCAGCACGATCGCCACCACGGCGGCGACGGCGACCATGGTGAGGATCAGGCGGGTTCGGCTGACCTGGCGGGCGGTGCTGGTCAGCGCGGATGCGACGTTGCGCGCAGTGGCCCCGATTTTCGAGGTGAAAGCCGGCGGCACGGTTGACAAGGCTAGCCGTAGTGGTGATCCGGCTCACGGAACGAGTCGGCCTAGGGAAACCGGTGATCCTTTAGCCTGAGGGCACGAGGCTGGAGAATCCCGGGCCGGCCACCACACGACAACAGGAGCTGCCGGTGTCCGGACAGTTGCAGGAGGCTCGCGCCCGGTGGCGCAGCGCAGTCGCCGACGTGCTCACCAAGGGCGGCCGGCGCGATCCCGCCGACCTGCCCGCCGAGCCCGAGCGACTCCTGGACTCGGGCACCTATGAGGGTTTTCCGGTGCGCCCTCTCTACACCGAACTCGACGGAGTGCCGGAGGCGCCGCTGCCGGGTGACTGGCCGTTCGTTCGCGGGGCCGATGCGCACCGTGACGTCCTGGCGGGGTGGAAGGTCGTCGAGGAGTTCCCGGCCGCCGGTGCATCGGGCGCCGACGCCAATGCCGCGATCCTGGCCGCGCTGCTGGACGGAGTCAGCGCGCTGCTGCTGCGGGTCGGGTCCGACGGCATCGCCCCGGCAGATCTCGACCGTGCCCTCAAAGGCGTCTACCTCGAACTCGCCCCGGTCATCCTTGATGCCGGCGACGACTTCCGGGCGGCCGCCGACGCCCTCCTGGCCCTCGTCGGGGGTGCGGATTCCAACGCCGGGGCAAAGCTGTCGATCGACCTCGGCGCCGATCCGCTGACTGCGCCGTTGAGCGGGCGCCGGGCGGCCGACGTCGATGACGTGCTCGCGGTGGCCGGCACGCTGGCTGCGCACGACGGCGTTCGGGCCGTCACCGTGGACGGGCCCGCATTCCACGACCGGGGCGCCAATGCCGGCTGGGAGATCGCGGCGACGGTGGCCGCCGGGGCGGAATACCTTCGGCTGTTGACCGGCGCCGGCCTCGGGGTGGCCGAGGCGTTGCGTCAGATCAGCTTCCGGCTGGTCGCCGATGACGACCAATTCATGACGATCGCGAAATTCCGTGCCGCACGCCAACTCTGGGGCCGGGTGGCCGAGGTGCTGGGTGATCCGGACAACGGTGCGGCCACCATGCACGCGGTCACCTCGCGGGCGATGATGACCCAACGCGATCCCTGGGTGAACATGCTGCGGACCACGGTCGCCTCGTTCGGCGCTGGAGTCGGGGGAGCCGACACCGTTCAGGTCCTTCCGTTCGACGAGGCGATTCCCGGTGGCCTGCCCACGGTCAGCGTCGACTTCGCCCGCCGGATGGCGCGCAACACCCAACTGCTGCTGTTGGAGGAGTCCCACATCGGCCGGGTGCTCGATCCCGCCGGCGGTTCCTGGTACGTCGAGGACCTCACCGAGACGCTCGCGGCGCAGGCCTGGGCCAACTTCCAGGAGATCGAGTCGCGGGGCGGATTCCGCACTGCGATCGACCACATCGCCGGGCAGATCGAGGTGGTCCGCGTCGAACGTGCCGGTGACATCGCGCACCGGCGGACCGCGATCACCGGTGTCAACGAGTTCCCGAATCTCGCCGAAGCGCCACTGGCGCAGGGTGATTCGTCATCAGTGCGGCGTTACGCGGCCGCCTTCGAGGCCCTGCGCGACAGGTCCGACGCGTACCTGGAGCGCACCGGCGCCCGGCCAAGGGTGCTGCTGCTGCCCCTGGGGCCGCTGGCGGAGAACAACATCAGGGCAACCTTCGCCACCAACCTGTTGGCGTCCGGCGGGATCGAGACCGTGAACCCGGGCACCGTCGACGCCGCCGGGGTCGCCCAGGCGGTGACCGATGCCGGTACTTCGATCGCCGTGATCTGCGGCACCGACGCACGGTACGGAGCCGAGGTGGCAGCAATCGTCCCGGCTGCCCGGGCCGCCGGTTGCGAGGTGACCTACCTCGCGGGCCCGCAGAAGGCCGTGGCCGACCTGCCGGCCGACGCCCGACCCGAGGGGTATCTGACCGCGAAAGTCGATGCCGTCGAAGAACTCTCGACCCTGCTCACCCGATTGGGGGCCTGAGATGACCGAATCAGGTATCGCCGCCGTTCCGAATTTCGCCGGCGTTCCGCTGCGCGGCGAAACAAAGACATCCCCGGCCAGTGAGTCCGCCGCCGCACAGCGCATCGCACAAGCGGCCGCAGCCAACGGCTATGCGCCCGAGCAGCTGGACTGGCAGACCCCCGAGGGCATAGTCGTCAAACCGCTGTACGTCGAAGCGGATCGGGCTGGCGCCGCGGCTGCGGGCTACCCGGTGGACAGCTTCCCCGGCGAGCCGCCGTTCATCCGCGGGCCCTATCCCACGATGTACGTGAACCAGCCGTGGACCATCCGTCAGTACGCCGGCTTCTCCACCGCGGCGGACTCCAACGCCTTCTACCGTCGCAACCTCGCAGCCGGGCAGAAAGGCCTGTCGGTGGCCTTCGATCTGGCCACCCACCGCGGCTACGACTCCGACCACCCGCGGGTGCAGGGCGACGTCGGTATGGCCGGCGTGGCGATCGACTCGATCCTGGACATGCGCCAGCTTTTCGACGGTATCGACCTGTCGGCGGTGTCGGTCTCGATGACCATGAACGGTGCGGTGCTGCCGATCCTGGCGCTCTACGTGGTGGCCGCCGAGGAGCAGGGCGTTGCGCCGGAGAAGCTGGCCGGCACCATCCAAAACGACATCCTCAAAGAGTTCATGGTGCGCAACACCTACATCTATCCGCCGAAGCCCTCGATGCGGATCATCTCCGACATCTTCGCCTACACCAGCGTGAAGATGCCGAAGTTCAACTCCATCTCGATCTCGGGCTATCACATCCAGGAAGCTGGTGCCACAGCCGATCTCGAGCTGGCCTACACGCTGGCCGACGGTGTGGACTACATCAAGGCGGGCCTCGATGCCGGCCTGGACATCGACAAGTTCGCCCCGCGATTGTCCTTCTTCTGGGGTATCGGGATGAACTTCTTCATGGAGGTGGCCAAACTCCGAGCCGGCCGGCTGCTGTGGAGCGAGCTGGTCGCCGGATTCGGGCCGAAGAGCTCCAAATCGCTGTCCCTGCGCACTCATTCGCAGACCTCGGGCTGGTCGCTCACCGCCCAGGACCCGTTCAACAATGTGGCGCGAACCTGTATCGAGGCGATGGCCGCCACCCAGGGTCACACCCAGTCGCTGCACACCAACGCACTCGACGAGGCGCTGGCGTTGCCCACCGACTTCTCCGCCCGCATCGCACGCAACACCCAGTTGCTGCTGCAGCAGGAGTCCGGCACCACCCGGCCGATCGACCCGTGGGGCGGCTCCTACTACGTGGAGTGGCTGACGCATCAGCTCGCCGAGCGGGCCCGCGCGCACATCGCCGAGGTGACCGAGCGCGGCGGTATGGCCCAGGCGATCAGCGACGGAATCCCGAAGCTTCGCATCGAAGAGGCCGCTGCCCGCACCCAGGCCCGCATCGACTCCGGTCAGCAGCCGGTGATCGGGGTGAACAAGTACCAGGTGGTCGAGGACTCCGACATCGAGGTGCTCAAGGTCGAGAACAGCCGGGTCCGCGCCGAACAGATCGCCAAGCTGGAGCAGTTGCGCGCCGAGCGCGACGAGACGGCCGTGCAGGCGGCACTGGCCGAATTGACCCGGGCCGCAGCGGCATCGGGCGGTGCCGGTGGCGACGGGGCCGGGGGAGACGGACTGGGCAACAACCTGATGGCACTGGCCATCAACGCCGCCCGCGCGAAGGCGACGGTCGGTGAGATCTCGGATGCGCTGGAGAAGGTCTACGGTCGCCATCAGGCCGAGATCCGCACCATCTCAGGGGTTTACCGGGACGAGGTCGGGGCAGGAGGCAACATCACCGGACTATCCGAGGCCAGCCGGCTGGTCGAGAAATTCGCCGAGGCCGATGGCCGACGGCCACGCATCCTGGTCGCCAAGATGGGGCAGGACGGTCACGACCGCGGGCAGAAGGTCATCGCGACGGCCTTCGCCGACATCGGTTTCGACGTCGACGTCGGTTCGCTGTTCTCCACTCCCGACGAGGTGGCGCGGCAGGCCGCCGACAACGACGTGCACGTCGTGGGGGTGTCCTCACTGGCGGCCGGTCACCTGACCCTGGTGCCCGCATTGCGCGACGCCCTGGCACAGGTCGGGCGTCCGGACATCATGATCGTCGTCGGCGGGGTGATCCCACCCGGCGACTTCGACGAGCTCTACGCAGCCGGCGCCACCGCCATCTACCCGCCGGGAACGGTGATCGCGGATGCCGCGGCCGGCTTGCTGCACAAGCTCGCCGAACGCCTCGGATATGACCTGACCTGACGCCGGTGGACATCGACGTCGACGAACTCGCCGCAGCCGTGCGCCGCGGCGACCGTGCGGCCCTGGCGAAGGCGATCACCCTGGTCGAGTCGACCCGGGCCGATCACCGGGCACAGGCCCAGCGCTTGCTGCTGGCTCTGATCCCGTTCGCGGGCGGGGCCATGCACGTCGGCATCACCGGGGTTCCTGGGGTGGGCAAGTCCACCACCATCGAAGCCCTCGGCATGTACCTGATCGAGGAGGGTCACCGGGTTGCGGTCCTCGCGGTGGACCCGTCCTCGACCCGCACGGGTGGTTCGATCCTGGGCGACAAGACCCGGATGGCCCGGCTGGCCGTGCACCCGGACGCCTACATCCGGCCGTCGCCGACCTCTGGGACGCTCGGCGGCGTCGCGAAGGCCACCCGGGAGACGATCGTGCTGCTGGAAGCTGCCGGTTTCGACGTCGTGCTGGTCGAGACTGTCGGGGTGGGGCAGTCGGAAGTCGCGGTCTCCAACATGGTGGACACCTTCGTCTTCCTCACCCTGGCCCGCACCGGCGATCAGTTGCAGGGCATCAAGAAGGGTGTGCTGGAACTCGCCGATATCGTCGTCGTCAATAAGGCCGACGGCGCGCACGCCATCGAGGCCAAGTCCGCGGCACGCGAACTTGCGGCGGCGATCAGGCTGATCTATCCACACGAAACCCTCTGGCGCCCGCCGGTTCTGACGATGAGCGCACTCGAGGGGAACGGGCTGACCGAACTCTGGGACACCGTGCTGCAGCACCGCGAAGTCCTCACTGCGGCAGGCGAATTCGATGCCCGCCGGCGCGCCCAGCAGGTGGACTGGACCTGGGCGATGGTTCGCGATGCCGTGCTGGACCGGGTGCTGCGCCATCCTGAGGTCAAGGAGATCCGCACCGAGGTGGAACGCCAGGTTCGCGACGGTGAACTGACGCCGGCACTCGCCGCCCAACGGATACTCGACGCCGCGGATCGCCGAACTTAACGGATTGGCAACGATTTTCGGCAAGGGCGCGTCGGGCTTGTAAATTCGTCGTGTGTCCCGGGCGCCTTCAGGTAGTCGCGGTTGGCAACTGCCCCACGGGGTTCAGGGTGCCGCCGACCCTAGTTTTGCCTGTGTCATTCGGGCTTTCGCCGCACAATTCCCGCATCCGCGCCTCGGTGGCGGAGCGTTGTCGGTCTATCTCGACGGCGAGCCCGTCGTCGACGTGTGGACCGGGTGGGGGGACCGGCGTGGCCGCCATCACTGGCAGGCCGACACCGCGCCCATGGTGTTCTCGGCCACCAAGGGGGTGGCCTCGACGGTCATCCATCGGCTGGCCGATCGCGGGCTGATCGACTACGACACACCGGTGGCCGACTACTGGCCGGAATTCGGCGCCAACGGCAAGGCCGGGATCACGGTCCGGGACGTCATGCGGCACCGCGCCGGGCTGTCCCACCTGGGTGGCGTCCGTAAGCGTGAACTCCTCGACCACCGGCATATGGAGGAGCGGATCGCCGCCGCCCCGGTCGGTCGGCATTTCGGCAAGTCGGCCTACCACGCGCTGACCTACGGCTGGCTGCTGTCCGGCCTGGCCAGGGCGGTCACCGGGAAGGGCATGCGGGAATTGATCCGCACCGAGGTGGCGGCCCCGCTGGACACCGACGGCATCCACCTCGGCCGGCCGGGTCCTGATGCACCGACGCAGTTCGCCCGATTCGTCGGGTCGCAGATGAACATCCCGAACCCGGTGTTCAACGCCGTGGCGCCCGCCGTGGCGGCGCTGGAACTGTCCGCGGCATTCGGGGCGATGTACGTGCCCGGCATGAAGGCCATGGTCCAGCGGGACATTCCGCTGCTGGACACCGAACTGCCCTCGGCCAACGGCGTGGCCACCGCCCGGGCTCTGGCCCGGATGTACGGCGCGATGGCCAACGGCGGCGTGATCGACGGTCAGCGCTATCTCTCGGCTGAGCGGGTGGCGATGCTGACGGGCCGGCGCAACCTGCGGCCGGACCGCAATCTGGTCATGCCGCTGGCGTTCCACCTGGGTTTCCACGGCGTGCCGATCCCCGGTGTCCTTCCCGGATTCGGGCACGTGGGGCTGGCCGGGTCGTTCGGTTGGGCCATTCCTGAGGACGGGCTCGCCTTCGCCATGGTGCACAACCGGCTTCTCACCCCGCTGGTGGTGTCCGATCAGAGCGGTTTCATCGCGACAGGGGCCCTGGCGCGGCTCGGCGCGGCCGAGGCACGGAAGCACGGATTCGCCCCAGTCACCGAGTTCGGCGCGCGGTACGGCGCGCTTTCGGCCGGGGCGGCCGCCGGCTAGTTCGCCTCGGGCGACGCGCCGGAGGCGGTGTTCGCCGTCGGCGTAATCCCGACACCTGCTGCTGCGGCAAGGAGTCCGGCTAACAACTCCGCAACCTTCCCCCGATTTCGATGATTAACGGTTATTGCGCGAGCAGGACAAATTCACGAGGGCCTCTCGACCATTGTTTTACGGGCGGAAATCCATTTAAAGAACATAATGCTGACAGTACTAACACTGTGTTTGCTGTGGGAGCCTGGTGACCAGTCGATCCGACCTAATTTCAGATGACGATCGGCAGTACTGAGAGCGATCGAAACGCCTTCTCAGGCATCCCTCAGGCGCTCTCAGCCTGCTCTCAGGTTGGTTGCCTGGCTGTCGACCTAGGGCAACAATGCCCAGCTAGAACAACTCCGCGACGGATCTGAGATGTTGCGGGATTTCTCAGCAAACTCGACGAGCACGGTGCCGGGGACACGGGTTCGCGGCCGGCGGCGGCGGGGTGCCTGGTCCATCTATTGGGTGTTTGCTTTACCGGTCACAACGGCGCTCGCCGATCGCTCTGCACGTATTTGCTATGAGGGGTCTGGTGTAATTTTCTTCGAAATATCGTCGCGAGAAGCTGCCGCAACGCCTGCAGGGAACCGGTACGGGGGTCCCAGACGGCCCTCAGGGGACCCGAGGCTGGTTGATCGCCAGGTGGCTGTAACCCGTTTGAACTGGTATTTCAGCTGGCAGCGGACGCCAACCGGCCGACGCGGCAGGGAGCTTTTCGGCTATCGGCGTGGTCACGGGCCAGCAAACGCGAAAAGGCCGTCGCGGCAGGGTGGCGGCGAAGGCGCGCCGGGAAAGTCGATAGACGCAATCCGATGCCACGAATTCGTCTCGCAATTTTGTGTCGGCTCGGTTACGATGTGACCAGCACTGGCAACTTCGAGTTGATGTTTGACGCAACGGCGCGTCTCGGCATCGTCAGAACTCGCGACAGCCCGGCACTGACAAGCGACCTGCCCAACAGTGGACGAAGAGAAGGTGTGAGCAACGTGCTCGGTTCCCCCCTTAACCCCAACGCCTCGACCGCCAAAGCCCCGACCGCCAAAGCGCTGACCCCCATCGCCGTCGTCGGCATGGCCTGTCGGCTTCCCGGCGGCATCGACTCCCCGCAGAAGCTGTGGGAGGCGCTGCTCGACGGTGAGGACTTCGTCACCGAGATCCCCAAGGACCGCTGGGACGGCGACGAGAACTACGACCCGGAGTCCGGCGTAGCCGGCCGCTCGATCTCCAAGTGGGGCGCCTTCATCGACGACGTCACCGGGTTCGACCCCGACTTCTTCGGGATCAACGAGCGCGAGGCCATCGCGATGGACCCGCAGCACCGGCTGCTCATGGAGACCAGCTGGGAGGCCGTCGAGCACTCCGGTATGACGCCGGCGTCGATGGCCGGCACCGCGACCGGCGTGTTCCTGGGCATGTCCCACGACGACTACGCGATGCTCACCGATCAGGCGGGTGTCTTCGATCAGGCCTATGCCTTCACCGGCAACCCGTTCAGCATGGCCTCGGGCCGCATCTCGCACGCCCTCGGCTTGCACGGCCCGTCGTTCACCCTCGACACCGCGTGCTCATCCAGCATGGTCGCCGTGCACCAGGCCTGCCGCAGCCTGCACGAGGGGGAGAGCGAGATGGCGCTCGCCGGCGGCATCATGCTGATGCTCGACCCGCGTCTGTACGCCTCTGCATCCGGCCAGGGCATGCTCTCGCCGACCGGTCGCTGCCACTCCTTCGACATCGAGGCCGACGGCTTCGTGCGTGCCGAGGCCTGCGGCATCGTCGTCCTCAAGCGTCTTGACGACGCCCAGCGCGACGGCGATCGGATCATGGCCGTCATCCGTTCCACCGCCTCCAATCAGGACGGCCGCACCCGCAACATCCTCACCCCGTCCAAGGACGCCCAGATCGCCGTGTTCGAGTCGGCGCTGGCGTTCGCCGGGGTCGACCCCGCCACCGTCGGCATGGTCGAGGGCCACGGCACCGGCACCCCGGTGGGTGACGGCATCGAGTACGCCAGCGTCTCGGCCGTGTACGGCAAAGACACCCGCTGCGCACTGACCTCGGTCAAGAGCAACTTCGGCCACGCCGAGTCCGCGGCAGGCGTGCTGGGTCTGATGAAGACCGTGCTGGCCGTGCAGAACGGCGTCATCCCGCAGAATCTGCACTTCAACCAGCTCTCCGAGCGCAACGCCGAGGTGGCGACGAACCTCTTCGTGCCCACCGAGAACACGCCCTGGCCGATCGAGGGTCCGCGCCGCGCGGCGGTGTCGTCCTACGGCATGTCCGGCACCAACGCGCACGCCATCATCGAGCAGGCCCCGGAGGGCACACCCGGTACCGCGGCCGCCGACACGTCGGGTCAGCTGCTGTTCGCGCTGTCCTCGACCTCGGCCGACGAACTGCGCAACACCGCCGGGCGTCTCGCCGACTGGGTGGACGGCTCCGCCGGCGACCTGGTGCTCGGCGATCTGGCCTACACGCTGGCTCATCGCCGCGGCTACCGGCCCGTGCGAACCGGCGTGATCGCCGACAGCCGGGAGTCTCTCGTCGGCCAGCTGCGCGAGGTCGCCGCCGGCGACGACCCGTTCCCGCCGGCCGTCGGCCAGGACGACCGCGGTCCGGTGTGGGTGTTCTCCGGCCAGGGTTCGCAGTGGGCCGC
>NZ_JAFMJZ010000198.1 GCF_017853185.1 Mycolicibacterium sp.
GTCGACGTTGAGGTACGGGTCGAGTTTCTGCATGGTGACCTGCAGGCCCCGGGAGATGAGCAGCTGCCCGAGGCTGCTGGCGGTCAGACCCTTGCCCAGCGAGGAGACCACACCGCCGGTGACGAACAGATGCTTGGTGGTGGTCTGTTGATGCTTGCGCAAAGGTGGCAAGAGAGACCTCCGTGACGACGGCGCAGGACTTGATTGTCCGAGGCCATTGAGGTGTCAATCGCTCCGGTTGGGGCCTGCCGACCCACGGACGTTGACCCTAACACCGACCCCGATGAGCCGCCGATGACACACCGGCGCGGCGCGTTACGTCGAAGTTTCCGTGGCGACTACTGGGGAACGGTGACGGCCGTGGCACCCGGGCCGGTGCCGTACTTGCCGGGTGCCGTCCCGCCGATCAGCGACTGCAGGGCCAGCACCGTGGTGACCCGGCCGGCTGCGGTGTCGACGTCATCGACGGTGCTCACCGCGTCGGCCAGGGCGGTATCGGCCCGGGTGACGGCCACCGCAGCGGCACCGGTGGCGGAACCGTCGCGGCCGGCCAGCACGGTGCCGGATCCGTGCGGCGCCAGTCCGGCGGCGAACCGGGCCACCGTCAGTCCGCGGTTGCCGGCGTCCTCGCCCAGCGCACCGCCGGTGACCAGCAGTGCGGTGTTCGCCGCACCGACCTTGTCGTAGGTGAGGAACCCGGTGTCGCGCAACGCCGAGAGCACGGTGTCGCGCGCCTCATCGCTGACCGGGGCGATCTTGGGGTCACGGTTGATCAGCACCGCCAGGCCCACCAGGTCACCGGCCTGTGAGCTCTGGTCGAGCAGCGCGGTGTTGAGTTGGGTGCCGGCCGGAACGATCGGCGAGTTCACCACCGAGCGAAGCTTCTCGGCCGCGGCGGCGTCGACAAACTGACCTGTCAGGCCCACCGTCCCGCTCACCGTGCCGCCGGCCTGACCCACCAGACCGACCACGGCGTCGACGTCGGCGTCCACGGCGCCGGGCGTGCGGACCACCACCACGGACTTGCCGGCCAGCGCGTCACGGACGATGCGTCCGGCCACCTGGGCGTCGAATTGATCCGCCGCCTTGAGCCGGCCGGTCAGAGACTCCTTGTCATCGGAAAGCGACCCGGCCTGCTTCTCCAGGGCTGCCTTGCCCGCGGACACCCCGGACCGCATGGTGTCGTTGAGGACTCCGGAGCCCAGCACCACACCGACCGCCAGCGCCAGGAATACCGCCGCCAGCGAGATGATGTGGCTGCGCAGGGTGATCACCTACGGCATCCAGCTCTGAACCCACACCGAGACGCGGTTCCAGTAGTTCACGATCCAGTCGATGACGACGGTGTCGGCCCGGGAGACCCACAGCGCGGCGATGACCGCCAACAGCACCGCCAGGATCAGCAGCGCGATGGCGCCGCCGGAGATGTGGTTACGGTAGAGCGTCGCAACGGCTTTCGCGTCGACGAGCTTCTCCCCCACCTTCAGCCGAGTGAGGAAGGTCGACGGGTTGCTCTGCACGCGGGTGCGATCGAAGAACTCCTCGATGTTGGCCGAGTGCCCGGCGGTGACGATCAGCGAAGCGCCGTGGTGATCGACGAGCAGCAGGGCCAGATCTGCGGCCGAACCGGCGGCCGGGAAGGTCATGGCGCCGATGCCGAGATCCTGGATGCGCTCCAGGCCCGATGCGTGTCCGTCGGCGTCGGCCGGCAGCACCACCTGGGCACCGCACTTGAGCACGTCGGCGCTCATCTGGTCGGGGTTGCCGACGATGAGCTGCGGGCGGTAGCCGCCCTCACGCAGGATGTCGGCGCCGGCGCCCACACCGACCAGCACCGGCTGGTACTCCTTGATGAACGGCTTGAGCGCCTTGAGGTCGGCGGCGGCGGCCGGGCCGTCGGAGACCACCACGACGTGGCGGCGGTAGACGTCGACGTCGATGTTGGGGATGCCGATGCCGTCGATCAGCAGCGGGCTCTCACTGCGGATGAACTCGATGGTGTTGCCGGCGAAGGCCTCCAACTGTGCGACGAGGCCGGTCTTGGCGTCGTGCATGAGATCGGAGATCTCCTCATCGGTGCGCTCCACACCGTGGGCCAGACGGCGGTCGCCGTGATAGACGCCGCCCTCGTGCAGCCGGATCTTCGCGCCGTCCTTGATCTTCTTGAAGATCTCCGGGCCGGCGTTGTCGATCAGGATGATGTTGTTGGCCACCAGCACCTCGGGGCCGAGGTTCGGGTAGCGCCCGGAGATCGACGGGGAGGCGTTGACCACCCCGATGACACCGGCGTCGACGAGCGCGTCGGCGGTCACCCGGTCCAGATCGAGGACGTCCAGGAAGGCGATGTCGCCGGGACCGACCCTGCGCAGCAGTCGGTCGATGTCGCGGTCCACCCTGGCCTGACCGAGCAAGCCGGGACGGTCACTGGTGTTGCGGGAGAGAAGCGCAGACATCTTCATGCGCCCGATTTTGTCGGCGGAGGCGGCCGGATCGAGGTAGGCGCGCCGTAACAGTGGCCCCAGAAGTTACTTTCTTTCACAGTAGCAACAGCCGCGGGTCAGGGTGCCTGCCGCTCCTCGCGGGCCGTCTGCAGCAATTCCCGGGCATGCGCGCGGGCGGTGTCGGACTCCCCCAGGCCGGCCAGCATCCGGGCCAACTCGGCCACCCGATCGTCGTCGTCGAGACGGCGCACCCGGCTCGCTCCGCCACCGCCCTCGACCATCAGATGGGTGTCGGCGTAAGCGGCGACCTGCGGCAGGTGGGTGACCACGATGACCTGATGGGTCCGGGCCAACCGGGCCAGCCGCCGCCCGATCTGCACCGCGGCCCGCCCGCCCACCCCGGCGTCGATCTCGTCGAACACCATGGTGGTGCCTTCGGCAGCGGCCGCCAGCACCACCTCAAGCGCGAGCATGACCCGGGACAGTTCGCCGCCGGAGGCGCTCTTGTGCAACGGCAGGACATCAGTTCCCCGGTGCGCGGTGAAGCCGAACTCCACCGCGTCGACGCCGTCGGAGCCGGCATGCGCCAGTTCTCCCGACGGGAGCTTCAGCGGAGCCGCGTCGTCATCGTCGGCTGCCATGGTGGCGACGCCGATGGTGAAGTCGGCGTCCGTCATCGCCAGACCGGCTAGTTCCGCGGTCACCGCACTCGCCAGTCCGGTGGCCGCAGTGCTGCGCGCCTTGGAGAGTTTCACCGCCGACACGGCGACCTTCGAGGCGAGTTCGTCGACCCGTCGGGCCAGGCCACCCAGGGCTTCCTCGGAGACATCGAGCTGAGCCAGCCGTTGTCGCGACTCCGCAGCCCAGGCCAGCACCCCGTCGACGTCGGCGGCGTACTTGCGGGTGAGGCTGCGCAGTTCGGCCTGGCGGGCCAGCTTGGTCTCCAGCGTGCTGGCGTCAGCGGGCAGGCCGGCCAGATAGTCGCCGAGTTCGCGGGCCGCCTCGCTGGCCATGTGCAGTGCGTCGGCGAGCCGGCGGGCCAGTGCCTCAAGATCGGTGTCCCCGGTGGATTCCAGCATCGCCATGGCACGGGCCAGATCACTTGTGGCAGAGCGCGTTTCACGATTCGCATCCTCATCGGATCCGGACAGCGCCGCCCGGGCGCCCGCGGCGGCCTCGCGCACCGAATCCAGTTCGGAGAGCCGGCGGATATCGGCGACCAGCGACTCGTCCTCGCCGGCAACCGGTTCCACCCGGTCGATCTCGGCGAGGGCGAACTTGAGCCGGTCGGCCTCTTGCGCCATCTCCCGCGCCCGGTTGGTGCGATCGACGAGATCGCGCCGGGCGACCAGCCACTCGTCGCGCTGCTTGCGGTAACGCTCCACCGCCTCGGCGACACCGGCGAAGTGGTCGAGCGCGGCGCGCTGCTCGTCCGGGCGCATCAGCCGCAACTGGTCGTTCTGGCCGTGCAGGGTCAGCAGTCCGGTGGTCAGCGTGCTCAGCGACTTGGCCGGCACGCTGCGCCCGCCCAGGTATGCCCGCGACGGGCCGTCCCGGTTGACCGTGCGCAGCGCGATGATGCTGCCGTCGTCGTCGCGGTCGGCGCCGGAGGAGTCAAGGATCTCCCCGACCCGAGCAGCGGTGGCCGGATCGAGTTCGTCGGTGCTGAAGCGGCCCTCCACCACCGCGCGCTGCGCGCCGGAACGCACCCGGGTGGCGTCGGCACGGGCGCCGCCGAGCAGATGCAGCCCGGTCACCACCATGGTCTTGCCGGTGCCGGTCTCCCCCGTCAGCACCGTCAGGCCGCGGTCGAACTCGGCCGTGGCGGCACTGATCGCGCCCAGCGCTTCGATTCGGATCTCGGCGAGCATCGCCTAGCGCTCACGCCAGCTATTGACCGGCAACTGGAACTTGCGCACCAGCCGGTCGGTGAACGGCGCACTGTCGAGCCGCACCCACTTGAGCGGGGTGCGGCACTTGGTCACCTGCAGCCGCGCCCCGGCCGGCACCGCGGCCTCGCGGCGGCCGTCGCAGACCACCACCGCATCCGGGTTGTCGCTGTCGACGTCGACGGTGATCACCGCGTTGGGGTTGGTCACCATCGGCCGGGCGAACAGCGCATGGGCGTTATTGGGCACCACGATGATCGCCTCCAGATCCGGCCACACCACCGGGCCGCCGGCGGAGAAGGCGTAGGCGGTGGATCCGGTCGGGCTGGACACCAGCACGCCGTCGCAGCCGAAGGCCGAGACCGGGCGTCCATCGATAGAGACCATCACCCCGAGCACGCCCTGATGCGGTCCCTTCTCCAAGCTGGCCTCGTTGAGTGCCCATCCCCGGGACAGCTCCTCGTCGCCGGCGGTGACCACCACGTCGAGGGTCATCCTGTTCTCGATGGCGTAGTCACGGGCCACCACGTGCTCGAGGATCTCGTCGATAGCATCGGCTTCGGCCTCGGCCAGGAATCCGATCCGGCCCAGGTTGACGCCCAGCACCGGGATCTCGGCGTTGCGGGCCA
>NZ_JAFMJZ010000054.1 GCF_017853185.1 Mycolicibacterium sp.
CTGCCTTGACCGCCGAGGCCTTCAGGTCCTCGACGGTGCCGACGTCGGTGCGCGCCATCAGGCAGTCCTCATCAGGCAGCCCCGGTCATGCTTTGTACTCCCCGCAGTTCACGTCCAGCGTCGCGCCGGTGATCCCGCTGGACAGGTCGCTGGCCATGAACAGGATCGCCGAGGCCACCTCGTCCTCGGTGGGCAGCCGCTTGAGGTCAGAGGCGGCCGCTGCGGCGTCGTAGATCTGCTCGACGGTGGTGCCGTACTTGCCGGCCTGATGGGCGAAGTAGCTCTGCAGAGTCCCGCCCCAGATATAGCCCGGCGCAACGGAGTTCACCCGGATGCCCTGCGGCCCCAGTTCGGTGGCCAGCGATTGGGACATCGCCAGCAGTGCGGCCTTTGCCGTCTTGTACGCCCCGTACTTGGGCTGGGAGTGCCGGATCACCATCGAATTGACGTTGACCACCGAACCCTTGGCCTCGGCCAGGGCCGGGGTGAATTTCTGCGTCATCCGCAGCGCGCCCAGGACGGTGAGTTCGATGGCGTCCCGGATGTGCTGGAAGGTGGTGTCGGCCAACGGTTTCATCGACGGCACCCGGAAGGCGTTGTTGATCAGAACATCGACCTTGCCGTAGGCCTCCACGCTCTTGGCGACCAGGTTGTCGACCTGGGCATCGTCGGTGATGTCCGTGGTCACCGCCACCGCGCGCCGGCCGAGGCCGGTGACGATCGCCGACACCTCGTCGAGTCGCTCCGCCGTCCGGGCGGCCAGCACCAGGTCGGCTCCGGCTTCTGCGCACCGGCGGGCCAGCGTGGTGCCCAGCGCCGGACCGACGCCACTGATCACCACGACCTTGTTCTCCAGCAGACCGGCCATGCGCTATCCCACCATCCTGTTCTGGATCTGTATCTGCCGCAACGCGATCCGCGCCCGCCAGTCCTGCTCGGAGATACGGTTGTGCTCGTAGTACGGCAGGTGCGCCTGTACGTCCGCGGCATCCACCAACTCGACGGTGGGCCCGTCGGCCGGCGTCAGATCACGGGAGACGCGCTGCCAGCGGAACTGCAGGAACCCTTTGCGATGTCCGAGTGTCTCGACCCAGTTGGTGACCCCGGGGTTGCGGTCCCCGACGACGATGCGGATCTTGCCGTCCGGATCGGCTTGGGCCTGAGTGCCGTTCAGCGACGTCTGATGGTTGATGTAGTCCAGCGAGATGTACCACAGGCTGCCGAGTTGGAAGCCCAGGTACGGCGCATCGGAGACCGGGAGGGTGAGCACCAGGGCCTGCTCGGGGGTGAGATCGAAGTGTCCGGCCGACGAGTACTGGGTGGCCAGACCACCGGGGGTGAGCCGCGGCGCCACCATGGTGTTGACCGGGATGTTCATGTAGAACCACTGCGGGAACTGCAGCCAGGTCTTGACCCGCTGGACGAGTTGCTTTCCCGCTGTGGCGAAACGCTTTTCGATGAGTTCCTTCGTCAGCGGCGGCGGTGCAGTTCCGGCGGTGTCGGTCCGTGCGATCGCGACCGCCCCGCGCTGCGCCGACCAGTCGTTGTACACCTCGCGGATCACCAGTTGGGCGTTGACCTTCGGGACGAAGCGCCATTCGAAGCTGCCGTGGGCGGAGATGTCGAGCCTGCGGTCGTCGAACGCCGTCTCGCTGTCGGGCACATTCGCGTCGGTGTAGTCCCCGCCCAGGAGTTGAAAACTCAGATCGGTCGTCGTGCCCCGGGTGCCGGTGACGACGTATTCCTTACCGGCCTGCACCCGGGTGCCGAAGTACAGGGTGTCGGGGTTGTCGAGGCCCATCTTGGTGAACGGCCCGGTGCCGGACTGCAGGAACGGATGGTCACGGTCGTAGTCGAAGGCGATGTGCGTGCAGGCGGCGATGCCGCCGGCCAGATACTGCAACCCCTCGAGCAGATCAGCCTCGGTCTCGATGTGCGGGGCCTCGCGCACCAACTGCTCGGCTTCGGCGATGGAGTCCAGCAGTGGTTGCGCGTACACGCATGAAATCTAGAACGTGTTCCAGTGCACGTCAACGATCAGCCGAAGGACAGCCGGACGCTACCCAGGCCCGCGAAGTCGGCGATGAAGTCGTCGCCGGGTCGCACGTCGATGGCGCGGGTGCAGGAGCCGGGCAGCACGATGTCGCCGGCGCGCAGTCGGACGCCGAAGCTGTCCACCTTCCGGGCCAGCCAGGCCACCGCCGTCACCGGATTGCCCAGGACGGCGTCGCTGCGCCCTTCGGCCACCACTTCACCGTTGCGGCGCAGCACGGCGTCGATCGCGGTGATGTCGATGTCCTTCGGTGACACCCGTTCGGCTCCGAGGACGAATCCGGCGGAGGACGCGTTGTCGGCAATGGTGTCGCACAGCTTGATCTGCCAGTCCGTGATCCGGGTGTCGATCAGTTCGATGGACGGTGCGAACGCCGCTGTCGCAGCCAGTACGTCATCCTCGGTGCAACCGGCGCCGGGCAGATCGTCGGCGAGGATGAAGCCGACCTCGACCTCGACCCGCGGATAGAGGTAGCGGGCGGTGTCGACTGTGACGCCTTCGAAGACCTCCATGTCGGCGAGCAGGTGGCCGTAGTCCGGCTCGTCGACACCCATCATCTGCTGCATCGCCGCGGAGGACAGCCCGACCTTGTGGCCCACCACGGTCGCCCCCTCGGCCACCCGCTGGCGGATGTTGATGAGCTGGATCTCGTAGGCGTCGACGACGTCGATGCCGGGGTGGGCGGCGGTCAGCGGACCCATCGGAACGCGGGTCCGTTCGGCCTCGGCGAGATCGGCGGCCAGTTCCGCGCGAATGGCGTCGCTCAGCATGAGGTCGATTCCATCAGTAGCGCCCGGACGGGTCAATTCTATAACGTGTTCTAGTATGACAGCTGACGAGTTCGACGTCGTCGTCGTCGGCAGCGGCGCCGCCGGCATGGTCGCCGCGCTGACCGCCGCTCACCAGGGATTGTCCGCGGTCGTGGTGGAGAAGGCTCCGCACTTCGGCGGCTCGACCGCGCGGTCCGGCGGCGGGGTGTGGATTCCGAACAACGAGATCCTCAAGCGTGACGGCGTCACCGACACCGCCGAGGCCGCCCGGACCTACCTGCACACCATCGTCGGGGACGTGGTGCCGGCGGAGAAGATCGACACCTACCTGCAGCGCGGACCGGAGATGCTGTCCTTCGTGCTCAAGCACACGCCGCTGAAGATGTGCTGGGTTCCCGACTACTCGGACTACTACCCCGAGCAACCCGGCGGGCGGCCCGGCGGCCGGTCGATCGAGCCCGAACCGTTCGACGCCCGGAAACTCGGAGCCGACATGGCCGGTCTGGAACCCGCCTACGGCAAGGTTCCGCTCAACGTCGTGGTGATGCAGCAGGACTACGTCCGGCTCAACCAGCTCAAGCGCCATCCGCGCGGTGTGCTGCGCAGCATCAAGGTGGGCGTGCGCAGCGTGTGGGCTGGCCTGCGCCGCAAGAATCTGGTCGGGATGGGCCGGGCCCTGATCGCCCCACTGCGCATCGGTCTGCAGAAGGCAGACGTGCCGGTGCTGCTCAACACCGCCATGACCGACCTGTACGTCTCCGACGGCGTGGTGCGCGGGATCTACGTCGTCGACACCGGCGCACCGCCGTCCGCCGAGCCACGGCTGATCCGGGCCCGCCGTGGCGTGATCCTCGGGTCGGGCGGTTTCGAGCACAACGAGGCGATGCGGCGTAAGTACCAGCGCGAGCCGATCGGCACCGAGTGGACGGTCGGTGCGGTGGCCAACACCGGTGACGGGATCCTGGCCGCCGAAAAGCTCGGCGCCGCACTGGAACTCATGGAGGACGCCTGGTGGGGACCGACGGTGCCGCTGGAGGGGGCACCGTGGTTCGCGCTCTCGGAGCGCAACTCCCCCGGCTCGATGATCGTCAACATGTCGGGCAAGCGGTTCATGAACGAGTCGATGCCCTACGTCGAGGCCTGCCACCACATGTACGGCGGGCAGTACGGCCAGGGCTCCGGCCCCGGCGAGAACGTGCCCGCCTGGCTGATCTTCGACCAGCAGTACCGGGACCGCTATATCTTCGCCGGTCTGCAACCGGGACAACGCATTCCGAAGAAGTGGATGGAGTCGGGGATGATCGTCAAGGCGGACACCGTCGAGGAGTTGGCGAGCGCGACCGGGGTGCCGGCCGACGCCCTTCAGGCAACCGTCGAGCGGTTCAACGGGTTCGCACGGTCCGGGGTGGACGAGGACTTTCACCGCGGCGAGAGTGCCTATGACCGCTACTACGGCGATCCGACCAACAAGCCGAACCCGAACCTCGGCGCGATCAGCCACCCGCCGTACTACGCGGCCAAGATGGTTCCCGGCGACCTCGGCACCAAGGGCGGCGTCCGGACCGACGTTAACGGCCGTGCGCTGCGCGACGACGGTTCGGTGATCGAAGGTCTCTACGCGGCCGGCAATGTCAGTGCGCCGGTGATGGGCCACACCTACCCGGGACCGGGCGGGACCATCGGGCCCGCGATGACGTTCGGGTACCTCGCCGCCCTTGACATCGCCGGAGCCGGTCGGCCGGCGACATCAGACACCGGAAAGGCCTGACATGCCAATCAATCTCGACGTGGCTCTCGGCGCCGAGCTTGAACCGGTGGAGTTCAGCTGGACCAGTAGCGATGTCCAGCTCTATCAGCTCGCACTCGGCGCCGGCTCCGATCCGATGGATCCCCGCGAACTGCGCTATCTGACCGACGGCACCCCACAGGTGCTGCCGACCTTCAGCAGCGTGGCGGCGAGCTTCCACGAGACCGCACCGCCGAAGGTCAGCTTCCCGGGCATCGAGATCGAGCTGGCCCGGGTGCTGCACGCCAGCGAGGCGGTCACCGTTGCGGCGCCACTGCCGCCGAGTGGAACCGCGCGTGCCGTCACCCGGATCACCGACATCTGGGACAAGGGCAAGGCCGCGGTGATCGTCAACCAGACCACCGCGACCGCGCCGGACGGCACCGTGCTGTGGACCGTCGACCGGTCGATCTTCGCCCGCGGCGAGGGCGGCTTCGGCGGTGAACGGGGTCCGTCGGCCTCGGCCACGGCGCCGGACCGGGCGCCGGACATCGAGGTGGACATCCCGGTGCTGCCGCAGCAGGCATTGCTGTACCGGCTGTGCGGGGACCGCAACCCGTTGCACTCCGATCCCGGCTTCGCCGCCGCCGCGGGCTTTCCCCGGCCGATCCTGCACGGGCTGTGCACCTACGGGATGACCTGCAAGGCACTGGTGGACGCCGTGCTCGACGGGGACGCCGCCCGGGTGCGCTCCTACGGGGCGCGGTTCGCCGGCGTCGTCTTTCCGGGCGAGACCCTCAAGGCGTCCATCTGGAAAGATGGTGGCCGTTTCTCGGCCGTCGTCACCGCGCCGTCGCGGGGGGACGAGACGGTGCTCTCCGGCGTTGAGCTGGCGTCGTCGTAGCGCACCCCCTTGCGATCCTGCAAACCTTCGCGGCCGAGCGTCACGCTGGCGTCACACTGCACGACGAACGCCGCGCTGGGGTGACGTTCGGCGTGCGAATGCACCTCGCACGCGTCTGATGACATCCGCCGGCTTGTCACCGGCGACCACACGGATGACAATCCAGCCCGCATCTTCAAGCATGTCCCGTCGGCGAAGGTCCCATACGTACTGCTCCCTGCTAGTGCGATGCTGCTCGCCGTCGTACTCGACCGCGATTTTCATCTCCTCCCAGCCCATGTCGAGATAGGCGACGACGTTCCCGTGCCCGTCACTCACCGGTATCTGGGTCTGCGGTCGCGGCAAGCCCGCGGAGAGAACGAGTAAGCGAAGCCAGGTCTCTTTCGGTGACTGAGAGCCGCCGTCTGCCAGCGCCAATGACGCTCGGGCTCTGCGGATTCCTCGTCGACCGACACGCCGCTCGACGAGTGGGTCAACTGCATCCAGGTGAAGCCCGGTTGCACGTACCAGTGCATCCAGAGCGATGACCGCGGTGTTCGTCGGATACCAACAGGCGAGATCCAAGGCTGTACGGGCCGCGGTCGTCGTCGGAACGCCGTTGATCAGAGTCGCTTCATCAGAATCCAGTTCGTCGCCGTGCACATTGACGCCTTGAACAGGATTGCGATTGCTGTGCAGGAGTTCGATCGGCCTGAGATCGAGCCACTGCGCACCCAGCACAGCGGCAGCCGAGCGGCCGGCAACAACTGCGCTGCGTCTAGACCACAACCATCCGGCAGCCGCGAGCACGCCCGGCGTCAACTCAGTGCCGCGAACCACGTAGACGTCCCGTAAAAGCCTCTTGTAGCTGGTGCGCAGTTCGCTCTTCGTCACCGCGCCGGCTGCGACTGCTTCACTCCCGACAAAGGGATCTGCCATGGCCGAGATTGTGCCGCGGGCCTCGATGTCGTGCCGACAACTGCTAACAGGTGCTCGAGCGTCAAGCTGGCGTGATGCTCGGCATCGACCGCCACGCTGGCGTGACGCTCGACGCTGGGGGCGACCGCGACTAGCCCAGGATCAGGCCTGAGGTCGGCACACCGGTACCGGCTGTGACGAGCACATGCTCGACGGCGTCGACCTGGTTGACCGAGGTGCCGCGTAACTGCCGCACACCCTCGGCGATGCCGTTCATGCCGTGGATGTAGGCCTCACCGAGTTGGCCGCCGTGAGTGTTGATCGGCAGCCGCCCGCCGATCTCTATGGCGCCGTCTTTGACGAAGTCCTTGGCATCGCCCTTGGCGCAGAAACCCAACTCCTCCAACTGAATCAGCGTGAACGGCGTGAAGTGGTCGTAGAGGATCGCGGTCTGGATGTCGGCCGGCGTGAGTCCGGACTGCGACCACAGTTGACGGCCCACCAGTCCCATCTCCGGCAACCCGATCTCCGGCCGGTAGTAGCTGACCATCGAGTACTGGTCGGCGCCGGATCCCTGCGCGGCGGCCTCGATGATCACCGGGCGGTGCTTGAGGTTCTTGGCCCGTTCGGGAGTGGTCACCACGATCGCCACCCCACCGTCAGTCTCCTGACAGCAGTCCAGCAGTCGCAGCGGTTCGGCGATCCAGCGGGAGTTCTGGTGGTCCTCGATGGTGATCGGCTTGCCGTAGAAGTAGGCCTTCGGATTGTTGGCGGCGTGCCGGCGATCGGCCACCGACACCGCGCCGAAGTCACGACTGGTCGCGCCGGAGGTATGCATGTAGCGCTGGGCGATCATCGCCACCTGAGCCGCCGGCGTGGAAAGACCGTGCGGGTAGGAGTACGAGTTGTCGACGCTGGTGGAGTCCGCGCCCTGGATCAGCCGCAACTGCACCTGACCGAATCGCATGCCGGAGCGCTCATTGAAAGCGCGATACGCCACAACGCATTCCGCCACTCCGGTGGCGACCGCGATCGCGGCCTGCTGGATGGTGGCGCAGGCCGCACCACCGCCGTGGTGGATCTTGGAGAAGAACTTCAGATCGCCTATCCCGGTGGCCCGGGCGACCGCGACCTCGGTGTTGGAGTCCATCGTGAAGGTCACCATGCCGTCGACGTCGCCGGGCGTCAGGCCGGCGTCGTCGAGGGCGTCCATGACCGCCTCGGCCGCCAGCCGCAACTCGCTGCGACCGGAGTCCTTGGAGAAGTCGGTGGCGCCGATGCCGACGATGGCAGCTTTACCGGACAGCATCACGCACCTCCCATGGTCAACGTGGCGGTGGCGATGACGTGGTCGCCGAGGCTGTTGCTGCCAACGACTTTCACCGTGACGAGACCGTCCTCCACGGCGGTCACCTCGCCCTTGAACGTCACCGTGTCGTAGGCGTACCAGGGAACCCCGAGGCGCAGTGCGATCGACTTGATGATCGCGGTGGGCCCGGCCCAGTCGGTGATATAGCGCTGCACCAGGCCGGTGTCGGTGAGGATGTTGACGAAGATGTCCTTGGATCCCTTGGCCTGAGCCTTGTCCCGGTCGTGATGGACGTCCTGGTAATCGCGGGTGGCGATGGCGGTGGAGACGATGAACGTCGGGTCGCCGTAGAGGGACAGCTCGGGCAGGACGGTTCCGACAGCGGTCATTGGGCAGGCTCCCATGCGTACAGCGTCCACGCCGGCCCGCTCTCACCATCGGGGAAGTCGATATAGGTTGCCGCAACGGGCATTCCGATCTTCACCGTCGCCGGGTCGGCGCCGCGCAACTCACCCAGCATCCGCACGCCCTCCTCGAGTTCCACCAGCGCGATGACGAACGGCAGCGTCCGGCCTGGCACCTGGGGCGCGTGGTGGACGACGAAGCTGTACACCGTCCCCTTGCCGCTGGCGACGACGTACTCGACCGGTGCTTCCTTGTCCTGCCAGATGGCCGGCACCGGCGGGTGCTGCAACGTGCCGTCCGGACGCTTCTGGATGCGCAGTTCGTGTGCGTTGACGCCGTCCCAGAAGAACTGGGTGTCGCGCGACGCGGCCGGACGCATCATCAGATCCGCGTCGAGATCGTCGGGAACTGTTGTCGTACCTGCCTTGTCGGCAGGCTTGAACTTCATGATGCGCCACATCATCTCGGCGACTTCCTCATCGCCGACCGACCAGGTGATCTTCTGGTTGATGAAGAATCCCTCGCCCAGCGCGGTCTGCTTGGGGCCGACGACATCGGTGAGTTCGGCGGTGACGCTGACCTCTTCGCCGGGGCGCAGGTAGCGGTGGTAGGTCTGCTCGCAGTTGGTGGCGACGACGCCGATGTAGCCGGCCTCGTCGAACATCCCGATGATCCTGCCCAGCGGATCGTCGTCGGGTCGCACACCGCCGAGACCCATCATGGTCCACACCTGGATCATCGCCGGAGGCGCGACGACGCCCGGATGGCCGGCGGCCTTCGCGGCGGCCTCGTCTGTGTAGATCGGGTTGCGGTCACCGATGGCGTCGAGCCAGTGGTCGACCATCGGCTGGTTCACCGGGTGACGGCCGTTGCGGGGCTTGCTCTTTCCAGAGGCTTTGATTCGTTCGGCGGCCTGCTGGATCTCCTCGATCGCCGTCATCGTGGCACCCTCGGCACCTGGAGTCCGGCCGCGGCGACCTGCTCGCGCATCACTTCGTTGACCCCACCGCCGAAGGTGATCACCAGGCTGCGTTTGGTCTGCGAGTCCAGCCAGTTCAACAGTTCGGCAGTCTCGGCCTCGGCGGGGTTGCCGTACTTGCCGACGATCTCCTCGGCCAGCCGCCCGATCCTCTGGATCCGCTCGGTGGAGAACACCTTGGTCGCGGCGGCGTCGGCGATGTCGACGGTCTCACCGGCGGCGGCCACCTGCCAATTGAACAGTTCGTTGATCCGCCAGATCGCCCTGATCTCACCCAGCGCGCGCCGGACGTCATCGTGGTCGACGGGAGTCACACCGTCGGCGCCCGGCTTGGACGCCCAGGCGTGCACCCGGTCGTAGAGTCCGGCGATCTTTCCGGCAGGTCCGAGCATGACGCGTTCGTGGTTGAGCTGGGTGGTGATGAGCCGCCAGCCGGCGTTCTCCTCCCCCACCAGCATGTCGGCCGGAACGTGGACGTCGTTGTAGTAGGTGGCGTTGGTGTGGTGGGCGCCGTCGGACAGGATGATCGGCGTCCACGAGTAACCCGGATCAGTCGTGTCGACGATCAGGATTGAAATCCCCTTGTGTTTGGCCGCTTCCGGGTCGGTCCGGCAGGCCAGCCACACGTAGTCGGCGTCATGCCCGCCGGTGGTCCAGATCTTCTGGCCATTGACGATGTACTCGTCACCGTGCCGGACGGCCGAAGTCCGCAGCGAGGCAAGGTCAGTGCCGGCCTCCGGTTCGGAGTAGCCGATGGCGAAGTGCACCTCACCGGCGAGGATGGCTGGCAGAAACTTCTTCTTCTGCGCCTCGTTGCCGTACACCATCAGGGTCGGTCCGACGGTCTGCAACGTGACGGCCGGCAGGGGGACGTCGGCGCGGGCCGCTTCGTTGACGAAAATCTGCTGTTCGATCGGGCCGAAGCCCAGCCCGCCGTACTCCTTGGGCCAGCCGACACCGAGTTTGCCGTCCGAGCCCATCCGCCTGATGACCGCGCGGTAGGCCTTACCGTGCCGGTCTACCTCCATCTCCTGGGCCTCGTCGGTGGAGATGAGGGTGGCGAAGTACTGCCGCAGTTCGGCCTGAAGATGCCGTTGCTCGGGTGTCAGCTCTATATACATTGCGCTCCAACGAGTTCCAGACGGTAGGCGGGACCGCCCAGCAGGCGGGAGAGGTCCTTGATCGACGAGTAGTAGCGGTGCATCGGGTAGGTGACGTCCATGCCCATCCCGCCGTGCAGGTGATGACAGGTCTGCATGGCCGGCGGTGCCTGCGAGGTCAACCAGTAGGCCAGCACATCGAGATCCTCGTCGGCGTCACGGTCCTGCGAGAGCCGCCAGACCACCGATGTTGACGCCAAAGCCAGCGTTCGGGAGGCGATGTAGACGTCGGCGAGTTGCTGCGCCACCGCCTGGAACGTCGCCAGCGGCCGGCCGAACTGATGCCGGTTGGTCACATAGTCGGCGGTGAGCCGAACGGCGCCGGCGACCAGTCCGGCGGCGTAGGCGCCGATGGCGGCCAGCACCAGCTGATTGAGCCGGTGCACACTCGCTCCGGCCAATACGGCATCGTCGTCGACGGCGACGTCGCGGAATTCCACGGCGCATTCCTCACCCCCGGCCGAGGTGGGCGTCGGGGTGACCGTCACGCCGTCAGCCTTCGGCGAGATGACGACCACGCCGGAGTCGGTGCTGACCAGCAGCCAATTCGCCTGGGCGGCAAAGGGAACAGCGATCTTGGTGCCGCTGAGCTTGCCACCGCGCAGGGTGGTGGTCGGCCGTTCCGGCAGCGCCGTTCCGGGCTCGTTGAGAGCGGCGGTCAGGATGGCGCCCTTGGCGACGCCGTCGAGGAACCGATCCTGCTGTGCCTCCGACGCCATCTCAACCAGGGGGACCAGGCCCATTCCGAGGGTGGCCAGCGCCGGCGAGATCAGTCCATGCCGGCCGATCTCGGTGAGTGCCGCGGTGATCTCCGGCAGTCCGACACCGTCACCGCCGAGCCGGTCGGGGATGCCGAGCGCCGTCACGCCACCGGATACCAATGCCTCCCAGGTGTTCTCACGATCCAGGACGGCGTTGACGACGTCGGAGACAGCCTGCTGTTCCGGCTCTGGAGTGAAATCCACCGGTTCTCCCTTCCGAATTACGAGGCGGTAGAGCCGGTGTAGTCGACCTGCCAGTGCTTGATGCCGTTGAGCCAGCCGGAGCGCAGCCGCTCCGGGGTGCCGGTCGAGGACAGATCGGGCATGTTGTCGGCGATCGCGTTGAACATCAGATCGATCGACATCCGGGCGAGGTTGGCGCCGATGCAGTAGTGCACGCCAGTGCCTCCGAACCCGACGTGCGGATTGGGATCGCGCAGGATGTTGAAGGAGTGCGGATCGTCGAACACTTCCTCGTCGAAGTTCGCCGAGCGGTAGAACATCACCACCCGTTGTCCCGCTTTGATTTTCGCGCCACCGAGTTCGGTGTCGGTGACCGCGGTGCGCTGGAACGCGGTCACCGGCGTCGCCCACCGGACGATCTCGTCGGCGGCTGTCGCCGGGCGCTCCCGCTTGTACAACTCCCACTGGTCCGGGTTGTTCAGGAAGGCGATCATCCCGTGGGTGATCGAGTTGCGGGTCGTCTCGCTTCCTGCCACCGCGAGCATCAGCACGAAGAAGGCGAACTCTTCGTCGGCGAGTTTTTCGCCGTCGATGTCGGCGTTGATCAGCGAGGTGACGATGTCATCGCCGGGATTCTCCGCCTTGATCGCGGCCATCTGCATGGCGTAGGCAAGCACCTCCATCGAGGAGGCGCGGCCGTCGACGTCGGCGAACTCAGGATCCTCGTTGCCGGTCATCTCGTTGGTCCAGCGGAACAATTTGGCCCGCTCCTCCTGCGGAACACCGAGAAGCCCGGCGATCACCTGCAGTGGCAGTTCGCAGGACACCTGTTCGACGAAGTCGCCGGAACCCTCCGCCGCGGCGGTCTTGACGATCGTCTCGGCGCGCTGGGTCAACTCGGCCCGCAACCGTTCGACGGCGCGCGGGGTGAAACCGCGGGAGATGATCCGGCGAAGGCGGTCGTGATGCTCGCCGTCCATGTTGAGAAGGATGACCCGCTGCATGTCGATGTCTTCGCGAACCATGTCGTCGGCGAACTGCGGAAGCGCGGTGTTGGGACCGGAGTGGTAGATGTCGCTGCGCCGCGACACTTCCTTGACATCCCGGTGCTTGGTGACCACCCAGTAGCCGCCGTCGTTGAAACCGCCCTTGCCGATCTGCTGCTCGCACCACCAGACCGGCGCGACCTTGCGCAGTTCGGCCAGTTCGTCGACCGGCAACTGCACCACGTTGCGGTCTGGGTCCAGGAAGTCGAAACCTGGAGGAATATGGGGGCTGGGCATGATGGCGCGCTCCTCGATATGACGTGATCTAGTGCCAGTAAAACACGGCTCCACCGCAGACAAAAGGCATCGCGGCATCCTTGCTTGTCAGGGAAGTGAAACGTGTTCTAGCCTGGCCCGCATGGGTAATCCTGTCATCGTCGAAGCCACCCGCAGCCCCATCGGCAAGCGCGGCGGCTGGCTGTCCGGCCTGCATGCCACCGAACTTCTCGGGGCCGTCCAGAAGTCCGTGGTGGACCGGGCCGGCATCGACGCCGCGCTCGTCGAGCAGGCCATCGGCGGCTGCGTCACCCAGTACGGCGAGCAGTCCAACAACATCACCCGGGTGGCCTGGCTGACGGCCGGACTGCCCGAGCAGGTCGGTGCCACCACCATCGACTGCCAGTGCGGCAGCGCCCAGCAGGCCAACCACCTGATCGCCGGGCTGATCGCCACCGGGGCCATCGACGTCGGCATCGCCTGCGGCATCGAGGCGATGAGCCGGGTCGGCCTCGGTGCCAACGCCGGACCGGACCGGTCCAAGATCCGGGCCGAGTCCTGGGACATCGACATGCCCGACCAGTTCACCGCCGCCGAGCGAATCGCCAAGCGCCGCGGCCTGACTCGCGCCGATCTGGACCACCTCGGTCTGATCTCGCAGCAGAAGGCCAAGCGGGCCTGGGACGAGCACCGCTTCGATCGGGAGATCTCGCCGATCGAAGCCCCGGTCATCGACGAGAACAAGCAGCCGACCGCCGAGCGCCACATGGTCAGCCGCGATCAGGGTCTGCGCGAGACCACCGCCGAGGGTCTGGCCGCGCTCAAGCCGGTGATGGAGGGCGCCATGCACACTGCGGGCACCTCGTCGCAGATCTCCGACGGCGCGGCCGCGGTGCTGTGGATGGACGAGGCCAAGGCGAAGGCTCTGGGCCTGACCCCGCGGGCCCGCATCGTCAGCCAGGCGTTGGTGGGCGCCGAGCCGTACTACCACCTCGACGGCCCGGTGCAGTCCACCGCGAAGGTGCTGGAGAAGGCCGGGATGACGATGGCCGACATCGACCTGGTCGAGATCAACGAGGCCTTCGCTTCGGTGGTGCTGAGCTGGGCACAGGTCTACGGCGCCGATATGGACAAGGTCAACGTCAACGGGGGTGCGATCGCACTGGGGCATCCGGTCGGCAGCACCGGCAGCCGGCTGATCACCACCGCGCTGCACGAACTCGAGCGCACCGGCAAGAGCACCGCACTGATCACCATGTGCGCCGGCGGTGCGTTGTCGACGGGCACCATCATCGAACGGATCTAGGATTCCGGTCCGCATCGCTGCCGCCCAGGCCTACATCGACGCACTGGTCTCTCATGACGGAGCGTCGGTGCCGTTCGCACCGGACTGCACCCGGATCGAACAGGGCGTCAAGAACGGGTTCTCCGGAAAACATCTGCGCCGCAGCCTGACTCGCGGTCCGCAGTATCGGATCATCAACGCGACCACCACGCCGCGCTACACGGTTAACGGCGACGAGGTCCACGCCGAATACCTGGTGCTGACGAAGCTTTCCGTCGCGGGCCGGCGGATGGCCGCCCGGGTGGAGGAGACGTTCGTCATCGGAGCCGACGGCCTGATCGGCCACATTCGGGTTAGGTTCCATCCCACCGTCGTGAAAGGGTGAAGTCATGACTGCCAAGCCGCCGCCCAAGGGGCTCAACAGCCCGATGACCGAGCACATCATCAAGTGGATGTCGAAGGCGAACACCTTCGTGTACAAGAAGACCGGCGGCCGGGTCGGCGGCAAGTTCCTTCAGGGCGCACCGGTCGCACTACTGACCACCACCGGCCGCAAGACCGGCGAACCACGGGTGAGTCCCCTGCTGTTCTGGCGCGAGGGTAACCGCATCGTGCTGATCGCTTCGAAGGGCGGCGCGGCCGGCAATCCGATGTGGTACCTGAATCTGAAAGCGAATCCCAAGGTTTCGGTTCAGATCAAGGACGAGGTGCTGAACCTGACCGCGCGCGATGCCACCGAGGAGGAGCGAGCGCACTACTGGCCGAAGATGGCCAAGATGTACACCAGCTTCGATGACTACCAGTCCTGGACCGACCGGGTGATCCCGGTGGTGATTTGCGACCCGTAGTCCTGCCGAGCGTAACTCCAGAGCGACGTTGGACGCCCAGCGTGAAGCTATCTTCACGCTCGGGGCCGACGGTGAAAATGGCTTCACACTCGGGGTGGGCACATTCGGGGTGGGCGCACTCGGGGCGGCGTCAGGCTCCGTAGACCGGCAGCGGAGTCCGGCTCTCGGCCAGCAGTCCGGTGACGACGGGCCCCAGTTCGGCGGGGTCCCAGCGGGCGCCCTTGTCGGCTTCGGCGCCGCGGGCCCAGCCTTCGGCAACCCGGATGATCCCGCCCTCGACCTCGAACACCCGGCCGGTGACGTCACGGGATTCGACGCTGCCCAGCCAGACCACCAGCGGTGAGATGTTCTCCGGCGCCATGGAATCGAAATCCTGGTCCTGCGTGGACATCATGTCGGCGAAGACGGTTTCGGTCATCCGGGTGCGGGCCGACGGGGCGATGGCGTTGACAGTCACCCCGTAGCGCCCCATCTCGGCGGCGCCCACCAGGGTCAGGGCGGCGATACCGGCTTTAGCGGCGCTGTAGTTGCCCTGCCCGACACTGCCCTGCAGACCCGCCCCGGAACTGGTGTTGATGATGCGGGCGTCGACCGGCTTGCCCTCTTTCGCCAGTGCCCGCCAGTACGCGCCGGCATGCCTCATGGTCGCGAAGTGCCCCTTGAGGTGGACGGCCACCACGGCGTCAAACTCCTCCTCGCTGGTGTTGGCGATCATCCGGTCGCGCACGATCCCGGCGTTGTTCACCAGGACGTCGAGTCCGCCGAAGTGCTCGATTGCGGTCCCGATGAGTCCGGCGGCCTGATCCCAGTCGGCGACGTTTGCGCCACTGGTGACGGCTTCGCCTCCGGCGGAACGGATTTCGTCGACGACGGCCTGGGCCGCACTACCGCCGCCGGCAGGTGAACCGTCCAGACCCACACCGATGTCGTTGACCACGACCTGCGCGCCCTCGGCGGCGAAGGCCAGGGCGTGGGCACGTCCGATGCCGCCGCCGGCGCCGGTGACGATGACCACCCGACCGTCGAGCAATCCCATGTGAGCTCCTTATTCCTTGTTCGCGGCCGACGCCGACAGATACGGGGGCGGTTCGCCGCCGCCGTGGACCTCCAGGCAGGACCCGCTGATGTAGGACGCGGCATCGGAGGCCAGAAACGCTGCGGCCCAGCCGATCTCACGCGGATCCGCCAACCGGCCCAGCGGCACGGTGGCGGCGACCGCCGCCTGCGACTCGTCGTCGCCGTAGAACAGTTCCACCTGCTCGGTGGCGACCATGCCGGCCACCACCGCGTTGACCCGGACCTTCGGCGCCCACTCCACCGCGAGCGAACGGGTGAGACTGTCCACCCCGGCCTTGGCCGCGCCGTAGGCCGCGGTGCCCGGCGACGGCCGCCGCCCACTGACACTGGAGATCGAGACGATCGAACCGCCGCCCGACTGCTGTTGCATGACGGCATTGGCCGCCTGGGACACGTGCAGCATGGCGAGCAGGTTGAGTTCGATGATCTTGTGGTGGAAGCGCGGCGACGCCTCGGCCGCCAGCGCGTAGGGCGATCCACCGGCGTTGTTGACCACCGCGTCGAGGCGGCCGTGCCGGGCCACGATCGCCTCGATCAGATCGGCCACCGCGTCGGGGTCGCGGACGTCGCAGCCGTGGAACTCGTACGGCAGGCCTTCCACCTCGTGCCGGGCGCAGGTGACCACGGTCGCGCCCTGTTCGGCGAACACCGCGCTGATACCGGCCCCGACGCCGCGCACACCACCGGTGACCAGCACGATGCGTCCGCCGAGGTCCAGATCCATTGTGTTAGCCTACCAAGCAAGTGCTTGCTTAGGCTCTGATACCGGTCACAGGAGTGCCATGACGATCACGTCGTCCACCGTCGAACCCGGCATCGTCGCGGTGACGGTCGACTACCCGCCGGTGAACGCGATCCCGTCGCGCGGCTGGTTCGAACTCGCCGACGTCATCACCGCCGCCGGCCGCGAGATGTCCACCCATGTGGTGATCCTGCGTGCCGCGGGCCGTGGTTTCAACGCCGGCGTCGACATCAAGGAGATGCAGAACACCACCGGGTTCACCGCGCTGATCGACGCCAATCGCGGTTGCTTCGCGGCGTTCAAGGCGGTCTACGAGTGCGCTGTCCCGGTGGTGGCTGCGGTCAACGGGTTCTGCGTGGGAGGTGGCATCGGCCTGGTCGGCAATTCCGACGTCATCGTGGCCTCCGACGACGCGACGTTCGGCCTGCCGGAGGTGGAACGCGGCGCCCTCGGGGCGGCGACGCACCTGTCGCGATTGGTGCCGCAGCACATGATGCGCCGGCTGTTCTTCACCGCCGCCACCGTCGACGCCGCCACGCTGCACCAGTTCGGTTCGGTGCACGAGGTGGTGCCGCGCGCCGAACTCGACGAGGCTGCCCTGCGGGTGGCCCGGGACATCGCCAAGAAAGACACCCGGGTGATCCGCGCGGCCAAGGAAGCGCTGAATCTCATTGACACCCAACGGGTCAACGCCAGCTACCGGATGGAGCAGGGCTTCACCTTCGAGCTGAACCTGTCCGGCGTCTCAGACGAACTGCGTGACGATTTCGCCGGCACGAAGAAAGCCGACAAATGAGTCCACGGGATAAGCGCACCACCCTCGACGAGGCAGTCGCCTCCGTCGAGAGCGGGATGACGATCGGCATCGGCGGCTGGGGCTCGCGGCGCAAGCCGATGGCATTCGTCCGCGCCCTGCTGCGCACAGGCGTCACCGACCTGACCGTGGTGACCTACGGCGGACCCGACATCGGTCTGCTGTGCTCGGCCGGCAAGGTGGCCAAGGCCTACTACGGGTTCGTCTCGCTGGACTCTCCCCCGTTCTACGACCCGTGGTTCTCCCGAGCCCGCACCACCGGTTCGATCGTCGCCCGCGAGATGGACGAGGGCATGCTGCGATGCGGACTGCAGGCTGCGGCACAGAGACTTCCGTTCCTGCCGATCCGGGCCGGACTGGGCAGTTCGGTTCCCGACTTCTGGGACGGCGAACTGGCAACGGTCCGTTCTCCGTATAAGACCGGTGACGGCTATGAGGAACTCATCGCGATGCCCGCACTTCGCCTGGACGCCGCCTTCGTCCACCTCAACCTCGGCGACAAGCACGGCAACGCCGCCTACACCGGTATCGACCCGTACTTCGACGACCTGTTCCTGATGGCCGCCGACCGGCGCTACCTGTCGGTGGAGCGGGTGGTGCCGACCGAGGAACTCATCAAGGCGGTTCCCCCGCAGGCGCTGCTGGTGAACCGGATGATGGTCGACGCGGTCGTCGAGGCCCCCGGTGGCGCGCACTTCACCACCGCCGCACCGGATTACGGCCGCGACGAGAAGTTCCAGCGGCACTACGCCGAGGCTGCCGCATCCGACGACGGCTGGGCGCAGTTCGTCAAGACCTATCTGTCCGGCAGCGAGGCCGACTACCAGGCTGCCGTGCGCCGCTTTCAGGGGGAATCATGATCCAGGTCAGCCGCGCCGAGGTGTGCGTCGTCGCCTGCGCCGAACTGTTCCGCGGCGCCGGCGAGATCATGGTCAGCCCGATGACCACCGCGGCCTCCATCGGCGCCCGCCTGGCCCGCCTGACCTTCGCGCCGGAGATCCTGTTGACCGACGGCGAGGCGCAACTGCTGGCGGACACCCCGGCCATCGGAGCGCCCGGCGCGTTCGAGGGGTGGATGCCGTTCGGCCGGGTCTTCGAGACGCTGGCGTGGGGCCGCCGCCATGTGGTGATGGGCGCCAATCAGGTCGACCGGTACGGCAACCAGAATCTGTCGGCGTTCGGGCCGTTGCAACATCCGACCCGTCAGATGTTCGGGGTGCGGGGCGCACCGGGCAACACCATCAACCACGCCACCAGTTACTGGGTCGGCAACCACTCCAAGCGGGTGTTCTGCGACACCGTGGACGTGGTGTCCGGAATCGGCTGGGACAAGGTCGATCCCGACAACCCCGCCTACCGCTTCGTCAACGTCCACCGGGTGGTGAGCAATCTCGGCGTCTTCGACTTCGGCGGCCCCGGACACACCATGCGCGCGGTGTCGCTGCACCCCGGGGTGGAGCCCGACGAGGTGCGGGACAACACCTCCTACGAGATCCACGGCCTCGACGAGGCCGAACGGACCCGGCTGGCCACCGGCGATGAGTTGGAGATCATCAAACGCCTGGATCCGAAGTCGCTGCGGGACAAGGAGGTCAAGGCATGAGAATTCAGACCGCGCTGACCCGCCTGGTCGGCATCGAGCATCCGGTGGTGCAGACCGGCATGGGCTGGGTGGCCGGGGCGCGACTGGTGTCGGCGACCGCCAACGCCGGCGGCCTGGGCATCCTGGCCTCGGCGACCATGACCATCGACGAGTTGGCGACGGCGATCACGAAGGTCAAGTCCGCGACCGACAAACCGTTCGGGGTGAACATCCGCGCCGACGCCGCCGACGCCGGTGACCGCGTCGACCTGATGATCCGCGAAGGCGTCAAGGTGGCGTCCTTCGCACTGGCCCCCAAGGCCGAACTGATCGCCCGGCTCAAAGAGGCCGGGGCCGTGGTGGTCCCGTCAGTGGGTGCGGCCAAGCACGCCAAGAAGGTCGCCGGGTGGGGCGCCGACATGGTGATCGTGCAGGGCGGCGAAGGTGGCGGGCACACCGGTCCGGTGGCCACCACCCTGCTGCTGCCCTCGGTTCTCGACGTGCTCGACGGCACGGGCATCCCGGTGGTGGCGGCCGGCGGGTTCTTCGACGGCCGCGGACTGGCTGCGGCGCTGTCCTACGGGGCCGCCGGTGTCGCGATGGGCACCCGGTTCCTGCTGACGTCTGACTCGACGGTGCCGGACGCGGTCAAGCAGCGTTACCTGCAGTCCGCCCTGGACGGCACCGTGGTGTCCACCCGGGTGGACGGCATGCCGCACCGGGTATTGCGCACATCGCTGGTGAACAAACTGGAGAGCGGTTCCCGGGCAAGGGGTTTCAGCGCCGCAGTGCTCAACGCCGCACGGTTCAAGAAGATGTCCGGCATGTCCTGGCCGTCGATGATCCGCGACGGGCTGGCCATGCGTCACGGCAAGGAACTCACCTGGTCGCAGGTGCTGATGGCGGCGAACACCCCGATGCTGCTGAAGGCCGGATTGGTCGAGGGCAACACCGATGCGGGCGTGCTGGCCTCAGGTCAGGTGGCCGGGATCATCGACGATCTGCCGTCGTGCGCGGAGTTGATCGAGGGCATCGTGCGCGACGCCATCACGCATCTGAAATCGGCGGCCGCGCTCATCCAGTGAGCGTATGGTCCGATTCATGGGGATCGCACCGGAGAGTTGGCCGTCGCCGTTTCAGACGCTGATCCGGACGTCGAACAAATACCTGCTCAACCCGCTGATGCTGCGACTGGCGGGGAGCAGGTACTGGTACGCGTCGGTGGTGCGGCACACCGGACGCCGTTCCGGCAAGCAGTACTCCACCCCGATCGTCGCCGACCGGGTGGGCGATCGGCTGATCATCCCGTTGCCGTACGGCACCCAGGTCGACTGGGTTCGCAACGTGCTCACGGCCGGGGAGGCCACCGTCATCCGCAAGGGCAAGACCTACCACGTGGCCGACCCGGAGTTGATCTCCTCCAGCGAGGCCCTGCCGTTGCTGCGGCGGGACCGGCGGCGCACCTTCGAACGGGTGAGCATCGGGCACTTCCTGCGCGCCCGGATCGACACCCCGCACTAGGCGGCGGTGGCTCCTCGCTTCCCAACCCCTTGGCGCGCCTTGCCGACGTGTGTGGTGACCGAGGCCACGGGCGCGGTCTTCGCCAACCGCTGGCGCGCAACCGTCGGCGCGGGGGCGGGGGTCGGCGCTGCGGAGCCGATGTCGCGCAGCGCATCCCGGATGCCTTCGCCGATCGCGTTGACGAGATCGACAGTCACGCTGATCGGATTGACCCTCGGGATGAGCTGAAAAGGCGCCGGCGTGCTGT
>NZ_JAFMJZ010000055.1 GCF_017853185.1 Mycolicibacterium sp.
GTCGTGTTGCTGCTGATCGCGGTCCTGTTTCTGGGGTGGTCGTTGAGCAGACAGCTCAAGAAGGTGCCCGCCAGCTTCGACGAACCTGAGGCACAAGCCGCCGATGCGGCCGGACCGGCCGACGACGCCGGCACCGCGGGGTCCACCGGTGGGGCCGGCAATTAACAGCAATCGTCTGGGCGCCAATCGTCTGGGAGATGCCACCAGCCCATATCTGCGCCAGCACGCCGACAACCCGGTGCACTGGCAGCAGTGGGGTCCCGAGGCGCTGGCGGAGGCGGCCGAGCGTGACGTTCCGATCCTGCTGTCGATCGGCTACGCAGCCTGCCACTGGTGTCACGTGATGGCCCATGAGTCCTTCGAGGACGACGAGGTCGCCGCCATCGCGAACGCGAACTTCGTCTCCATCAAGGTCGACCGGGAGGAACGCCCGGACATCGACGCGGTCTATATGAACGCCACCGTTGCGATGACCGGACACGGCGGTTGGCCGATGACCTGCTTCCTGACGCCCGACGGGCGGCCGTTCTTCTGCGGCACCTACTTCCCCAAAGCGCAGTTCCTGCAACTGATGTCGTCGGTGGCCGAAGCCTGGCACACCCGTCGCGACGAGGTCGACGAGGCCTCCGCGCATATCGCCGGGGAACTGCGCCGGATGACCTCCGGGCTGACCGGCGGGGGACCGTCGATCACCTCGGCACTGTGCGACCATGCGACGGCCGCCGTGTTGCGCGACGAGGACACCGAACGTGGCGGCTTCGGTGGCAAGCCGAAGTTCCCGCCGTCGGCGTTGTTGGAGGCGCTGCTGCGCAACCACGAACGCACACTCTCGCCGGTCCCGCTGGCGGCGGTGCGGCGCACCTGCGAGGCGATGGCCCGGGGCGGCATCTACGACCAGCTCGCCGGCGGTTTCGCCCGCTACACCGTCGATATCGCCTGGGTGGTGCCGCACTTCGAGAAGATGCTCTACGACAACGCCCTGCTGTTGCGGGTGTACGCGCACTGGGCCCGGCGCACCGGTGACCCACTGGCGCGCCGGATCGCCGCCGAGACCGCGGCTTTCCTGATCAGCGATCTGGCGGCCGGGGACATGTTCACCTCGGCCCTGGACGCCGATGCCGCCGGAGTCGAAGGCTCCACCTACGTCTGGACCCCGGCTGAGCTGATCGAGGTGCTCGGTGACGACGACGGACATTGGGCTGCAACGCTTTTCGAGGTCACTGTCGACGGAACCTTCGAGCACGGGAGTTCGGTGCTGCAGTTGCCCGGCGATCCGGACGACCGTGCCCGTTTCGATCGGGTGCGCTCGGCTCTGCTGGCGGCACGGGCACACAGGCCGCAGCCCGCGCGGGACGACAAGATCGTCACTGCCTGGAACGGGCTGGCGATCACCGCGCTCGCCGAGGCCTCCGTCGCCCTGGAGGACCCGGCACTGCTGGACGCCGCGATCCGCTGCGCGCAACGCCTCGTCGCCCTGCACCTCGTCGACGGCCGGCTGCGCCGTGCCAGCCTCGGCGGCCGGGTGGGGGACAGCGTGGCGATCCTCGAGGACTACGCCATGCTGGCCACCGGCCTGCTCGCTCTGTATCAGCTGACCGCCGACGGAGCGTGGCTGAACACCGCCACGGAATTGATCGACGTCGCGCTGGCGCACTTCGCCGACCCCGACCGCCCCGGCCGGTGGTTCGACTCCGCCGATGACGCCGAGCAGCTGATGATGCGTCCCGCCGACCCGGTCGACGGCGCCACACCCTCGGGTGCGTCCTCGATCGCCGAGGCACTGCTGACCGCCGCGCACCTGGTCGATGAGCGCCGGGCCGGCCGGTACGCCGAGGCTGCCGCCGAGACCCTGCTGGCGCATTCGCAACTGCTGGAGCGTGCCCCGCGTTCGGCCGGGCACTGGCTGGCCGTCGCCGAGGCCGCCGTCCGCGGACCGCTGCAGATCGCGGTGGCCACCGCATCTCACGAGTCTGGTGCCACGGACTCGGCACTGCTGGCCACCGCCCGCCGCATCGCGCCGGGCGGGACCGTCGTGGTCGGCGGCCCGGTGGACTCCATGCCGCTGCTGGCCGGACGTGACCGCATCGGCGGGGCCGATGCCGCCTACATCTGCCGCGGCCGGGTCTGCGACCTGCCGGTCACCGGCGCCGCAGAACTGGCCGCCGCCCTGGGGCTGCCCGGGTAGCCTGGCGCCATGGTCAGCGCCGAGCACATCGAGTCCGTCGTACACCGGTACCTGGAACTGGTCGCCACCGGAACTGCGGAACAGATCGCCGGGCTGTACGCCGACGACGCCACCGTCGAGGACCCGGTCGGCGGCGGCGAGGTGCACATCGGCCGGCATGCCATCGAGGGTTTCTACCGCAACATCGAAAATGCCCAGCGCGCAACGGAATTGCTGTCGCTGCGGGTGGCCGGGCACGAGGCCGCGTTCATGTTCGCGATCACCGTGGGTTCCGGTGAGCATCGGATACGGATCGAGCCGATCGACGTGATGGTGTTCAACGGCGAGGGCACGATCGCGTCGATGAAGGCCTACTGGTCACCGGCCGACGTCAAGCCGCTCTAGCTCTTCCCCGCGGCACCCCCGGCCGCCGAGCGTGAAGCTATCGTCACCCTCGACGCCGAATGTGACGCTAACTTCACACTCGGCGACGTGCTGCGGGCTCAGTTGCTGAAGACCGCGAACCACATCGCGATGTAGTGGCAGATCGCCGCCACCGCTGTGCAGGCGTGGAAGAACTCGTGGTGGCCGAACGTCTGCGGCCACGGGTTGGGCCACTTGAGCCCGTAGAGCACGCCGCCGACGCTGTAGAAGACGCCGCCGACGATCAGCAGCACCACCGCGGCCACCCCGGCGCCGTTGGCGATCGGCCCGATGAACCAGGCCGCCACCCAGCCCAGCAGCAGGTACAACGGCACGCCCACCCACGCCGGCGCCGTGGGCCAGCACATCTTCAGCAGCACTCCGGCCAGCGCCCCGCCCCACACGATCCAGAACAGCAGCCAGCCGTCGGTCTGGGGCAGTGCCAGCAGGGCGAACGGCGTGTAGCTGCCGGAGATGAACACGAAGATCATCGAGTGGTCCAGGCGCTTCATCCACATGCGCGCGGTCGGTGAGGTCCAGTGCACCCGGTGATAGATCGCGCTCACGGTGAACATGCCGACGATGGTCAGCGTGTAGATCAGCGTCGCGATCCCGGCGCGGGTGCCCTGCATGGCCCACGACACCGCGACCAGTGTGGTTCCGGCGATGGCGGCGACGATCGCCGCGTAGAAGTGGATCCAGCCGCGGGCCCGCGGCTTGCCCAGGAACTGCGCGGCCGCATCGACGACGGCTTCTGGAAAATCCTCCGCGGAGAAATCTTCGGCGGTGTCTGCCGTCATAGTGCGCACAGTAGTCTCAGATCCCGTGGAGATCATTCCGCGGCGCCTCAAGGAGCCGGCCTACCGGCTCTATGAAGCGCGGTTGCGACATGAGGTCGCCGACTCCAAAGCCGCACTTCCGCGCCATATCGCCGTGCTGTGCGACGGTAACCGGCGGTGGGCGCGTGACGCCGGTTACGACGACGTCAGCTACGGCTACCTGATGGGTGCGGCCAAGATCGCCGAGATGCTGCGCTGGTGCGCCGATGCCGGTATCGAGATGGCGACCGTCTACTTGCTCTCGACGGAGAACCTGCAACGCGATCCCGAGGAACTGGCGGCGCTGATCGAGATCATCACCGACGTGGTGGAGGAGATCTGCGCGCCGGCCAATCGCTGGAGCGTGCGCACCGTCGGCGATCTGGAACTGCTCGGCGAGGACCCGGCCCGCCGGGTGCGCGAGGCCGTCGACAGCGCGACCGCGACCGCGCCGACGGGATCGTTCCACGTCAACGTCGCCGTCGGCTACGGCGGCCGTCAGGAGATCGTCGACGCGGTGCGGGCACTGCTCGGCAAGGAACTGGCCAACGGCGCCACTGCGGAGCAGATGATCGACGCCGTCACCATCGACGGCATCTCGGAGAACCTCTACACCTCCGGCCAGCCCGATCCCGATCTGGTGATCCGCACCTCGGGCGAGCAGCGGCTCAGCGGTTTCCTGTTGTGGCAGAGCGCATATTCGGAGATGTGGTTCACCGAGGCGCACTGGCCGGCGTTCCGCCGGGTGGACTTCCTGCGCGCGCTGCGCGACTACAGCCGACGACACCGCCGTTTCGGGGTCTGATCCCCGTTCATCACGGTTCGGCGAGAAGCTCGCATGGACCCCAGGCGGCGCCGGGGTAGGTGCCCTCCAGCCGGAGCATGGTGGCGTTGATGGCCCGAGGCGCGATGTAGACGCCGTCGCCTTGATAGAACGGTTCGTCGAACATGGTCAGCGTCCACACCATGGCAGTGCTCAGGATCAGGACCGTCGAGAGGGCAGTGACGGCGAGAATCCGACTCGGATGCGCCAGCAGGAGGCTGGTGAGAATCGACGTCAGCGCGAAGATGCTGAGGAACACGAGGAGCCACAGCGCCAGCGGCAGATCGGCCTCAGCGGCGAGCAGTCGCTGTTGGCCACTCTTGGAGGCGTTGATGAGTTCGGACTGCAGGGTGCTCAGACTGTTCTGTTGCGCTTTGGTCTTGGTCTCCACCGTGCTCGCATCCGCCGACGCACGCCGACGCCAGGCGTGAGTGTTGTCTGAGCCGGTCAGATCCTCGGCCGCCGAGGCGGCCCACGAGTAGGTGGCCACCGACCGCATCAGACAGACGAGGTCTCGCCGCATCTTTGCCTGATCGTCCGGATTGAGCGCATCGGTGCTGTCGAAAGCCGCGGAGTACGCGAGTGCCTCGTCGGCGACGACGGTCTTGGTGCCGTTGTAGTGGTCCAGCGAGGCCAGCATCAGGACACTCAACTGAAACGCCGCGGCGCCCCCGATGAAACCCACCGACCCGCCCATGCCGTCGCCGGCGAGTGGTTCGTTCGGATCGGTGACACCGGCCCGACGAAGGTGGAGCCGGTGGATCACCACCCCTGACCCGATGCCCGCGACGAACACCACGGCGAGGCTGGTCAGGACGAACGACTGGGTGATGTTCACCCGTACATTTTGTTCGGGATCCGCGACGGCGGGAGCATTTACCGCCAGACCGGTGCGTCGGTCGCCCACGGATCTCGCGGATCAGGCCGGCGCATGACGGTGATTCCGATTTCCGGCCGGCTACAGCTTGCGAAGCCGCAACCGGTTGATCGAGTGATCAGCGTCCTTGCGCAGCACCAGGGTGGCCCGCGGCCGGGTCGGCAGGATGTTCTCGATCAGGTTCGGCCGGTTGATGGAATGCCAGATGTCGCGGGCCGCGGCCGCCGCCTGCTCGTCGGTCAGCGCCGAGTAGTGGTGGAAGTGCGAAGCGGGGTCGGCGAACGCCCCGGCCCGCAGGGCCAGGAACCGCTCGACGTACCAGGACTCGATGTCCTCGATGCGGGCGTCGACGTAGACCGAGAAGTCGAACAGATCCGAGACCATCAGCGTCGGTCCGGTCTGCAGGACGTTGAGCCCCTCCAGGATCAGGATGTCGGGGTGGGCGACCACCTGCTTCTCGTCGGGGATGATGTCGTAGATCAGGTGCGAGTACACCGGGGCGCAAGCCTTGTCCGCCCCCGATTTCACCGCCGTGACGAAGCGCATCAACGCCCTGCGGTCATAGCTCTCCGGAAAACCCTTGCGGTGCATCAGGTTTCGTCGGGAAAGCTCGGCGTTCGGATGCAGGAAGCCGTCGGTTGTGACCAGGTCCACCCGCGAGTGGTCCTCCCACCGGGACAGCAGTGCCTGCAGAACGCGCGCGGTGGTCGACTTGCCGACGGCCACGCTGCCCGCCACGCCGATGACGAACGGCACCGGGCGGTCCTGGTTCTGCTCGGATTCACCGAGGAATTCCGCGGTGGCCGCGAAGAGGCGCTGACGCGCGGCGACCTGCAGGTGGATCAGACGGGCCAGGGGGAGGTAGACCTCTTCGACCTCGAGCAGGTCGATCTGCTCGCCCATGCCGCGCAGCCCGAGCAGTTCCTCCTCGGTGAGCTTCAGCGGCGTCGACATGCGAAGCGCACGCCACTCACGCCGGTCGAACTCCACGTAAGGGCTCGGTTCGCTCAGCCGCGCCATGGTTGTCAGTGTGACAGTTAGCGTGGGGCCCATGGACTCCGACCGCCTAATTCGCGAGTACCTCATGCTCGGCCTGCGTTTCGACCGGATCGAGGAGGGTTACGTCGACTCCTTCACCGGCGACCCGGAGTTGCGTCGGCTGGTGGCCGGCGAGCCCACGCCCGACCCCGCTGACCTGGCCCGGCAGGCGCGCCGCCTGCTCGCGGACCTGGCAGCCGTACCCCGTACCGCCGCCTTCACCGACGAGCGGTCCGAGTTCATCGCGGCGCACCTGCGCGCCCTGGACTGTGCCGCACGGAAGTTCGCCGGCGAGGACATCGGCTTCGTCGACGAGGTGCGGGCCTACTTCGACGTCGACATCCGCCGCGGTGAGGAGGATCGCTATCGCGCCGCGCACGCCCGGATCGACTCGGTCCTCGGCGGTTCCGGCCCGCTGGCCGACCGGATGGCCGCCGACCGGCGGGCCGACGAGATCCCGCCGAATCGGGTCGAGGAGGCCATCGGAGCCTTCTCCAGTGCGCTGCGCGACATCGTCCGGGCCGCCTATCCGCTGCCGGACTCCGAGACCGTCGTCTACGAAGTCGTCACCGACAAGCCGTGGTCGGGCTTCAACTATTACGAGGGCGGCTACCGCTCCCGGGTGGCAGTCAACATCGACTTCAAACAACAGATGTCCCATCTGCCGTCGCTGATCGCCCATGAGTCCTACCCGGGTCACCACACCGAGCACTGCCGCAAGGAGGCCGGCCTGGTGGCCGGTCTGGGTCACGGCGAGCAGACCATCTTCCTGGTGAACACCCCGCAGTGCCTGATGGCCGAGGGGCTGGCCGATCTGGCGCTGTACGCGGCCGTCGGCCCTGGCTGGGGCCGCTGGGCGAGCGAGATCTACGCCGACCTGGGCCTGCGCTTCGACGGCGAGCGGGCCGAGGTACTCGCCGCCGCCCGGGCCGACCTCGCCGGGGTCCGCCAGGACGCCGCGCTGATGCTGCACGACGAGGGCCGCGACGCCGACGAGGTGGCCGCCTTCCTGCGGCGCTGGCTGCTGGTCGACGACACCCGCGCCCGGCAGATGCTGCGGTTCCTGTCCTCGCCGCTGTGGCGCGCGTACACCTCCACCTACGTCGAGGGCTACCGGCTGCTGCGGGCCTGGCTGGACGACCGGCCGGACGGATTGGGCCTGACCGAGCGGTTCGGTCGCCTGCTGGACGAACCTCTGATCCCGTCCTCGCTGCGGGTTGACTAGTCTTTCCGGCATGACCACCGACGCGATTCCGTCCGCCGCAGCAGCCCCCGGCGCGGACTATGCAGCCACAGCCAGCGAGGCCTACCGCGCAGCGCTGAGTGTGATCGAAACCGTCGAACCGCGCATCGCCGCGGCGACCCGCAAAGAACTCGAGGATCAGCGGAACTCGCTCAAGCTCATCGCCAGCGAGAACTACGCCTCCCCGGCCGTGCTGCTGACCATGGGCACCTGGCTGTCGGACAAGTACGCCGAGGGCACAGTCGGTCACCGGTTCTACGCCGGCTGCCAGAACGTCGACAACGTCGAGTCCATCGCCGCCGAGCATGCCCGCGAACTGTTCGGCGCCGAGTACGCCTACGTCCAGCCGCACTCCGGTATCGACGCCAACCTGGTCGCATTCTGGGCCATCCTGGCCACCCGGGTGGAGGCGCCGGCACTGGGCGATTCCGGCGTCAAGAACGTCAACGACCTTTCCGAATCCGAGTGGGAGCGGCTGCGCGCCAAGCTCGGCAGCCAGCGGCTGATGGGTATGTCGCTGGACGCCGGCGGCCACCTCACCCACGGGTTCCGGCCCAATATCTCCGGCAAGATGTTCCAGCAGCGCAGCTACGGCACCGACCCGAAGACCGGACTGCTGGACTACGACGCCGTCGCCGCCTCGGTCCGGGAGTTCAAGCCGCTGATCCTGGTGGCCGGTTACTCGGCCTACCCGCGCCGGGTGAACTTCGCCAAGATGCGCGAGATCGCCGACGAGGTCGGCGCAACCTTCATGGTCGACATGGCGCATTTCGCCGGCCTGGTCGCGGGCAAGGTGTTCACCGGCGACGAGGATCCGGTTCCGCACGCGCACGTGGTCACCACCACCACGCACAAGTCGCTGCGCGGCCCGCGCGGCGGCATGGTGCTGGCCACCAAGGAGTACTCCGACGCCGTCGACAAGGGCTGCCCGATGGTCCTCGGCGGCCCGATGTCGCACGTGATGGCCGCCAAGGCCGTCGCCTTCGCCGAGGCCCGTCAGCCCTCGTTCCAGGCCTACGCCCAGCGGGTGGCCGACAATGCCCAGGCCTTCGCCGAGGGTCTGATGCGCCGCGGCGCCACCCTGGTCACCGGCGGCACCGACAACCACCTCGTGCTGCTCGATGTGCAGTCCTTCGGACTGACCGGCCGGCAGGCCGAGTCGGCCCTGCTCGATTCCGGCATCGTGACCAACCGCAACTCCATCCCGTCGGACCCCAACGGCGCCTGGTACACCAGCGGCATCCGGTTCGGCACCCCGGCGCTGACCACCCGCGGGTTCGGCGCCGCCGAGTTCGACCGGGTCGCCGACCTGGTGGTGCACGTGCTGTCCAACACCACCGCTGACGGCACATCGAAGGCCAAGTACACGCTGGCCGACAACACCGCCGACTTCGTGCGTTCGGCGTCGGCCGAACTGCTCGACGCCAACCCGCTGTACCCGGGGTTGACGCTGTAACAGCGCGAAACGCCGGGAACTGGCGATTTCCAAACATCCGTGAACTTCGGTTACAGTTACCGCATGGCACAGCTACCTGTCGCGAATGCGTTGACCCTTGAACTCGAGCCGGTTGTGGCCGACAACCTGGCCCGTTTCCTCGACACTGCTGACTCCTGGTACGCCCACGACTACGTCCCGTTCGACGAGGGCCGGGACTTCGCCTTCCTGGGTGGCGACGACTGGAATCCGTCGCAGGTCACGCTGCCCAAGGAAGTGACGGAAGCCCTCGAGGTGCTGTTGATCACCAAGGACAACCTGGCCGGTTACCACCGCGAACTGGTCGAGCACTTCATCCTCGAGGACAAATGGGGCCGCTGGCTGGGCCGCTGGACCGCCGAGGAGAACCTGCACGCCATCGCGCTCCGCCAGTACCTGATGGCCACCCGCAACATCGACCCGAACGCCGACGAGGAAGTTCGCGTCAAGCACGTGATGCGCGGCTATCGGGCGTCGAATTACGGCCAGATCGAGACACTGGTGTTCATGGCGCTCTGGGAGCGCGCCCACGTGGTGTACCTGACCAATCTCGAGGCCAAGATCAGCGAGCCGGCGCTCAAGAAGCTGGTCGGCCGCATCCTGGGCGACGAGAAGCGGCACCAGGAGTTCTTCGGCAACCTCGTCGCGCACCTGCTGGAGACCCATCGCGATCAGACCATCAATGCGATCGCGCGGCGGGCCAACGGCCTGCCGGTCATCGGCGGCGACATCCTCGAGTACCGCGACAACAAGGTCCGCACCGTCGCCGACGCCGGCATCTTCGATCAGGCCGCCGCCGACAAGGTCGTCTCCGACTGCATCAAGGACTGGGGACTGGGCGACGAGGACGTTCTCCAGAGATTCGTCCGCCCGTAACTTTTCGGCGGCGCGCCGCATCACGAGGTGGTTGCGATTCGGAGTAGCGTCGGCCTCGACGGCCACTGAGCCTTTGCTCTCCAATGGCCGCGAGCCGAGGAGCGCCTGTGACCGATTCGCACACGCCCATCCGGACGTATGTGCTCGACACATCAGTCCTGTTGTCCGACCCCTGGGCGTGTAATCGGTTCGCCGAACACGAAGTGGTCGTACCGCTGGTGGTGATCAGCGAGTTGGAGGCCAAGCGCCACCATCACGAACTCGGCTGGTTCGCCCGACAGGCGCTGCGGCTGTTCGACGATCTGCGGATCGAGCACGGCCGGCTCGATCAGCCGATTCCCGTTGGGACGCAAGGCGGAACGCTGCACGTCGAGCTCAACCACACCGATCCGACTGTGCTGCCGTCCGGGTTCCGCACCGACACCAACGACGCCCGCATCCTGGCCTGCGCGGCCAACCTCGCCGCCGAGGGCAAGCGAGTCACGTTGGTCAGCAAGGACATTCCGCTGCGCGTCAAGGCCGGCGCCGTCGGGTTGCTCGCCGACGAGTACCACGCCCAGGACGTCATCACCTCCGGCTGGACCGGAATGGGCGAACTCGAGGTTGCCCACGAGGACGTCGCCACTCTGTTCGCCGATGGTGAGATCGACCTCGCCGAAGCCCGGGATCTGCCCTGTCACACCGGAATTCGGCTGCTCGGCGGCGGCTCGCATGCGCTGGGCCGGGTCAACGCCGACAAGAAGGTGCAACTGGTGCGCGGCGACCGCGAGGTCTTCGGACTGCGCGGGCGCTCGGCCGAACAACGGGTCGCCCTGGATCTGCTGCTCGACGAATCGGTCGGCATCGTCTCGCTCGGCGGCAAGGCCGGCACCGGTAAGTCGGCACTGGCGCTGTGCGCCGGACTGGAGGCCGTTCTGGAACGGCGCAGTCAGCGCAAGGTGGTGGTGTTCCGTCCGCTGTACGCCGTCGGCGGCCAGGAACTCGGCTACCTGCCAGGCAGCGAGAGCGACAAGATGGGTCCGTGGGCGCAGGCCGTCTTCGACACCCTGGAAGGCCTGGCCAGCCCGGCGGTGCTCGAGGAGGTGCTCTCCCGGGGCATGCTCGAAGTGCTGCCGCTGACGCATATCCGCGGCCGGTCGCTGCACGACTCGTTCGTCATCGTCGACGAGGCGCAGTCACTCGAGCGCAACGTCCTGCTGACCGTGCTGTCCCGGCTGGGTGCGGGCTCGCGGGTGGTGCTCACCCACGACGTCGCCCAGCGCGACAACCTGCGGGTCGGCCGCCACGACGGGGTGGCCGCGGTGATCGAGAAGCTCAAGGGTCATCCGCTGTTCGCCCACATCACGCTGATGCGCAGCGAGCGTTCGCCGATCGCTGCGCTGGTCACCGAGATGCTCGAGGAGATCACCCCCGGCGCACTGCCGTAAACTAGGCCCATGCTGCGCATCGCCACCGCCGCTGCGGCGGTGCTGTTGCTGGCCGGGTGCAGCCCCCCGCATGACGCCGCGGCCGACGGTCCGGTGGACTGCTCAAAAGACAAGTGCGTCGCATTCACCTTCGATGACGGGCCCACGCCCTATACCGACCGCTTGCTCAGTGTCCTGAACGACGCCGGCGCCAAGGCGACGTTCTTCATGATCGGCAACAAGGTCGCGGCCAACCCGGACGGCGCCAAGCGGGTCGCGCAAGCCGGTATGGAGATCGGCAACCACACCTGGGAACACCCCAACATGACGACCATCCCGGCGCAGTTCGTGCCGGAGCAGTTGTCCAAGGCGCAGGACGCCATCGCCGCCGCGACCGGTCAGACCCCGAACATCTGGCGCCCGCCGGGTGGACTCACCGACGCCGCCGTCAACGCCGTCGCGGCCAAGGACGGTCTGGCCGGAATCCTCTGGGACGTCATCCCGTTCGACTGGATCAACGATGCCAACACCGACGCCACCCGGTACATGCTGATGACGCAGATCAAGCCGGGTTCAGTGGTGCTCTTCCACGACTCGTACTCCTCGACGGTCGACCTGGTGCAGCAGTTCATCCCGGTACTCGTGGCCAACGGCTACCACCTGGTTACCGTCAGTGAACTGCTCGGCCCGCGTGCGCCGGGCAGCGTCTACGGCAGCCGGGAGAACGGCCCGCCCACCAATCTGCTGCACGACATCCCGGCGGCCGACATCCCGACGCTGCCCGCCACCCCGTCGCCGGCGCCGATGCCGAACTTCCCGATCACCGACATCCCCGGCGCCAACAGTGGCGGCCCCAACAACGGCGCCTAGTGCACCAGACGACACCGCTTGTTCTGGCGGTTCTGGTACTGGGCTACGCGCTCGTCTCCGAGCGTGTCAACCGGCTTTTCGTCGCGCCGGCGCTGATCTTCATGTTCGCCGGTATGGCGTTGGGTCCGTTCGGTTTCCAGCTCCTCGACGCCGGTCCGGGGACCGAGGGCTACACCGTGCTGGCGCAGTTGGCGCTGGCGCTGATCCTGTTCAACCAGGCGGCGGAGTTGCGCCTGAACCGGATCCGGATGCACGGCCCGGTGACGCTGCGACTGCTGGTGGTCGGCATCCCGCTGACGTTGGCGTTGGGCACCGTGACCGCCGCGGCGGTGCTGCCGGTGCTGCCGTGGTGGGAGGCGGTGTGCCTGGCGGCCATCGTCGCGCCCACCGAAGCCGCGCTCATCGAGGCACTACTCAAGGACAGCCGGATTCCGGAACGGGTGCGGCATGCGCTGTCGGTGGAGAGCGGTTTCTACGACGGCTTCGCGTTGGCGGTGCTCCTGATCGCGCTCGGGTTGGCCTCCCAAGAGGAGACCGGGACCGACCAAAAGCATTGGGCCTGGTTCATTTTCAGCACCGAGATCGTCTCGCTGCTGATCGGCGCCGGCATCGGTCTGGCCGGGGGGCTGGTGGTGAACTGGTCGCGGCGCAACGATTGGATGTCGGACACCTGGGCGCAACTTGCCACCCTTGCACTGGCCTTCGTCTGCTTCCAGATCGGTGAATGGGTCGAGGCCAGCGGATTCGTGGCCGCCTTCACCGGAGGTCTGGCGTTCTCGTTCATCTCGCGGCGCAAGGCCGGTGAGGACCTGCCCACCCAGGTGTCCGACGCCACGGCGCAGCTGCTGGAGTTGATGGTGTTCGCGATGTTCGGCGCGTTCGCGGTGATCGACGGCTGGAAGCGCGCCGACTGGCGGGTCGTGGCGTTCGCGGTGATCGCCGTATTCGGTGTCCGGATGGCCGCCGTGCTGATCTCGTTGGTGCGCACCGATATGCCGGTGTCCAACCGGCTGTTCATCGGCTGGTTCGGGCCGCGCGGCATCGGCACGGTGGTGCTGGGACTGCTGGTCATCAACCGCGGCGACATCGAGAGTGGCGGTGTGATCGGCACCGTGGTGGTGGTGGCGGTCACGCTGAGCCTGGTGCTGCACAGCGCGACCGCCGCCCCGGGGATTCGCCGGCTGGCTGCCTCCCGGCTTACCCCTAGTCCTTGACCTTCGCCATCGCGAGCACATCAAGGCGCTTGTCCAGTTCGGCCTCCGACAGCTTCTCGCCGATCAGCCCGCGGTCGATGACCGTCTGACGGATCGTCTTGTGCTCCTTGAGCGCCTGCTTGGCCACCGCGGCGGCCTCCTCGTAGCCGATCGCCGAGTTCAGCGGCGTCACGATCGACGGCGAGGACTCCGCGAGGCGCTTCAGGCGATCCTCGTCGGCCACCAGACCGTCGATGCAGCGGGCGGCGAACAGCCGGGACACGTTGGCCAGCAACGTGAACGACTCCAGCAGATTGCGCGCCATCATCGGGATGTAGACGTTGAGCTCGAAGGCACCCGACAGGCCGCCGACGGTGATCGCGGCGTCGTTGCCGATCACCTGGGCGGCGACCTGGGTGACGGCCTCCGGGATCACCGGGTTGACCTTGCCCGGCATGATCGAGGAACCGGGCTGCAGGTCGGGCAGGTGCAGCTCGCCCAGACCGGTCAGCGGGCCCGAGCCCATCCAGCGGATGTCGTTGGCGATCTTGGTGAACGAGACGGCGATGGTCTTCAGCGCGCCGGAGGCCTCGACGAGTCCGTCGCGGGCGGCCTGGGCCTCGAAGGAGTCCTTGGCTGTGCTCAACTCGGTCAGCCCGGTCACCTTGACCAGGACGTCGACCACCTTCGCGCCGAAGCCGTCCGGGGCGTTGAGGCCGGTGCCGACTGCCGTGCCGCCGATGGCCAGCTCGCCGAGGCGCGGCAGGGTGGCCTTGACCCGCTCGATGCCGGCTTCGACCTGGCGGGCGTAGCCGCCGAACTCCTGGCCGAGGGTGACCGGCACCGCGTCCATCAGGTGGGTGCGTCCGCTCTTCACGACCGTGCGCCACTTCTTGGCCTTGCTCACCAGCGAGGCGTGCAGCACCTCGAGCGCCGGAATCAGCTCGCGCACAGCGGCTTCGGTCGCGGCGATGTGGGTCGAGGTGGGGAAGGTGTCGTTGGATGACTGCGACATGTTCACGTCGTCATTGGGGTGCACGGTCACGCCGTTGCGGTCGCAGATCGAGGCGATCACCTCGTTGGCGTTCATGTTGGAACTGGTGCCCGAACCGGTCTGGAACACGTCGATCGGGAACTGGTCGTCGTGCTTTCCGTCGGCGATCTCGTTGGCGGCGGCGATGATGGCGTCGGCCTTCTCGGCCGGCAGCAGACCGAGGTCCTTGTTCACCTGCGCGCAGGCCGCTTTCAGCAGCGCCATGGCGCGGATCTGGTTGCGGTCCAGGCCCCGGAACGAGATCGGGAAGTTCTCCACGGCGCGCTGGGTCTGAGCCCGCCACAGCGCCTTGATCGGCACCCGGACCTCACCCATGGTGTCGTGCTCGATCCGGTATTCGCCGTCGTTCGTCATGTATCGCCTTTCTTGGACTGGAGTTCGGAGTAAGTCAGGGGAAGCGGGATCAGGGGAGGGGGTAAGCCGCGGAACTGTCCCCGGTGAAATCCACCGCGGAGTATTCGTTGAGCTTGGAAAGCCGGTGGTAGGCGTCGATCATCCGGACCGTGCCGGACTTCGATCGCATCACGATGGACTGGGTGGTGCAGCCGCCGCCGAAGAAGCGCACCCCCTTGAGCAGATCGCCGTCGGTGACGCCGGTGGCGCAGAAGAAGACGTTCTCACCGGACACCAGATCCCTGGTGGTCAGCACCCGGTCGAGGTCGTGGCCTCGGTCGATCGCCTTCTGGCGCTCCTCGTCGTCCTTGGGCGCCAGCATCGCCTGGATCTCGCCGCCCATGCAGCGGATCGCGGCCGCGGTGATGATGCCCTCCGGGGTGCCGCCGATGCCGACCAGCAGGTCGGTGCCCGAGTCGGGGCGGCAGGCCGAAATCGCCCCTGCCACATCGCCGTCGGAGATCAACCGGATGCGTGCGCCGGCGTCGCGGACCTCGGCCATCAGCTTCTCGTGCCGCGGCCGGTCCAGGATGCATACGGTGATGTCGGACACCGATGCCTTGCGCACCTTCGCGATTCGCTGGATGTTGGCCGCGATCGGCGAGGTGATGTCAATGAATTCGGAGACGTCCGGACCGGCGGCGATCTTGTTCATATAGAACACCGCCGACGGGTCGAACATCGCGCCGCGCTCGGCCACCGCCAGCACCGAGATGGCGTTCGGCATGCCCTTGGCCATCAGGGTGGTGCCGTCGACCGGATCGACGGCGAAGTCGCAATCCGGCCCGTCGCCGTTGCCGACCTCCTCGCCGTTGTAGAGCATCGGGGCGTTGTCCTTCTCGCCCTCGCCGATCACCACAACGCCCCGCATCGAGACGGAGTTGACCAGTTCGCGCATCGCGTCGACGGCCGCGCCGTCGCCGCCCTCCTTGTCGCCGCGGCCCACCCATCGGCCGGCGGCCATGGCCCCGGCCTCGGTCACCCGGACCAGTTCCATGGCGAGGTTGCGATCGGGGGCTTCGCGGCGGCGAGTCTCAGGAGATGGGGGAGCCATGGGGTGATTGTCCCAGAACCAGGTCATCCGTACAGACCTGGGATACTGCTGTTGTGACGAATGGTGTTCCCGGGCCCAAACCGGCCAAGCCGAGGCTGCTGCAGGACGGCCGGGACATGTTCTGGTCGCTGATCCCACTGATCGGCGCCTGCATTGTGCTGGCCGCCCTGGTGGGCCAGTGCTCCTTCCAGCCGAAGGGCCCCGCCGACGGGGCGGTGCCCACCTACGACGTCACGACCGCCCTGCGCGCGGATGCCACCGTGCTGCACTTTCCGATCCGGTTGCCGGCGTTGCCGGCCGGCTGGAAGGCCAACTCGGGTGGCCGCGGCAGCATCGAGCAGGGCCGCACCGACGCCGCCGGGAAGCGCGTCAGCGCCGTGACCTCGCGGGTCGGCTATCTGGCCCCGTCCGGCATGTACGTCAGCCTCACCCAGAGCGACGCCGACGAGACCGCACTGGTCCAGTCCATCAACACGAGCGTCTACCCGTCGGGCACCCAGGAGGTGAACGGCGTGAAGTGGATCGTCTACCAGGGCGGTGAGGGCGCCGAACCGGTGTGGACCGTCCGGTTGGGCAACCCGGCCGGGCCGGCGCAGTTGGCCATCACCGGCGCTGCCGGTGCCGACGATTTCCGTACCCTGGCCGCGGCGACCCAGAGTCAGCAACCGCTGCCCGGAAAGTAGCGCCGCGAAATCAGGTAGGGCGCGGTTAGATGGCCCAATGACCGCCACCGCCCCCGAGGCCGATCTGACCGGTTGGACCTGCGAACCGTTCACCGCGGCAGGGTTCACCCACGACGTCTACTACAAGGGCTCGGGTCCGGGCGTGGTGCTGATCCCCGAGATGCCCGGGGTGCACACCGGGGTGCTGGCGCTGGGAAACCATCTGGTGGACAACGGCTTCACCGTGGCGATCCCGTCGCTGTACGGCACGCCGGGAATGTCGCCCCGCAGCCCGGCGCTGGTGCCGAACCTGGTGCGCGGGTGCGTGGCCAAGGAGTTCGCGGCGCTGGCCACCAACCGGGAGAGGCCGGTGGCCAACTACCTGCGGGCCCTGGCCCGCGACCTCAACGCCAAGACGCCCGGCAAGGGAGTCGGGGTGATCGGGCAGTGTTTCTCCGGCGGTTTCGCCCTGGCCGCCGCGGTCGACGACAGCGTGCTGGCGCCGGTGCTCAGCCAGCCGTCGGTGCCGATCGGGCTGACGCTCGCCCAGAAGCGCGATCCCGGACTCTCCGAGCGGGAGATGAAGGTGATCGAGAAGCGCGCCGCCGAAGAGGGGCTGTGCGCGCTCGGGCTTCGGTTCAGCGGCGACCCGATGGCACCGGCGGAGCGGTTCAAGACCCTCAAGGACCGGCTCGGCGACGCCTTCGAGGTCATCGAGATCGACTCATCCCCGGGCAACGCCGGCGGATTCGGTCGGATGGCCCACTCGGTGCTCACCCTCGAGGTGCGTGAGGAAGAGGGGCAGGCGGCCTACGAGGCGCGCCGGCGGGTGGTCGAGTTCCTCAAGGAGCGATTGGCTTAGCCGCTTCCGGGGTGCGTTTGCGGCGGAACCGCGGCTTGCGCTCCTCGTCCTCTTCTTCTTCCTTCATCTCGACGCCCTTGTAGACGGCGAGATAGACCGAGATCGTGGTGACGATCAGGATCATCAGCACCGGGCCCAGGATGATGCCGAAGAACCCGAACATCGCGATCCCGGAAAACACCGACAGCAGCATCAGCGCCGGGTCGAGTCGGGCCTCCTTGGGCACCAGGATCGGCCGAAGGAAGTTGTCGACGTTGGTGATGCCGATCAGATGGAACAGCACCACGAAGACGCCGCCGGCGATATTGCCGAAGAGCGCCATACCGATGCCGAACGGGATCGTCACGATGCCGCTGCCCAGTGGGATCACCGACAGCGCAGTCAGGAAGATCGCGAAGATGAAGAACGCATCGTGGAAGCCGGCGATGTAGATGGACGTCGCGCCGAGGATGCCCTGGATGAGCGCAATGATGAACTGGCCCTTGACCGTTCCCTTCACCATGGCGCCCATCTTCGCCAGATAGAGGTCGGTGACCTCTTCGCCGAGCGGGTTGAGCCGCCGGATCAGGGTGATCAGCTTGGCCTTGTTCACCAGCAGTGAGATCAGCACGTAGAGGAAGATGATGGTCGAGGTGATGAGCCCGATCGCGCCGCCGGCCGCACCGCTGAGCGTGCGCAGCAGCCACTCGCCGATGGTCTGGGCGATCTTTCCGACGTTGGCGCGCAACGACTCCAGCGTGATCGTCGGAGTCTCGAACGGCAGTTTGTGCAACAGATTGTTGGCCGTGGTGATGGCTCTGTCGCCGAGTGCGTTGAGATCCGCGGTCTTGGCCCAGTCGGCGACGCCGATCAGCATGTGCGAGATCTGCACGGTCGCCAGCGAGATCACCGCAATGAGCGGGATGACGACAGTGCCCAGCGCCGCCAGAACCGTCAGTGTGGTGGCCAGTCCGCTGTTGAGCTTGGTTCGTAGCCGGTTGTGCACCGGAGTGAACAGGTACGCGATGATCGCCGCGATCACGATCAGCATGAAGTAGCGGCGCAGGAAGTAGGCGCCGAAGAGCAGTGCGATACCCGTGACGACGGCCAGTGCGCGCTTCTGGGTCGTGGTGAATTCAGTGTTCACGGCTTCACTGGCCCATCAGTTTGGTCAGGTGTTGGTGAATGTTGGGGTAGCGCTTGAGATGTGCGCCGCCGTTGAGGTCGAGGACCTCGCCGGTGAGCCAGGCCGACTGTGGCGAGCACAGGAACGCCACCGCCGCGGCGATATCCTCCGGCGTCCCGGTGCGGCCGAGTGCGGTGTTCTCGACGTAGTCCTCGACGACGCCGGGGATGGCCATGGCGCCTTCGGTCAGTGGGGTGTGCACGAACCCCGGCGCCACCGCGTTGACCCGTACCCCGTGCGGTCCGAGTTCGAGCGCGGCTACCTGGGTGAGCATCGACAGGCCCGCTTTGGCCGAGCAGTACGCGCTCATCCCGATCGCCGGCTGACGACCGTTGAGCGAGGTGAGTGAGACCAGCGATCCGCCTTCGCCGAGATGCCGGCCGGCATGTTTGATGACGAGGAACGCTCCCGTCAGGCAGACGTCGACGACGGAGCGGAACTGGTCGGCGTCTAGTTCGGTGATCAAGCCGAAACCGCTGAAGCCGGCACAGTTCACCACCACGTGCAGGCCGCCCTCGCGGGAGACGACGCCGTCGAACAGTCGCGCCACGCTGTCCTCGTCGGTGACCTCGACGGCCGCCCAGGAATGTGGCTCACCGAGTTCGGCGGCGTTGCGCTGCGCCCCCTCGGTATCGCGGTCGGCGATGGTGACGCGGCAACCGTCCTGCGCCAGGGCACGCGCGGTGGCCCAGCCGATTCCGGAGGCGCCGCCGATGACGACGGCCACTCGCTGATTGGTCACACCGATCTCCGATCCTCCTGCCAGGCACCCCACTTGCGACGCACCGCGTCCCAGGGCTTGGCATACGTTCCAGGCTGACGGTAGTAGGCGGATTGGCGCTTGAGGAACTCCCGCGCCAGTGGGGCGACGAGGCGAAGGGGATAGCGCTTCCAGCCGGCTTCGTGGCTGATCTCGGCGAGCATCTGCGGCCACGAATGGTGCTGGTGTTTCAGCACCGCCTGCGCGGTGGCGGTGTCCATCCAGTCGGTGGCGAACCACCCGTCGTCGTCGTCCGGGTCGCCTGGACGTCCGCTCGGCGTTCCGCCCACCAAGCCCATGGCCGCGGCGGTCGAGGACGCGATTTCGCCCTGCCTCTGACGGTGCGAGTCGTCGCCACCGATCAACAACGTGCGCCCCGTCGCATCGGCGGTGGTGGCCGCGGCGAAGGCATGCGCGACGTCGCGCACATCGACGGTCTGCAACCTCCCGTCGGTCGGCAGCACGCTTTCGAAATACACCATGTCCGAATTCATCGGCAGGCTGCCGAGATCGACGCTGAGCACGCCGCCGAGGCGCAGGATCGTCCAATCCAGTGCAGAGTCGCGCACGATCGCCTCGGCTTCCACCTTGTGTCGGCCGTAGACGTCATAGGGATTCACCGGAGTGTCGGCGGTGAGCACGCCGGTGATGTGGTGCGGATTACGCGGGCCGTAGACGGCGATACTGGAAGCCTGGATGAAACGCGGCGGATTCTGCTGTGCCGCAGCGGCATTCACCAGATTCGCGGTGGCATCGACGTTGACCTTGCGGGCCAGTCGCGGATTGGCATAACACAGCGGCGGGATGACGGCGGCGAGGTGGATGATGCTCGCCGGTTGCACGTCGTTGAGGAGTTCGGTCACCTGCGTGGGGTCGGTGAGGTCTGCCCACTTGGCCTGTACGGCCGGGGGCAGAGCATGGGCTGCCTGGCGGTTCGCCGGGGTGTCGAGGTCGGTGGCGACCACATGGCGGCCCTGTGCCGCGAGATGTTTGACGGTGGCGGTTCCGACGAGTCCGAACGCGCCGGTGACAAGAACGGCGTCGGTCATCGAGCCCCCTCTCCTGATTGGAGGTTAGTCGGTGGGGGATTTTTGTCGGTGGGTCGTGACAGTATTCGAACATGAGTTCGATAGCGGTGGCGTTGGAGGCGCTCGACCACGCGGTCGAGGTGCTGGCCGCTGCTGATCTGGACTGCCTTGGTGCTGCCGAGCGGTATGTGGTGTTGGAGCGGTTGGAGACTGCGCGGCGCCGCCAGATCGCGGTCTCGA
>NZ_JAFMJZ010000056.1 GCF_017853185.1 Mycolicibacterium sp.
GCAGCAGCGTGGTGCGCCCGCATCCCGACGGCCCCGTGATCACCAGCGAGTTGCCGGGTTCCAGGCGCAGATTTAGTCCATGCAGCAGCACCTCGCCGTCAGGATTGCGAACCTCCAAGTCCCGCAACTCGATTGACCCGTCGGGGCTTTCCTCGGCGTGCAACCGCGGCAGCGCTCTGGCCCTTTCATTGGAATCGACCAGTCCTTCGAGACGGATGATCGTGGCCCGGTAGGCCGCGAACGAGTCGTACACCGCGCGGAAGAACGACAGCGAGTCGTGAACGTTGAAGAATGCTGTCGCAGACTGGGTGACGTCGCCGAACGTGATCTGGCCGGCGAACAGCCGCGGAGCCTGAATGGCTAGGGGCAGTGGGTTGATGATCTGGTTGATCGACTGATTCCAACCCAGTAGGGCCAGCGTGCGGGCGACGTACCCGCGGTAGTTCGAGATGATCGCCGCGAAACGTGTCCGCAGGATGGACTTCTCGGCGCCTTCGCCTCGGTAGAAGCTGATCGACTCGGCGGCGTCGCGCATTCTCACCAGGGCGTAGCGGAAGGCGGCGTTGGTGAGTTCGTTGCGGAAGCTGAAACGGATCAGTGGCCGGCCGATCCAGAACGCGACCACGGTGGTGGCGAACACGTAGATCAGCGCGATCCAGAACAGCGCGTGCTCGACCGTCACGCCGAAGAAGCTCAGCTGCCCGGACAGGTTCCACAGGATGGGGGTGAAGGCGACCACCGAGACCATCGCGTTGATGGCGCCGAACAGCAGCGTTGTCGTCGTCCCGGCCGTCGGCGTGTTGGGCCCGGTGCCCGTGCAGGCGGTGAACGCGTCGATGTCGAGCTGGATGCGCTGGTCGGGGTTGTCGATCGGATGGTCGAGGAACCGGCCCCGGTAGAACGACTCCTGGTCGACCCAGTCGGCGCTGAGCCGGTCCGTCAGCCACACTCGCCAGCGGATGATGAAGCGCTGAGTCAGATAGATGTCGATCAGCTCGCGGCTGACGTAGACCGTGGCGATCAGCGCGAAAGTGAGGATCGCCATCCAGAAGCCGTGCACACCGGAGTCGCGGACCGCCTGATCACCGCCGCCGGCGCCCTCGAAGGCGACCTGAAGCGACGAGTACAGGTCATTGCTCTGGTAGCTCAGCAGCACGTTGAGCCGCACCGCGATCAGCGTCGAGAACAGCAGCACGCCCAGCCAGGCCCAGACCCGCAGGCTGCTGCGACCGCGGAAATAGTCGCCGGTGACCCTCCAGAACTGGCGCCCCCAGGTGGTGTAGCGGGTCAGCAGCATGAGGACGATGACGGCGACGACTGCCGTGATCGCCCACGCCTTGGCCGCCCACAGCAGTGAGTGCGGGATCTCTCCTGCCCAGTCCAGGGACGGCTTGTAGGGCTCCATGATCAGACCGGAACCGGCTCCCCGCCCTGGATCCGGCCGCCCTCGATCGGGCCGCCCTCGACCGGGCCGAGGTGCCACTCGCCTTCGCCACGCAGTTCCAGGTGCCGGTCGTGATGCTGTTCAACGGACGGCCGGTGGCTGACGCTGACCAGGATGGTGTCCGGCAACTCCGTGCGGACCAGGTCGTAGACGGTGAACTCCAAGCCCTCGTCCAGGGCGGAGGTGGCCTCGTCGAGGAATACCGCCTTGGGCTTGGTGAGCAGGATGCGGGCGAACGCCACCCGTTGCTGCTCACCAGGGGAGAGCACCTTGGCCCAGTCCTCCTCCTCATTGAGACGCGAAGTCAGATGAGGCAGAGCGACTTTCGTCAACACGCTCTGGATCTCCTCGTCGGAGACGGCACCGGACTCGGCCGGATAGGACACCACGGTGCGCAGATCGCCCAGCGGTACGTAGGGCATCTGGGACAGGAACATGGTCTGGTGTCCGTCGACCGGCCGGCGCACCGTGCCGGAGGTGTAGGGCCACATCTGGGCGATGCTGCGCAGCAGTGTGGTCTTGCCGGACCCGGACCGGCCGGTCACCACCAGGGCGTCACCCGGCTCCAGTCGCAGATCCAGCGGATCCACCAGTTGACTGCCCGACGGTGAGCGCACCTCGACCCGATCGAGTTGCACCGATCCGTCGGCGCTGGCCACCGTCTCCAGGCTCGGCATCTCGCGGGCCAACTGGTTGGCCTCGACCAGTCCGTGCAGACGGATGATCACCGCGCGATAGGCGGCGAACTGGTCGTAGGCGTTGCGGAAGAAGGACAGCGAGTCGTTGACGTTGGAGAAGGCGCTGGAGGACTGCGTCACGTCGCCGAAGTCCATCTCTCCTCTGAACAGCCGGGGCGCCTGCACGATCAGCGGCAGCGGCACGATGATCTGGCTCATCGCCAGGTTCCAGCCGGTGAACCCGAGGGTGCGGCGGACGAACCCTCGGTAGTTGGTGATGATCGTGTCGTACCGCTTCTTGAGTAGTCCGCGCTCGGTCTTCTCGCCCCGGTAGAAGCCGACCGCCTCGGCGGCGTCACGAAGGCGGACCAGCGCGTAACGGAAGGCGGCGTTGGTCAGCTCGTTGCGGAAGCTGAGCCGGATCAGCGGCTTGCCGATCCAGAAGGCCACCGCCGACGCGATGATCACGTACGCGAAGGCCACCCAGAACAGGGCGCGGTCGAGGGTGAAGCCGAACACCGTGACCGGACCGGACAACCGCCACAGGATCGGGACGAACGCCACCACGGTGGACACCGACGAGATGGCGCCGAACACCAGCATCGAACCGGTGCCGACCGTGGGGGTGTTGGGGGACGCGCCGGCACCGGTGGTGAACACGTCGACGTCCTGCTGGATGCGCTGATCGGGGTTATCGGTGTTGGAGTCGGTGAACCGGCTCCGGTAGTAGGCGTGGTCGCTGAGCCAGTCGCCGGTCAGTCGGTCGGTGAGCCAGGTGCGCCAGCGGATGATGAAGCGCTGGGTGAGGTAGATGTCGAGCATCACCTGGGTGATGTAGATGGTCGCCAGGATCGCGAAGATGACGAGTGCGAACCAGAATCCGTGAATCGCCTCGGCCTGAATCTCGGACTCGTGGGCGGCGTACGCCTCGAAGGCCTTCTGCAGTGCGGTGTAGAGGTCATTGCTGAAATAGCTCAACAGCACGCTGATCCGGACCGAGATCATCACCGAGAGCAGTAGGACGGCCAGCCAGATCCAGACCTTGACCGACTCGCGGCCCTTGAAGTAGTCGCCGGTGACCCGCCAGTACTGCCGGCCCCAGACGGTGAGGCGCGACAGCAGGACGAGCACGATCACGGTCATCACCGCCGCGATCGCCCAGGCGCGCAGGATCCAGATCAGCGACGGGACCAGCTCACTGCCCCAGTCCATTGACGGTACGTAAGGCTCCAACGCGTTCTCCTCCCGGCGGGGATCTCCCCGGCGAAGCTACCGCAGAACCCGGCCTGAACCGGGTTCGTCGGCCCCGCCGGTACCGTTGACCGCGTGGCGAAGAGTTCAAAGAAGACCGGATCCGGCCAGAACCGGCTGAGCCGGGGGTTCTGGCGGCTGCTGGGCGCGAGCACCGAAAAGGTCAAAGCGCAGTCGATGACCGAGGTGAACAAGTCGGCCGAGTTCGACGACAAGGCCAGGGGTCTCGACGATGAGCAACTCGCCGATGCCGCCCAGTTGCTGAACCTGGACAAGCTCGCCGACTCGCCCGACATGCCGCAGTTCCTCGCCATCGCCCGGGAGGCCTCCGAGCGGGCCATCGGGCTGCGTCCCTTCGACGTCCAGTTGCTCGGCGCGCTGCGGATGATGGCCGGCGACGTGGTCGAGATGGCCACCGGTGAGGGCAAGACGCTCTCCGGCGCGATCGCCGCCGCCGGGTATGCGCTGGCCGGCCGCAACGTCCATGTCGTGACCATCAACGACTACCTGGCCCGCCGTGACGCGGAATGGATGGGCCCGGTGATCGAGGCGATGGGACTGACCGTCGGCTGGATCACCGCGGACTCGACCCGCGAGGAACGCCGCGCCGCCTACCGGTGCAACGTCACCTACGCCTCGGTCAACGAGATCGGCTTCGACGTGCTGCGTGACCAGCTGGTCATCGACGTCGAGGACCTGGTGTCGCCCAACCCCGACGTGGCGCTGATCGACGAGGCCGACTCGGTGCTGGTCGACGAGGCACTGGTTCCGCTGGTGCTGGCCGGCACCACCCACCGCGAGACCCCGAAGCTCGAAATCGTCCGCCTGGTCGGCGAACTCGTCGCCGACAGCGCAGGCCTGGCCGAGGCCGATCAGTACTTCGCCACCGACGACGACAGCCGCAACGTCCACCTCACCGAGGCCGGCGCCCAGCGGCTGGAGAAGGCGCTCGGCGGCATCGACCTGTACTCCGAGGAGAACGTCACCACCACGCTGACCGAGGTCAACATCGCCCTGCACGCCCACGTGCTGTTGCAGCGCGACGTGCACTACATCGTCCGCGACGGGGCGGTGCAGCTCATCAACGCCTCCCGCGGGCGGATCGCCACCCTGCAGCGCTGGCCCGACGGTCTGCAGGCGGCGGTGGAGGCCAAGGAGGGCATCGAGACCACCGAGACCGGTGAGGTGCTCGACACCATCACGGTGCAGGCCCTGATCAACCGGTACCCGACGGTGTGCGGGATGACCGGCACCGCGCTGGCCGCCGGTGAGCAGTTGCGCCAGTTCTACAAGCTCGGCGTCTCGCCCATCCCGTCCAACGCCCCCAACATCCGGGTGGACGAGGCGGACCGGGTCTACATCAACGCCGCGGCCAAGAACGACGGCATCATCGACCACATCATCGAGGTGCATGCCACCGGGCAGCCGATCCTGGTCGGCACCCACGACGTGGCCGAGTCCGAGGACCTGCACTCCCGGCTGGTCCGCCGCGGGGTGCCCGCGGTGGTGCTCAACGCCAAGAACGACGAGGAGGAGGCGGCCGTCATCGCCGAGGCGGGCAAGCTCGGCGTGGTCACCGTCTCGACCCAGATGGCCGGGCGCGGCACCGACATCCGCCTCGGCGGCTCCGATGAGGCCGACCATGCCAAGGTGGCCGACCTCGGTGGTCTGCACGTGATCGGCACCGGTCGGCACCGCACCGAACGGCTGGACAACCAGTTGCGCGGTCGCGCCGGCCGGCAGGGCGATCCGGGCTCCACGATCTTCTTCTCCAGTTGGGAGGACGACGTCGTCGCCGCCCACCTCGAATCAACCAAGCTGCCGATGGAATGCGACGAGACCGGGCTGATCACCAGCCCCAAGGCCGGCGAACTCATCGACCACGCCCAGCGGGTGGCCGAGGGCCGGCTACTCGACGTGCACGCCAACACCTGGCGCTACAACCAGTTGATCGCCCAGCAGCGGACGATCATCGTGGAGCGGCGCAACACCCTGCTGAGCACGCCCGCCGCCCGCGAGGAGCTCCGCGAACTCTCACCGGAGCGCTACGACGAACTGGCGGAGAGCGTTTCCGAGGACGACCTCGAGCGTATCTGCCGCAAGATCATGCTCTTCCACCTCGACCGGGGCTGGGCCGATCACCTGGCCTACCTCTCCGACATCCGGGAGAGCATCCACCTGCGCGCATTGGGCCGGCAGAACCCGCTCGACGAGTTCCACCGGTTGGCGGTCGACGCCTTCACGAACCTGGCCGCCGATGCCATCGAGGCGTCCCAGCAGACCTTCGAGACGGCCAACGTGCTGTCCGAGGAACCCGGCCTGGACCTGTCCAAGCTGGCGCGGCCGACCTCGACGTGGACCTACATGGTCCACGACAACCCGCTCCGCGACGACACACTCTCGGCGTTGAGTCTGCCCGGGGTGTTCCGCTAGTCACAGGTTAGGTTCAACACCATGGAGAGCCGGGTGTGGACCATCCCGAACATCCTCAGCTTCATCCGGCTGGCTCTGCTGCCGGTGTTCCTCTACCTGCTGCTCGCGCGGCACGCCTGGGGACCGGCCACCGCCATCCTGATGTTCAGCGGCACCTCGGACTGGGCCGACGGCAAGATCGCCCGTCTGGTGCCCAATCAGTCATCGCGGCTGGGGGAGTTGCTCGACCCCCTGGTCGACCGGATCTACATGGTGACCGTCCCGATCGGACTGGCGTTCGCCGGCGTACTGCCGTGGTGGGTGGTGGGAATCCTGCTCGGCCGCGACCTCGTGCTGGCGGCCACCCTTCCGGTCCTACGCGCCCGTGGACTGGACGCGCTGCCGGTCACCTACATCGGCAAGGCTGCCACCTTCGCACTGATGTCAGGACTCCCGCTGGTGCTGCTGGGTCAGTGGGATGCGTTGTGGAGCAGGGTGATTGGCGCAATCGGGTGGGGTTTCGTCATCTGGGGGATCGGCATGTACCTGTGGTCGGCCGTGCTGTACCTGATCCAGGTGCGGATGGTGGTGCGCGGGTTGCCGAGGGTGCGCCACCGTGCGTGAGTCGCCGGCGGCGCCGGTCTTCGCTACACAGGATTTCTCTGCGCCGTCGCTGCTGCGTTCGCTGCTCTCCGATCATCTCGATCCCGGGTACGCCGCTGCGTCGGCCGCACGCGTCGCGGCCGGCCGGGCTCGGACGGCGGGCCCACAGTTGCTGTGGCAGGGGCTGGCCGCACTGCTGATCGCCACGGTGTTCGCGGTGGCGGTGGCCCAGGCCCGGTCCACCGCGCCGGGCGTGAACGCGGCCCAGCAGGGGCTTGCCTCCGGTGTCCGCGGCGCCCAGCAGCGCACCGCGCAACTCGTCGAGCGCCGTGACGAACTGGCCGCCCAGTCCGATGCCGTGCGACGCCGCGCGCTGACCGCCGACGCCGCCGGTCGCGGCCTGCTCGCCGAACTCGACGCCATCAGCCTCAGCGCGGCGTCCACGTCCGTGACCGGGCCGGGGCTGGCGGTCACCGCGACCGAACCCGCGGCCGGACCGGACCTGACCGACGCCTCCAAGCAACGGGTCCCGGGCGCCCGGCAGGTGATTCTGGACCGCGATCTGCAGCTGGTGGTCAACGCGCTGTGGGCCGGCGGTGCCGAGGCGATCTCCGTCGGCGGGGTGCGCATCGGGCCCGGGGTCACCATCAGGCAGGCCGGCGAAGCCATCCTGGTGGACAACCAACCCGTCGCCGGCCCGTACACCGTGCTGGCCATCGGGGCGCCGGACAGGCTGGCCGAGTCCTTCGCCGCCAGCACCGCGCTGCAGCGGCTGCGGTTGCTCGAGACGGCCTACCGGGTCGGTGTGTCGGTCAGCGCCGAAGAAACGCTCACCCTGCCCGCCAGCCCGAACCGGGAGGTTAGGTTTGGCCTGCCAGACGGACCGGGAAGGTAGCCGATGATCGGAATCGTCGCACTCGTCGTCGGCATCGTGCTGGGTCTGGTCCTGCGGCCCAGCGTGCCGGACATCATCGGGCCGTACCTGCCGATCGCGGTGGTGGCGGCTCTGGATGCGGTGTTCGGCGGCCTGCGGGCCTACTTGGAGAAGATCTTCGACGCGAAGGTGTTCGTCATCTCCTTCGTCTTCAACGTCCTGGTCGCGGCCCTGATCGTCTACGTCGGCGACCAGTTGGGGGTGGGCACGCAGCTGTCGACGGCGATCATCGTGGTGCTCGGCATCCGGATCTTCGGCAACGCCGCCGCACTGCGGCGCCGGCTGCTGGGGGCGTGAGTGCCCGGATGTCTCACATGACCGGGCCGGGCCGGCATGAGATGCCGGACCCGCCGGCCAGGTCACGGCGGGTCTTCGGGGTGCTGGCCGCGCTGTTGTGTCTGCTGCTCGGGGTGGCCATCGCCGCCCAGGTCCGGCAGACCGATTCCGGCGATGCCCTGCGCAACGCCCGGCCGGCCGATCTGCTGACCCTGCTGGACTCCCTGCAGCAACGCGAAGCCGCGCTCAACACCGAGGTGGCCGGTCTGCAGCGCGATCTGGCCGCCATGCAGGCCGCCGGCAACAGCGATCAGGCTGCCGTCGCGAACGCCCGGGACCGGCTGGCGGCGTTGTCCATCCTGGTCGGCACCGTCGCGGCGAACGGTCCCGGCGTGACGGTCACCATCGAAGACCCGGGGCCCGGGGTGTCGCCGGAGACGATGCTCGACGTCGTCAACGAACTGCGGGCGGCCGGGGCTGAAACCATGGAGATCCGATCCGGTGGACAAGCGGTCCGGGTCGGGGTCGGTACCTGGTTCGAGGGGGATCCGGGCGCCCTGGTGATCGATTCGCAGACCTTCCATGCCCCGTATTCGATTGTGGCCATTGGTGATCCGCCCACGCTGGCCGCTGCGATGAACATTCCCGGTGGTGCGGTGGACAGCGTCAAGCGGGTCGGCGGGACGATGACGGTCGCCCAATCCGACCGGGTGGAGGTCACCGCCTTGCGGCAACCGAAACCGCGCCAATACGCTCAGCCCGTCAAGTAAGCGCCGGCCGGCGCCCAGATAGCGACATCGACGACAGCGACACTCAAAGGAGCCCTGTGAGCGACATCCCCGCCGAACTGCGCTACACCGCCGAGCATGAGTGGGTTCGCCGGACCGGCGAGGACACCGTTCGGGTCGGCATCACCGACTTCGCGCAGTCATCCCTCGGTGACGTCGTGTACGTCCAGCTTCCGGCGGTCGGCACGGAGGTCAGCGCCGGCGAGACGTTCGGCGAGGTGGAGTCCACCAAGTCGGTCTCCGACCTGTATGCCCCGGTCTCGGCGACCGTGGTCGGTGTGAACACCGATCTGGAGGGCAACCCGCAGTTGGTGAACTCCGATCCCTACGGGCAGGGCTGGCTCTTGGAGCTCCGTGCCGACAGCGATACCCTCGATCAGGGTTTGGCAGCGCTTCTCGACCCGGACGCCTACCGGGGCACCCTCGCCTAGCCGAGACGCCGACGCCGGTTGTTAGGGTGCCTGCAAACAGGGCATCCGGCCGTGCTGGCGCCACATCGGATGAGTGCGGGGCACAAAGCGACCGCGCCGCGGTACGGTCGAATCAAACCAGTGAGGAGTTCGGGTGACGGAGAACGATCGGCGATTCGGGGCCGACGACACCTCTGACGAGGTCACCGTGGAGACGACCTCGGTCTTCCGCGCTGACTTCCTCAACGACCTCGAGGCGCCGGCCAGTCCGGCCGGGGAGTCGGCGGTGTCGGGTGTAGAGGGCCTGCCGGCCGGCGCGGCGCTGCTGGTGGTCAAGCGCGGCCCCAATGCGGGCTCCCGGTTCCTGCTCGATCAGCCGACCACGTCGGCCGGTCGCCATCCGGACTCCGACATCTTCCTCGACGATGTCACCGTCAGCCGTCGGCACGCGGAGTTCCGCCTCGACGGCGCCGAGTTCCAGGTCGTCGATGTGGGCAGCCTCAACGGCACCTACGTCAACCGTGAGCCGGTGGATTCGGCGACGCTGGCCAACGGCGACGAGGTGCAGATCGGCAAGTTCCGCCTGGTTTTCCTGACCGGACCCAAGTCTGCGGGATGACGGCTCCCGATAGCTCGGGTCCACCCGGGATATCCATCGGAGCGGTACTGGACCTGCTGCGGCCGGACTTCCCGGACGTCAGCATCTCCAAGATCCGATTTCTGGAGGCCGAAGGCCTCGTCACGCCGCAACGCAGTCCGTCGGGCTACCGGCGCTTCACCGCGTATGACTGCGCCCGGCTGCGTTTCATCCTGACCGCGCAGCGTGATCAGTATCTGCCGCTGAAGGTCATCAAGAGCCAACTCGACGCCCAGCCGGACGGTGAACTGCCACAGAGCAATTCAGCGCTGCGGAATTCGGCCTACCCGGCTCCGCGCCTGGTTCCCGTCACCGATGCGGCACCCGCACGCGGGGCAGCGGTGGCGAGCAGTCCGGTCCGGCTGACCCGTGAGGACCTGCTGGCACGCTCCGGGGTCAGCCCGGAACTGCTCACGGCGCTGCGCAAGGAAGGCATCATCACCACCGGGCCCGGCGGGCTCTTCGACGAGCACTCGGTGGTGATCGCCCAGTGCGCCGGCGCTCTCGGCGAATACGGCATCGAACCCCGCCACCTGCGCGCCTTCCGTTCGGCTGCCGAACGGCAGTCCGACCTGGTCGCGCAGATCGCCGGTCCGGTCGGGAAGGCCGGCACGACCGGCGCCCGTGACCGCGCCGACGACCTGGCCCGCGAGGTGGCCGCGCTGGCGATCACGCTGCACACCTCGTTGATCAAGTCGGCGGTGCGAGACGTACTGGACCGCTGACGGCCTCCCGGCGACGATGCGGGACGGGACGTCCCGAGGAGAAGTCGGGTAGTCGGGACTAGACTTTGCTCCAGATGTGGCGGCGTGTTCCTACGCGAAGGTGAGGTGGCTGATGGGTGAGGTTCGCGTGGTCGGCATTCGCGTCGAGCAGCCGGCCAATCAGCCCGTTCTGCTCCTGCGTGAGTCCGAGGGGGACCGCTACCTGCCGATCTGGATCGGGCAGACCGAAGCCAACGCCATCATCCTGGAACAACAGGGAGTGGAGCCGGTCCGGCCGCTGACCCACGATCTGTTCCGCGACGTCATTGGCGCGCTTGGGCATTCGCTCAAGGAGGTGCGCATCGTCGATCTTCAGGAGGGCACCTTCTACGCCGACCTGGTCTTCGATTCCGAGGTGCGGGTCTCGGCGCGGCCGTCGGACTCGGTGGCCATCGCACTGCGGATGGGTGTGCCGATCTACGTGGAGGACGCGGTCCTCGACGAGGCCGGCCTGCTGATCCCGGACGAAGGCGACGAGGAGTCCGGCGGAGCCGTCCGCGAGGACGAGGTCGAGAAGTTCAAGGAATTCCTCGACAGCATCTCCCCGGACGACTTCAAGGCCGGCTGAACCAAACCGCCAGATCACGGATCCGTCTCATATCGGTCAGTGGTGATCCGACACGCCGTGTTGCGCCGGGTAGCGCATCACCCGGCGGCCATACTTCCGATACGAACTTAGGTTGCTGCGGGAGCACGACCGGCCCGGTCGACAAGGCGTATGCTCATGACACTTGAGGGACGCAGTCGGCGGAGCGGTCAGCGGCGGAACGGCGAGAGGAAACATCGTGGGCGATGAGCCGCGTCAGGAGCAGCTGGACTTCGCTGTCTCACCCGCCCGCTTCGAGGCGGACGCCCCGGCTGTCGCGGCAGTGAGCGCGCCGGTGCAGGGTGGCCTGTTCCCCGACGACTCGGTGCCGGATGAACTCGTCGGCTACCGCGGCCCGAGCGCCTGCCAGATCGCCGGAATCACCTACCGCCAGTTGGACTATTGGGCACGTACCTCGCTGGTGGTGCCCTCGATCCGCGGCGCCGCCGGATCCGGCAGCCAGCGTTTGTACTCCTTCAAGGACATCCTCGTCCTGAAGATCGTCAAGCGACTCCTCGACACCGGCATCTCGCTGCACAACATCCGCGTCGCCGTCGACCATCTGCGTCAGCGCGGCGTGCAGGACCTCGCCAACATCACCCTGTTCTCGGACGGCACCACCGTCTACGAGTGCACTTCCGCTGAAGAGGTGGTCGACCTGCTGCAGGGCGGCCAGGGGGTGTTCGGCATCGCGGTCAGCGGTGCGATGCGCGAACTCACCGGCGCGATCGCCGACTTCCCCGGGGAGCGGGCCGATGGCGGCGAGTCGATCGCCGCTCCGGAGGACGAGCTGGCCTCCCGGCGCAAGAGCCGCGACCGCAAGATCGGCTGACCCCCGCCGCACCTGCCGCCCCCGCGGCGAGCAGCCGCGTAGTCGCACAAAACACCCCCCGTCGATGCGACTTTATGTCTGCTCGCGGCTAGAGTTGGGGGCGCATCGACCTCGTGCGGGAGAGTTCCGCGGCAGCCAGCCGCGGACGCCGAAGGAGCAATACCTCTCCGTCAACCTCTCAGGCCCCCGGACCGCACCGGGATCCGATGCCTCTGGAAAGCGGCGGACTCAGCCCGGTTCGGGTGGAGCCGCCCGCCCATGGGGAAAGGCTCACGGCGGTAGCCGCCGGCCGAATCTCTCAGGCACCGACGACAGAGGGAGAGGACGCTTCACCGCCGTCCGCCCTACCCAGGAGTGTCGAGTGTCCAAGCTTGAAGTGTCCAACGAATCCGCCTTCGCCGCCCGCCACATCGGACTCGACCCCGCTGCGCTGACTCAGATGCTGGGCGTCATCGGCGTCGCCTCGCTCGACGAGATGGCCGCCAAGGCGCTGCCGGCCGGCATCCTCGACGCGCTGAACAGCCGAGGTGTGGCGCCCGGCCTGGAGACGCTGCCGGCGCCGGCCACCGAACATCAGACCTTGGCCGAATTGCGGGCGCTGGCCGACGCCAACACCATTGCGGTGTCGATGATCGGCCAGGGCTATTACGACACGCTGACCCCACCGGTGCTGCTGCGCAACATCCTGGAGAACCCGGCCTGGTACACCGCCTACACGCCGTACCAGCCGGAGATCAGCCAGGGCCGGCTGGAGGCGCTGCTGAACTTCCAGACCATGATCGGCGACCTCACCGGGCTGGAGATCGCCAACGCCTCGATGTTGGACGAGGCAACCGCCGCCGCCGAGGCGATGACCCTGATGCACCGCGCGGTGCGCGGTTCGGCCAACCGGCTCGCGGTGGACGCCGACGTGTTCGCCCAGACCGCCGCGGTGCTGGCCACCCGCGCCGAGCCGCTGGGCATCGAGATCGTCACCGCCGATCTGCGCAACGGCCTGCCCGATGGCGAGTTCTTCGGTGTCATCGTCCAGTTGCCCGGCGCCAGTGGCAGGGTGACCGACTGGTCGGCATTGGTCGAGCAGGCCCATGAGCGCGGGGCCCTGGTGGCGGTCGGCGCCGATCTGCTGGCGCTCACGCTGATCGCCCCGCCGGGGGAGTTCGGCGCCGACGTCGCTTTCGGCAGTGCCCAGCGTTTCGGCGTGCCGATGGGATTCGGCGGGCCGCACGCCGGCTACCTGGCCGCGCACACCAGCCACGCCCGGCAGTTGCCGGGCCGCCTGGTCGGTGTGTCCCAGGATGCCGACGGGGCGCGGGCCTACCGGCTCTCGCTGCAGACCCGTGAACAGCACATCCGCCGGGACAAGGCGACCTCGAACATCTGCACCGCCCAGGTGCTGCTGGCGGTGATGGCCGCGATGTACGCCAGCTACCACGGCGCCGACGGCCTGACCGAGATCGCGCGCCGGGTGCACGGGCATGCCTGCGCCGTGGCCGGCGGCTTGCAGGCCGCCGGTGTCGAGGTGGTGCACGACGCCTTCTTCGACACCGTGCTGGCCCGTGTCCCGGGGCGGGCAACCGCCGTTCAGGATGCGGCCAAGGAGTACGAGATCAACATCTGGCGGGTCGACGATGACCACGTCTCTGTCTCCTGCGACGAAGCCACCACCGACGAGGACGTCACCCGGGTGCTGGCGGCCTTTGGGGCCGGCCGGGCAGGGGAGTCCGCCGGGCCCGATATCGCAACCCGCACAACGGATTTCCTGACCCACCCGGCGTTCACCGCGTACCGCACCGAGACGTCGATGATGCGCTATCTGCGCACGCTCGCCGATAAGGACCTGGCGCTGGACCGCACCATGATCCCGCTGGGGTCGTGCACCATGAAGCTCAACGCCGCCACCGAGATGGAGGCGATCACCTGGCCGGAGTTCGGCCGCCAGCATCCGTTCGCTCCCGCCGACGACGCACCCGGCCTGCGCCGGCTGATCGCCGACCTGACCGAGTGGCTGACCGGGATCACCGGTTACGACGCAATCTCGTTGCAGCCCAACGCCGGATCACAGGGCGAGTACGCGGGTCTGCTGGCCATCCACGACTATCACGCCGGGCGGGGGGAGTCGCACCGCGACATCTGCCTGATTCCGTCGAGTGCGCACGGCACCAACGCGGCGTCGGCCGCACTGGCCGGTATGCGGGTGGTCGTGGTCGGCTGCCGGGAAAACGGTGACGTGGACCTCGATGATCTGCGGGCCAAGGTCGCCGAGAACGCCGACAAACTCGCCGCGCTGATGATCACCTACCCGTCCACCCACGGGGTTTACGAGCATGACATCGCCGAGATCTGCGCGGCCGTGCACGACGCCGGCGGGCAGGTCTACGTCGACGGCGCCAACCTCAACGCACTGGTGGGTCTGGCCCGGCCCGGAAAGTTCGGCGGGGACGTCAGTCACCTGAACCTGCACAAAACGTTCTGCATTCCGCACGGCGGCGGTGGTCCGGGCGTCGGGCCGGTGGCGGTCCGTGCGCACCTGGCGCCCTATCTGCCCGGCCATCCGCTGGCCGACGAACTTCCGCACGGCCATGTGGTGTCGGCCGCTCCGTACGGGTCGGCCTCCATCCTGCCGATCACCTGGGCCTACATCCGGTTGATGGGCGCGGCCGGATTGCGCAAGGCCTCGCTGGCCGCGATCGCCTCGGCCAACTACATCGCCCGCCGCCTCGACGAGTACTACCCGGTGCTCTACACCGGCGAGAACGGCATGGTCGCCCACGAATGCATCCTGGACCTGCGGCCGATCACCAAGGCCACCGGCGTCACCGTCGACGATGTCGCAAAGCGATTGGCGGACTACGGATTCCACGCGCCGACGATGAGCTTCCCGGTCGCGGGCACACTGATGGTGGAGCCGACCGAGAGTGAGAGCCTGGCGGAGGTGGACGCCTTCTGTGAGGCGATGATCGCCATCCGCGCCGAGATCGATCAGGTGGGCGCCGGCGAATGGCCGGCCGATGACAATCCGTTGTGCAACTCCCCGCACACCGCGGAATGCCTGCTGGTGGAGGACTGGAACCACCCGTACACCCGGGAGCAGGCGGCCTACCCGCTGGGCAAGGGCTTCCGGCCGAAGGTGTGGCCGCCGGTGCGGCGGATCGACGGCGCCTACGGCGATCGCAACCTGGTGTGCTCCTGCCCGCCGGTGGAAGCCTTCGCGTGACCGACGCCCTCCCGGCCGAGGTGCGCCAGTGGCAACTCGGCGGCGGGATGGTGGCCACCCGGGCCGGATCGGTCTTCGTCCGCACCCATCTCGGGATCGGGCCGACGGTGCTCCTGCTGCACGGGTTTCCGTCCAGCTCCTACGATTTCCGTGCGGTGACCGAGCGTCTCGGCGACAACAGCTGGCTGACCCTGGACTTCCTGGGATTCGGACTGTCGGACAAACCCAGGCCGCACCGCTACAGCCTTTTCGAGCAGGCCGACATCCTGGAGGACGTGGTCGCCGCGACCAGTACCGGACCGGTTGTCCTGCTCGCCCATGACATGGGCACCTCGGTGGCCACCGAACTGCTGGCCCGCGATGTGGCCGGCACGCTGCCGTTCACCATCGAACGCGCAGTGCTGACCAACGGCAGCGTCATCATCGAACGCGCGAGCCTGCGGCCGATCCAGAAGATCCTGCGGGGTCCGTTGGGGCCGTTGGCCGCCCGGCTCACCAATGAGCGCGGCTTCCTGCGCGGTTTCGCCAAGCTGTTCAGCGTCGCGCATCCGTTGTCCGACGCCGAGGCGCAGGCGCAGTGGGCGCTGCTGGCCCGCGAGGACGGTAACCGAATCCTGCACCTGCTGTGCGCGTACCTCAACGAGCGGGTGACCTACGCGCAGCGGTGGCACGGTGCGGTGCGGAACTGGCCCAAGCCGCTGGGCTTCCTGTGGGCGACCGGGGACCCGGTGGCCACCACCTCGGTCCTTGCGGGCCTGCGTGAGCTTCGCCCGGCCGCGGAGGTGATGGAACTCCCGGGGATCGGCCACTACCCGCAGATCGAGGTCCCGAACGAATTCACCGCGGCCGCAATGCAACTACTGCGGCTGTCGGGTCTGGACTAGGGCACCCATCGGGTGATCGCCGCGGCCAGGTCGGGGGAGTCCGACGTCGCGATCTCCTGGTAACCGCCGCCGGACAGTTTGGCGACGGCCTCCCAGGTGGGCTTGTCCGGATCGCCGCCGAAGTCGATGACGTTGATCACCACCGGGCGGTTCGGGTCCAGAGCGCCCCTGACGGCATCCTGAAGCCCCTGGGCGTCGAGGGTCTGATCGGTGTGCGGGCCCTGGGTGATCACCAGGATCGAATTGGGTTGACCCGGACGGTAGTTGGCGACCGCGTCGGCAAGTGCCGCCCGCACCGTGGTGAAGGAGACCCCGCCGCCACTGGTCGGCGTCGTCGAGTTCAGCACACCGGTCAGCGCTGCGGACCGCGGCTGCGGTCCCAGTTGCTCGCCGAGTGGGCCGGTCTGGACCGCAGCGCCGCTGTCGACCTTGTTGAAGGTCCACAGCCCGACGGACGCATCAGCCGGCAGGGCGCTGATCCGGTCCCGCAGTGCCGCCGTGACGTTGAGCAGTCGCGGCTTCCCGCCTTCGTCGCCGGTGAGTCCCTCGTTGAGCAGAACCGTCGTCGTCGCGACTCCGGCCGGGGTGACCGCGGCGGCGATCGCGGCGCGTTGGGCGTCGTCGCCGGCCGGCATCGGCGCCGACAGCGGGGCGAAACCAACCGAGTCGTTGCCTTCGCGGGCCTTGCCGTCGACCCGGAAACCGGCTTGCAGCAGGGCGTCGAGCTGGGCGGGCTTGCGCATGAAACGGGCGAACTCGCTGGCGCCGCTTACCTGTTCCTCGGACAGCCACTTGCCGGACAGCAGCACCGTCGGATAGTCGGCGACCGCGGACGGGCCATCGGCGATCCAGGTCGCGACGGCACCCCGCTCCGCGGGCAGCGGTGAAGTCCGTTGGTAGAGCTGCTGTTCGGTGATCGCGACCGCGTGCACCGGGGCTGCCGCCGGATCACCCGGCGCGGTGAGCGCGTCCCATGCCGCGTCGGTGGTGGTGTTGGCGAGCTGCGGCTGGGCGGCCAGCAGCGAGGTCACCGCGGCCAGACCGTCGGTGGATGGGGCGCCGGGCGCAGCGGAGGCGACCGCGACGGCCTCGGCGAGCAGATAGCCGGCGTCGCCCGCCCCGACGGTGGGCACGGACAGTCGCAGCCCTCCCCAGCCGGGCAGGTTCAATCCGTCGAGGCCGGCCGGGTTGGTCTGCAATCCGGGCAGTGCGGCCCAACCCTGTTGTCCCAGGGCGTTTTTGAGCTGCGGGCGTACCGCCAGCGCCAACGGTGAGGTGACCAGGGAGCGCAAGTCACTGACGATCTGCTTGCCTGCCACCGCCTGCAACCGGGTCGCGGGCGCCGACGACGCCGGGATCCACAGCGCGGGGCGCTCACCGAGACCGGCGGGCCAGGTGCCGGCCAGTCCGGTCAGCACCGTTGCGGAATCGGCCGGCGTCACCGCGACTTTCACGCAGGTGTCACCGACCGGAGAGGCGTCCTCGTTGTAACTCTCGGCGAAGGTCTTGACGTACTCGGCGATCGAGGGATCAGCGGCCACCGAGATGGTGGCGGTGCCCTGCAGGCATTGCTTGGCCGCCTCGGCGGACCGGTGGGACAGCGCGTTGCCGAAGAAACGCCACAGGATGACGCCGCCGACGAGCAGCACCACCGCGACCAGGGCGGCGATCACTCCGACGCTCACGCCGCGTCGGCCGGCGTCCACCCGGCGTCGCCGACCGGTGGCGGTTAGGTCGTCGCCGGCCTCGTCCTGCGCGCCGGAGAAATCGTCCGGCATGGTGTGCCTGCCCATCAGCTGCCCATCTCTCGTGGCGTCACAAGCCGAGGCTGGCCTTGAGCTCCCGGCGGCGGCGGTGCAGGATCGGCTCGGTGTAGCCGCTTGGCTGGGCCGCCCCGGACAGGATCAGCTCGCTCGCCGCCTGGAAGGCGATGCTGCCCTCGGGATCCGGCGCCATCGGCCGGTAGGTGGGATCACCGGCGTTCTGCTCGTCGACCACCGCCGCCATCCGGCGCAGGCTCTCCTTGACGTTGTCCTCGGTGATGACGCCGTGCCGCAGCCAGTTGGCCAGGAGCTGGCTGGAGATCCGCAGGGTGGCGCGGTCCTCCATCAGGGCGACGTCGTGGATGTCGGGGACCTTGGAACAGCCGACGCCGGCATCGACCCAGCGCACCACGTAGCCCAGGATCGACTGGCAGTTGTTGTCCAGTTCCTCGTGGATCTCGTCGTTCGACCAGGCCAGGTCGTGCTGGGCCAGCGGCACGGTGAGCAGCTGGTCGATCGTGCCGCGCCGCTTGCCGGCGAGTTCGCGCTGCACCGCCTCGACGTCGACGTAGTGATAGTGCATGGCGTGCAGGGTGGCCGCGGTGGGTGAGGGCACCCAGGCGGTGGTGGCGCCGGCCCGCGGCTGGGCGATCTTCTGCTCGACCATGTCGGCCATCAGGTCGGGCATGGCCCACATGCCCTTGCCGATCTGGGCTCGGCCGGAGAACCCGGTGGCCAGTCCGACGTCGACGTTCTGGTCCTCGTAGGCCAGGATCCAGGGCTGGGTCTTCATCGCGCCCTTGCGGATCATCGGTCCGGCTTCCATCGAGGTGTGGATCTCGTCGCCGGTGCGGTCCAGGAAGCCGGTGTTGATGAACACCACCCGATCGGCGGCCGCCTCGACGCAGGCCTTGAGGTTCAGCGTGGTGCGCCGTTCCTCATCCATGATGCCGACCTTGATGGTGTTGGCGGGCAGTCCGAGAACGTCCTCCACGCGGCTGAACAGTTCACAGGTGAAGGCGACCTCGTCGGGCCCGTGCATCTTGGGCTTGACGATGTAGATGGAGCCGGTCCGGCTGTTCTGCCCGTTGAGGCCGTGCATGGCGATCAGGGACGTGAACAGTGCGTCCTGAATGCCCTCGCGGATCTCGTTGCCGTCTGCGTCGGTGATCGCGTCGTTGGTCATCAGGTGACCGACGTTGCGCACGAACAGCAGGCTGCGGCCGGGCAGCGTGAACGACGTCCCGTTCGGCGCGTTGTAGACGCGGTCGGCGTTGAGTGTGCGGGTGAAGGTCTTGGCGCCCTTGGAGACCTCCTCGGCAAGATCACCCCTGTTGAGGCCCAACCAGTTTCGGTAACCGAGGATCTTGTCGTCGGCGTCGACGGCGGCCACGGAATCCTCGAAGTCCATGATCGTGGTGATCGCCGACTCGAGGAAGACGTCCTTGATCCCGGCGCCGTCCATCGATCCGATCGGGGACTCCGGATCCACCTGGATCTCGATGTGCAGACCGTGGTTGACCAGCAGCACCGAGGTGGGGGAGTCGGGGTCGCCGAGATAGCCGACGAACTGGGCCGGGTCGGCCAGGCCGACGTCGCTCCCGTTTCCGAGGGTCACCACGAAGGCGCCGTCGGACACCCGCAGGGCGGTGGCGTCGGAGTAGCTGCCCGAACTCAGGGGAACGGTGTCGTCGAGGAACTTGCGGGCGTAGGCGATCACCTTCGCGCCGCGCACCGGATTGAAGCTGCTGCCCTTCTCGGCGCCGTTGTCCTCGCTGAGCACGTCGGTGCCGTACAGCGCGTCATACAGCGAACCCCAGCGGGCGTTGGCCGCGTTGAGGGCGAAGCGCGCGTTGAGGATCGGCACCACCAGCTGGGGGCCGGACGTGGAGGTGATCTCGGTGTCGACGCCGGAGGTCCGGATGGTGAAGTCGGCCGGCTCGGGCAGCAGGTAACCGATGTCGATGAGGAACTGCTTGTACTCGGCCGGTTCGAACCCTCCGACGACGCGTGCCCGGTGGTACTTGTCGATCTGGGCCTGCAACTGGTCTCGTCGGGCCAGCAGCTCATCGTTGCGCGGGCTCAGGTCGGCGACGACCTTGTCGACCCCGGCCCAGAAGCTGTCGGGGTCGATCCCGGTGCCGGGAATCGCCTCGTTAGTGATGAAGTCGTACAGCCCGCGGTCGACCCGCAGATTGCCGACAGCCACCCGATCATTGCTCACTGTTCCTCCATGGCTGAAAGTGCTCCGATCCTATCGGTCGGTACCGCCGCCGACGTCGCCGTGGCGGCGAGTAGCCGCTCGCAACGCTCGAGCAGCACAGCCCGCAGTGGCGCTGCCCGCTCGGCGATGACGGCCTGGCGGCGCGCGTACTCGGCTCGGCCGGCCGGTTCCTCGACTGTGATCGGGGCGAGCCCGTAATCGCGCAGGTCGTAGGGGCTGGCCCGCATGTCCAGCCGGCGGGCCGCCAGCGCCAGTTCCAGACAATCCAGCAGCAAACCCGACTCGACCAGTGAACCGAGTTTGTAGCACCACTTATAGAGGTCCATGTTGGAGTGCAGGCAACCCGGCTGTTCGGAATCGGCCTGGCCGGCCCGGGTCAGCCGCTGCTGGTTTCTCGGCACGGCGGGAGCGGTGAAGAACCGGTAGGCGTCGAAATGGGTGCAGCGCAGCGGCGCGGACTCGACGACGGCGTCGGTGCCGGCCGGACCCAGCCGCAGCGGCACCTTGGCGTGCCGACGTTCCCCGGCGCGGTAGACCATCGCCCACTCATGCATCGCGAAGCAGTTGAACTGCGGGGTCCGGGCGGCCGTCGAGCGCAGCAGCGC
>NZ_JAFMJZ010000199.1 GCF_017853185.1 Mycolicibacterium sp.
ACCAGCACTGCGCAAACCAGCACTGCGCCGACCAGCACTGCGCCGACCAGCACTGCGCCGAGCACCTCGGCGAAGCCGACGACTCCCAAGAGCGGTACATCCGCGCCCCAGAGCACCGCGATTCTGCCTGTCCCGCAACAGAAACCGGGCACGGACTGCCGGGCGGCGGCATGACCGCCCGGGCGAAGCCGAAGGCGGATCGGGAGTCGACCACTGCTCCGCAGTCACCGGTGACCCTCACCCCGGCGCTGCCGACCCGGCGCAACTCCGAACTCGGACTGCTGTGTTTCGCCACGCTCATCACGGGCATCGCACTGCTGATCGTGGAGGCCAATCAGGAACAGGGCCTGTCCTGGGATCTGCTGACCTACACGCTGGTGTTCTTGACCACGTTCGTCTGCGCGCATCTGGCGATCCGGCGCTACGCTCCGTTCGCCGACCCACTGCTGCTTCCGGTGGTCGCTCTGCTCAACGGTCTGGGCCTGGTGCTCATCCACCGCCTCGACCTGGTTCCCGGCATGCCCGCCGACAGCCCCGGCGCCGGGCAGCAGATGCTCTGGACGCTGGTCGGCGTGGCCGGCTTCACCGCGACCGTGGTCTATCTCAAGGATCACCGGATGCTGGCCCGCTACGACTACATCTGCGGTCTGACCGGTCTGCTCCTGTTGGCCATCCCCGCCCTGCTGCCGACCAGCCTTTCGGAGACCAACGGTGCCAAGATCTGGATCCGGTTGCCCGGCTTCAGCATTCAGCCGGCCGAGTTCTCCAAGATCCTGCTGCTGATCTTCTTCGCCGGCGTACTCGTCGCCAAGCGCAACCTGTTCACCTCGGTCGGGACCCACTTCCTCGGCATGGACCTGCCGCGGCCCCGTGACCTCGCCCCGTTGCTGGCGGCGTGGATCCTCTCAGTGGCCGTCATGGTGTTCGAGAAGGACCTCGGCACCTCGCTGCTGCTGTACGCATCGTTCCTGGTGATGGTCTACGTCGCCACCGAACGGATCAGCTGGGTGGTCATCGGCCTGGGCCTGTTCGGCGCCGGAAGCGTTGTGGCATATCACCTTTTCGGCCACGTCCGTGGCCGCGTGCAAACCTGGATGGATCCGTTCGGCGACCCCGAGGGCTCCGGCTATCAGATGGTGCAGTCCAAGTTCAGCTTCGCCACCGGCGGGGTGTTCGGCACCGGTCTGGGCAACGGGCAGCCCGGCACGGTGCCCGCCGCGTCCACCGACTTCATCACCGCGGTGGTGGGGGAGGAACTCGGCCTGGTCGGTCTGGCCGGGGTGCTGCTGCTCTACACGATCGTCATCATCCGCGGGCTGCGGACCGCGATCGCGGTCCGCGACAGCTTCGGCAAGCTGCTGGCCGCCGGCCTTGCCAGCACGCTGGCCATCCAGTTGTTCATCGTCGTCGGCGGAGTCACCGGGCTGATCCCGCTGACCGGACTGACCACCCCGTGGATGTCCTACGGCGGCTCGTCGCTGGTGGCCAACTACCTGCTGCTGGCCATCCTGATCCGGATCAGCCACGCCGCGCGCCGGCCGATCCACACCAACCAGCGCACGCCCATCGCGGCCGCCCACACCGAGGTGATGCGCCGCGTATGAACAACTCACTGCGCCGGATCTCGCTGATGGTCATGGGTTTGGTCGTGCTGCTGCTGGCCAACGCGACGGTGACGCAGGTCTTCCGGGCCGACGGACTGCGGTCGGATCCGCGCAACCAACGGGTCCTGCTCGACGAGTACTCCCGTCAGCGCGGTCAGATCACCGCCAACGGCCAGTTGCTGGCCTACTCGGTGGCCACCAACGGACGCTACCGATTCCTGCGGGTCTACCCCGACCCGCAGGCCTATGCGGCGGTGACCGGTTTCTATTCGCTGCGCTTCTCCAGCACCGGCCTCGAGCGCGCTGAGGACCCGGTGCTCAACGGCTCCGATGAGCGGCTGTTCGGCAGGCGGCTGGCCGACTTCCTGACGGGTCGTGACCCGCGCGGCGGGAACGTCGACACCACCATCTCCCCCCGGGTTCAGCAGGCCGCCTGGAACGCCATGCAGGACGGCTGCGGCGGACCGTGCAAGGGTTCGGTGGTGGCCCTGGAGCCCTCCACCGGGAAGATCCTGGCGATGGTGTCCGCACCGTCCTACGACCCCAATCTGCTGGCCGGCCACGACACCGAGGCGCAGGGGACGAACTGGGCGCAGCTGCGCGACGACCCGAACGCCCCGCTGACCAACCGTGCCATCTCCGAGCGCTACCCGCCCGGCTCGACGTTCAAGGTCATCACCACCGCCGCCGCACTGCAGGCCGGCATCACCGACAACGAGCCGCTGACCGCGGCGCCGAGGATCCCGCTGCCGGACAGCACCACCACGCTGGAGAACTACGGCGGGACCCCCTGCGGCGACGGGCCCACCGCCCCGCTGCGGGAGGCCTTCGCCCGGTCCTGCAACACCGCGTTCGTCCAACTCGGAATCCGCGTCGGCGGTGACGCGATCCGCAACACCGCCGACGCCTTCGGATTCGACACCGCGCCGGCGGCCATTCCGCTGCAGGTGGCCGAGTCCACCGTCGGCCCGATGTCGGACGCCGCCGCGGTCGGGATGTCGAGCATGGGGCAGAAGGACGTCGCGGTGACGCCGTTGCAGAATGCGATGGTGGCCGCCGCGATCGCCAACGACGGGATGCTGATGCAGCCCTACCTGGTGGACAGTCTCGAGGGGCCGGACCTCTCCGCCGTCAGCACGACCGCGCCGACCGAGCAGCGCCGCGCCGTTTCCGCGCAGGTCGCAGCTAAGCTCACAGATTTGATGGTCGGCGCCGAGAAGTTCACCCAGCAGAAGGGGGCGATCCCCGGCGTGCAGATCGCGTCCAAGACCGGCACAGCCGAACACGGCACCGATCCGCGCAACACCCCTCCACACGCCTGGTACATCGCATTCGCGCCGGCGCAGAACCCCAAGGTGGCCGTCGCCGTGCTGGTCGAGAACGGCGGCGACCGGCTCGCCGCGACCGGCGGCGCGCTGGCCGCACCGATCGGCCGGGCGACCATGGCTGCTGTTCTGCAGGGGGCATCGTGAGTCCGCGCAGGCGAACGTTAGTGAGCGCGCCATGAGTCCGCGCAGTCGAGCGAAGCGAGGCGCGCCATGAGCCCGCGCGTGGGTGTGACCCTGTCCGGCCGCTACCGGCTGCAGCGGCTGATCGCGACCGGCGGAATGGGCCAGGTCTGGGAGGCCGTCGACAGCCGGCTGGGCCGACGGGTGGCGGTCAAGGTGCTCAAGCAGGAGTTCTCCTCCGACCCGGAGTTCCTGGAGCGCTTCCGTGCCGAGGCCCGCACCGTCGCCATGCTCAACCATCCCGGAATCGCCGCCGTCCACGACTACGGCGAGACCGACATGGACGGCGAAGGCCGCACCGCCTATCTGGTGATGGAACTGGTCAACGGTGAACCGCTGAACTCGGTGATCAAGCGCACCGGCCGGCTTTCGCTTCGGCATGCGCTGGACATGCTCGAGCAGACCGGCCGCGCACTGCAGGTGGCCCACACGGCCGGCCTGGTGCACCGCGACGTCAAGCCCGGCAACATCCTCGTCACCCCGACCGGTCAGGTGAAGCTCACCGACTTCGGCATCGCCAAGGCGGTCGACGCCGCTCCGGTCACCCAGACCGGCATGGTGATGGGCACCGCCCAGTACATCGCCCCCGAACAGGCTCTCGGCGAGGACGCCACCGCCGCCAGTGATGTCTATTCGCTGGGAGTCGTTGGCTACGAGGCGGTTTCGGGCCGCCGGCCGTTCGTCGGCGACGGTGCGCTCACGGTCGCGATGAAGCACATCAAGGAGACGCCCGCACCGCTGCCGGCCGACCTGCCGCCTAACGTGCGGGAACTGATCGAGATCACGCTGGTGAAGAACCCGGGGATGCGTTACCGCAACGGTGGCCAGTTCGCCGACGCGGTCGCCGCGGTCCGGGCCGGGCGCCGGCCGCCACGGCCGAACTCCGCACCCACCATCAAGGCCAGCCCCGCGGCCATCCCCGGACAACGCGCCGCAGTCGAGGCGGCCCGCGCCGCCAACACCACCCGTCCGCGGGTACCGGTCACCCGCAGCGCCCCGGTGCCGGCCCGCCGCACCTTCTCCTCCGGTCAGCGCGCACTGCTGTGGGCCGCCGGCGTGCTCGGCGCTCTGGCGATCATCAGCGCGATCCTGATCGTGTTGGCCGACCGCGACAAACGCAACAGCACCCCGATCCAGCAAACCGAGACCGAGACCGTCACCCCCGAGGCCCCGGCCGGTCCGCCGGTCGCCCCGTCGGGGTGGACCATCCACTGGGACTCGCCCGGCCCGTCCGGGACGCGACTATGACCACCCCGCACCATCTCTCGGATCGCTACGAACTCGGCGAGATCCTCGGCTTCGGCGGCATGTCCGAGGTTCACCTGGGCCGGGATATGCGTCTGCATCGCGATGTCGCGATCAAGGTCCTGCGCGCCGACCTGGCCCGTGACCCGAGTTTCTATCTGCGGTTCCGGCGCGAGGCGCAGAACGCCGCCGCACTGAACCACCCGGCCATCGTCGCCGTCTATGACACCGGCGAGGCCGAGACCACTGCCGGCCCGCTGCCCTACATCGTGATGGAGTACGTCGACGGGGTGACACTGCGCGACGTCGTACACACCGAGGGTCCGATGACGCCGCGGCGCGCACTGGAGGTCATCGCCGACGCCTGTCAGGCGCTGAACTTCAGCCACCAGCACGGGATCATCCACCGGGACGTCAAGCCGGCCAACATCATGATCTCCAAGACCGGCGCGGTGAAGGTGATGGACTTCGGCATCGCCCGGGCGATCGC
>NZ_JAFMJZ010000200.1 GCF_017853185.1 Mycolicibacterium sp.
CAATCATCTTGCGGTACAGGTAACTCCACGTCGGCTCGCCGTGCAGCAACACGATCGGCACGCCGTCCCGAGGCCCCTCGTCGATGTAGTGCATGCGCAGCGGCGGCACACCGGGAGCAGTGACGTCGAGGTAGTGCGGTTCGAATGGATAGTCCTGCAGGTTGGCGAAACGCGAGTCCGGCGTGCGTAGAAAGTCCACGCCTGATTATGGGGCCAATCACTGAAGCACTGAAGCGCGGCTCCAGACGTCGCCCGGCAGCACCCCGACAATTGGGCGTCCTCGGCGACGAACACCGGATCGCGCCCCTGCCGGGCCTGGCGGCCGTAGTCGTGCAGCACGGCGAACGCCCACTTCTCCAGCAGCACGATGGCCACCAGGTTGACCAGAGCCATCAGTCCGATCGAGACGTCGGCGAAGTCCCAGACGGTGGCCAGTTTGGCGGCCGCACCCACCGCGGTTGCCGCGGGAACCAACACCTGGAAGACGGCAATGCCGCGTTCGCGGACACCGAGGAAGAACAAGTTGATCTCGGCGTAGGCGTAGTTAGCCGGCACCGAGGAGAACGCGAACACGAAGACCGGCACCGTCATCAGCAAGGTGGTCCAACCACCCAGACGTGGGCGACCGCCGCCGCCGTCAGTGAGGCGCCGGCCATCTTCGACGGGAGTGCGGATCGTAGATCTCCGGCCCGGAGACCAGGATGATGAAGCCGCCGAGCAACCCGGCCCCACTGGATGCGTTCAGACGACTGATCGGCGAGGAATTCCCGGAAGGTCTGCACTGATGGTGGGATCCGACACAATGGTGTCCGTGCGAAATTCCGGGGGGCCGGTGCTGCTCGGCGGCTACGCGGCCAAGCAGTGTCCGGTGCGCACCCAGATCGACTTCCATCCGCTGATCGACAAGGTTGCCCGGGAGTGGACTCCCGAGGAACTGGCCCGCTTCGACGCCGGTAACGCCTTCGAAGCCGCGGTCTTCGAGAGGCTGCGCGCACTTCGGCCGGACGCGGTGCTGATCGATCCGGATGCGCGTCACGGAGAGGCCGTCGCCGCGACCCTCGCGGCGATGGAGGCCGGCAAACCGCTGATCCTCGGCGGCTGGCTGCCGCATGACGAGGCCGGCGGCCGAACAGGCAAGCCGGACATCCTCGTTCGGTTCGGCGACGGATACCTACCCGCCGACGTCAAGAACCACAAGACGCTCCAGAAGGCCAAGCGCAAGACCGGACTGGTTTCCTCGTTGCAGACGCCGGCGGACCGCATCGCCCTGGAGGGCTGGTCCGCCAACACCGCACACCGCTTCAACGACGGCATCCAACTGGCGCACTACACGCGCATGCTGCAGGCGTGCGGCCACCACGGCGGTCCGATGCTCGCAGCGATCCTGGGTACCAGCCAGCTCGCGCTGCAGTCCGGGCAGGAGCCGGACTGGCTGTTGCTCTGGCATGACCTCGATGAACCGCTCTACGACACCTTCTCGCGCAGCGAGGCAAGGAAGAAGCGGTCACTGCTCGAGCGCTACGACCACGAACACGCGTTCCGGATCGACGTGGCGCGAACGGCACTGCGCATCACCGGCGGTCCCGACGACCCGAAGCCTCTGGTGGTTCCGATCGGCCAGGACGAGTGCGAGAGGTGTCCCTACGACCAGTGGTGCGAATCGCAGATGGCGCCCGACGATCCGTCCAGGGCGATCACCAAGGGCCGCTTGGACACCCGCGAATACCTTGCCCTACGCCGGCTCGGTGTGGACACCACCGCTGCCCTCGCGGCCGTCGACGTCGACGATCCGGAATTCTTCGATCGGTACTTCGCCGAGGTGAGCAACCAGAGCAGGAACCAGGCGCGGAAGAAGCTTGTAACGCTGGTGCGGCGAGCGAAGATGCTCGATGACGGCATCCTGCTCGCACCGCTCGGGAACGGCCCCATCGAGGTTCCGTCAGCCGACATCGAGATCGACTTCGACATCGAGAACGATGTGGACAATCGGGTTTACATGTGGGGTGTGCGCGTTCGCCGCGGAACCGACGACACCACCGCGCGCTATCTGACCGACTTCATCGTCTGGGAGCCGCTGGATTCCGAGGCCGAACACGACCTGGCCCTGCGATTCACGAAGTGGCTACGCGCGCAACGCGACTACGCCGCTGCCGCGGGCCAGACCATCGCGGTGTTCCACTGGGCAGAGCACGAGATCTCACGACTGAAAGCCATTCTCGGGCTCGCCGAGGTCGGCGATCTGATCAACCCGAAGACCGGAGTCTTCGTCGATCTCCGAAAAGTCTTCGAGGCCAACTTCTTCTCGCTGCGGGGGTCACCGCTGAAGAACGTCGCCCCGATCTTCGGATTCGAGTGGGACGTTGATGACCCCGGCGGCAGCGCCTCCCAGATCTACCTGGCGACGGTCCACAACGGCGATCCCGTCGCGGCCGAGAAGGCCAAGCGATGGCTGCTCTCGTACAACAAGGACGACACCGCGGCCACTGCCGCCGTACGCGATGGGATGCGCGGCTGGCCGGTACCCGCGGCCGAATAGACGTCCGGCGCTAGGGGCCGGGTGCGGGCGTGACCGACTTCGCCGGCATCGGCGCCGGAACCGGTCCCGGCGTCAGCGCGCTGCCGGCCAGCCACTCGCCCCACGGCACCGTCCAGTCGCCGCCCTGGGCGATCGACAGCGGGGGGCCGCCGGTGTAGCGCACCTCGATGATGTCGCCGGGCTGCGTGAAATTGAAGTACCACTTGGCATTCTCACCGCTGAGGTTGAGGCAGCCGTGCGAAAGATTGGTGTTGCCCTGTGCCCACACGGTGTCGTCGAGCTGGTGGAGATAAATGCCGTCGAGGCTGATTCGGGTGGCGAAGCCGATCTTGCGCTTGTAGCTGTCGGCCGAACCAAGGGGAATCCCGTAGGTGGTGGAGTCCATGGTGACGACCTCGCTCTTGTCCAGCACGACGTACACACCCGCCGGAGTCCACCAGGAGAACGTCTTGCCTCCGATCAGGGAAGTACCGCCGCGGCCCATCGAGGTCGGCATGGTCCGCACCAGCTGCCCGTTGTCGAAGACGCTGACCTGCTTGGTGAGATCGTTGGCGATGGCCACATGCGCGTCACCGATGGTGAAATTCGCTGCGGCGTCGGCCTGGCCGTAAAGGCCTTCGCCCAGTTTGAGTCCGAACGTGTTGATGTTGACGCTCACCCGGGTGCCCGGCGCGTAGTAGTGCTCGGGGCGCCAGTGCGCGACGGTGTCGCTGACCCAGAACCAGGAGCCCTGCACCGCCGGCTCGGTGCGAACGATCATGTTCTTCTCGGCCAGCGCCTTGTCGGTGATCGCCTCGTCGAAGTGGGCGGCGATCACGGTGCCGATGCCGTAACGCTGATCCTCGTGGATCGCGAACCCGCCCTGCACCTCCAGGTAGGGATGCGCGAAATTATCGGGTACCAGAGTGGAGAAGGTGCTGGTGCGGCTCAGCGGCACACCGCTGTTGCCCTTGCTGTTGACTTTGAGGGTGTAGTTGCGGGAGAAATTCAGCCGTTCGGTCGGGTGCCAGCTCAATCCGTCCGGGGCGACCTCACCGTTGACCACGTTGCCCCAGTCGTCAACCAGCGAGGCGCTGACAATCTTGCCGTCGACCACGGTGGCGTCGACCGGGCTAAGCGGATTGACCCCCTCGGCCTGGTCGAACGGCGTCACCCCCAGCAGTGGGGGCTCAGGCATGGCCGGTGCCGCAGCCGTCGCCGCTGCGGTCGCCGTCGCCGTCTTACAGGACGACCCGCAACCCGGAATCCCGGCGACGTCGCTGACCAACACCCCCGCCATCAGCGCCACCACCACAAGACTCGTGGTGCGGGCAGGCCAGGGGAAAGTCACAGATACTCCAGGTGAGGTTGTCTAGGCGTCAGACGTCAGCGGTCGACAGTCAAAATCATAGCCACAAACCGGGGGTGGTCCGCATCCAGGATCCACCCCCTGAGATGCCGGAATTAGCAAACCTGCGGCACACCGCAGCGTCGATCCTGGCAGCAGACCCGCATGGCCGGCGATCACCGCCGGCATGGATTTGCCGGCCGGCACCCGATTGGGGTGGCATCGGGGACCCCTGTTACGCTTGGGGCAACGCAGACGGCGAAGTCGCCTGCACGTCGTGGAACATTCAGTCCACCGGCCATCAACTCCGTAGCGCGGGTTGAGCCAGTTCGAGTGATCAGTGCAGCAGACCTGCACCCCTTGTCTCGCGGCGATCGATTTTGCCCCCCGGCAATCTCGCCAACCTGTGCTGATCAGCGCATTCGACGATTCCGTCGCGCGCACCTCGGCACACCCGATGCCTGAAAGGCACCGAAACCATGTCTACCGGAAATACGACTACAGAAACCACCTTCGCCGATCTCGGCGTGCCCGCACCGTTGGTGCAGGCGCTCACCGCAGACGGCCTCACCCATCCGTTCCCGATCCAGGTGCAGACCCTGCCGGACACCCTGGCCGGCCGCGACGTGCTCGGCCGCGGCAAGACCGGCAGTGGCAAGACGCTGGCGTTCTCCATCCCGCTGGTCGCCCGGCTCGCGCAGCACAAGCGCGTGCCCGGCCGTCCCGCGGGATTGGTGCTGGCCCCCACCCGGGAGCTGGCCACCCAGATCACCGCAACCCTGACGCCGCTGGCCGGGGCATACGGCCTGACGGTCACCACGATCTTCGGCGGCGTGCCGCAGTCCCGCCAGGAGCGCGCGCTGAAGGCCGGCGTCGACATCGTCGTCGCCTGCCCCGGCCGGCTCGAGGATCTGATGCGCCAGAAGCACATCAGCCTGGACGCCGTGAAGGTCACCGTCATCGACGAGGCCGATCACAT
>NZ_JAFMJZ010000201.1 GCF_017853185.1 Mycolicibacterium sp.
CATCGTGGGGCTCCTGTCTTGTCTCTCGAAACTGCGATCATTCTGGCATACCGGCCGCCGGGGGATCAGGTGGTGCCGCTCATCAGTTTGTATCTGCGGAGGGCCTCGAGGCGTTCGGCGGCATGATCGACGATCGGCTCCGGATATCCGGCCGGCGGTCCGGCCTTGAGTTTGTGCACATCCGGGGTATCGGCCAGTTCCGGCACCCAGCGCCGCACGTAGGCGCCGTCCGGGTCGAACTTCGCACCCTGGGCCGTGGGGTTGAACACCCGGAAGTACGGGGCGGCGTCGGTGCCGGTGCCGGCGCACCACTGCCAGCCGTGCTGGTTGCTGGCGACGTCGCCGTCGACGAGTTGGTCCATGAACCAGCGCGCCCCCCACTGCCACGGCAGGTGCAGGTCCTTGACGAGAAACGACGCGACGATCATCCGGATCCGGTTGTGCATGAAGCCGGTGTGCAGCAACTGGCGCATCCCGGCGTCGACGATCGGGAAGCCGGTGCGGCCCTGCTTCCAGGCCTCGAACAATTCCCGCGCCTCGGGCCCGGTGTCGACCTCGATGCCGTCGAAGCCTGCGTTCCAGTTGTGCCAGGCGCTGCGCGGCCACTGCGCCAGCACCCCGGCGTAGAAGTCGCGGAACGCCAGCTCGCGCAGATACGCCGCCTGGCCCGGATCGCGGACGTCGAGGTCGGCCGCCAGGGTGCGCGGATGGATGGTGCCGAATTTCAGATGTGCCGACATCCGGCTGATGCCCGGCCGGTCCGGCCGGTCCCGGTCGCCGGAGTAGTTGGCAATCCCCTCGGTGAGGAACTCCTTCCAGCGCCGGCGGGCCGCCGCCTCACCGGCTGGAAGGTCCAGTGGCACAGCGGGATTCGGCGCATCGCAGCGTTCGGGAAGTCCCGTGACGGCGGCCGGGTCGATCCAGTCGACCGCGCCGGGATCGCTCGATGCCGGCGAGCGCCAGCCGACTTCGCGCCACCGGTTGAAGAACGGGGTGAAGACCTTGTAGGGCGTGCCGTCGTCCTTGGTCACCCGGCCCGGCGAGACCAGATAGGGCGAACCCGTCGCCACCAATTCGGCGCCACCGGCTGACAGGGCTGAGTTGGCTGACAGGGCGGCGGCCACCGCGGCGTCGCGGCGCACGCCGAAGGGGCTGAAGTCCGCCGAGACGTGCACGCTGCGCGCCCCGACGGCGGTGCACACCTGCGGGATGACCTGGTCGGGGCTTCCGCGGGTGATCAGCAGCCGCCCGCCGAGTCCGTCGCTCAGTTCGCGAAGCGAGTCGCCGAGGAACTGCAGCCGCCGGGGGCCGGAGGAGGCCTCCAGCCGCGGGTCGAGCACGAAGCAGGCGAGCACCCCTGCGCCGTCCGCCGCGGCGTCGAGCATCGCCGGATGGTCATGCAGTCGCAGGTCGCGGCGGAACCACAGCAGCCGGGGGGGCAGGGCGGGCATGTGCCCATGGTGCCCTGCCGCCCACCGGGCTGCCGGATCGGGTTACGGCGTCGGCGTTGCGCTGGTCGGTGACGCGGGCGTGGCCGGCGACTGTGCCGGCGGCATCAGCACGGTGTCGATCAGGTACACGGTCGCATTGGCCGTCTTGATCCCGCCGCAGACGACGCCTGCGCCGTTGACCTTCAGATCGTTGCCGGCGCCCGTCACTGTCAGCGGCGCCCCCTGGACCGTCTTGTGCTCACCGGCGACCTGTGACGGGTCCGCCTGCGCCGGAACCACGTGATAGGTCAGCACCGAGGTCAGCAGCGCCGAATCGGTCTTGAGCTTCTCGATGGTGGCCGGGTCGACCTTTCCGAACGCCTCGTCGGTGGGCGCGAAGACGGTGAACTGGCCGTTGTTCAGCGTCTCGACCAGGTTGACGTCGGGATTGAGCTTTCCGGACAGCGCGCCGGTCAGCGTGGTCAGGACAGGGCTGTTGGAGGCCGCCGTCGCGACGGGATCCTTGGCCATGCCCGCAACCGATCCGGGGCCCGACGGAACCTTCTGGGCGTATGCCGCGCAACCGCTGCCGACGAGGTCGCCGGCGGCCGGCGCCGCGGCAGCCGAACTGCTCTGGGCAGTCGAGGACGCCGAGGTCGACGAAGCGGTGTCCTTCTCCTTGGTCGCCGTCGAGCAGCCCGCAAGAGTGAGGGCCACGGCGGCGGCGACTCCCGCGGTGGTGAGGACGGAACGGTGAACGGTCATCGTGTGATTCTCCTTGGTCAGGTGAACATCTCAGCCGATTTCCGGCCGCGAAGGGTATTCGCTGCTGAATGCGGGCCGGATGGGTTGATGTGACGCCCATCACAGAAATCCGAATCGGGCGTCAGGTCCGTTCCGGTGGCTGATGTCATCGGGAAGCCGCCACGGCACAATAGATCGGTGAGCAACTCCCCGCGTCTTCGTGTGCTGATCCTCGGCAGCACCGGTTCGATCGGAACCCAGGCGCTCGAGGTCATCGCCGCCAACCCCGATCGCTTCGAGGTGGTCGGGCTGGCCGCGGGCGGTGGCAACGCGGAGTTGCTGGCGCGTCAGCGCGCCGAGACCGGTGTGACCAATATCGCCGTCGCCGACCCCGCCGCCGCCGATCGGATCGGCGACGTCGCGCTGTCCGGCCCCGATGCCGTCACCCGTCTGGTGCGGCAGACCGCCGAAAAGGGCGGGGTCGACGTCGTGCTCAACGCGCTGGTGGGCGCGCTGGGCCTGGAGCCCACCCTGGCCGCACTGGAGACCGGCGCCCGGCTGGCGCTGGCCAACAAGGAGTCGCTGGTGGCCGGTGGTCCGCTGGTGGTCAAGGCGGCCGCGCCGGGCCAGATCGTGCCGGTGGACTCCGAGCACTCGGCACTGGCCCAGTGTCTGCGCTCGGGCAGCGCCGACGAGGTGGCCAGGCTGGTTCTGACTGCCTCCGGCGGTCCGTTCCGGGGCTGGACCGCCGAGGCGCTGGAGGCGGTGACACCCGAACAGGCCGGCGCGCACCCGACCTGGAGCATGGGCCCGATGAACACGCTGAACTCGGCGTCGCTGGTCAACAAGGGCCTGGAACTCATCGAGACCCACCTGCTGTTCGGCATCCCGTACGACCGGATCGACGTGGCGGTGCACCCGCAGTCGATCGTGCACTCGATGGTCACCTTCGTCGACGGATCGACCATCGCCCAGGCCAGCCCGCCGGATATGAAACTGCCCATCGCGCTGGCCCTGGGCTGGCCGGCACGGGTGCCCGGGGCGGCGTTGGCCTGCGATTTCGGCAGCGCGTCGCGGTGGGATTTCGAACCGGTGGACAACACGGTGTTCCCGGCGATCGACCTGGCCCGCCGGGCCGGGGAGGCCGGCGGGTGCATGACGGCGGTCTACAACGCCGCCAACGAGGAGGCCGCCGAGGCCTTCCTGGCCGGCCGTATCCGTTTCCCGGCGATTGTGCGAACAATCGCTGACGTCCTGAGCGGCGCCGGCCAGTGGTCGGCCGAACCGGCTACCGTGGAGGAAGTACTCGAAGCCCAGCGATGGGCCCGTCGACGTGCGCGTGAGCTCGTAGAGGTCGCCGCACAGGAGGTCGCACCCCGATGATGTTCGCGCTGGGCATCTTCCTGTTCGCCCTGGCCATCCTGGTCTCGGTGGCCCTGCACGAGTGCGGCCACATGTGGGTGGCCCGTGCCACCGGGATGAAGGTCCGCCGCTACTTCGTCGGCTTCGGGCCCACCCTGTGGTCGACGATGCGGCCCAACCGTCTGGGCGCCACCGAGTACGGCGTCAAGGCCGTGCCGCTGGGCGGTTTCTGTGACATCGCCGGCATGACCCCGGATGCGCCGTTGCGCCCCGAGGACGAGCCGTACGCGATGTACAAGCAGAAGGTCTGGAAGCGGGTCGCCGTGCTGTTCGCCGGGCCGGCGATGAACTTCATCATCGGGCTGGTGCTGATCTACGCCATCGCCGTCGTGTGGGGATTGCCCCAGCTTCGGCCGCCGACCACCGCGATCGTCGGCGAAACCACCTGTGTCAAGGCCGAAGTCGTCAAGGACAAGCTCGGTGACTGCACCGGCGCCGGTCCGGCTGCGGCTGCGGGAATCCGGTCCGGGGACGTGGTGGTCAAGGTCGGCGATACCCCGGTGGGCACCTTCGCGGACATGGTCAAGGCCGTGCAGAAGTCCTCCGGGCCAACGCCTTTCGTCGTTGAGCGCACCACCGACGGCGCGACGAGCACCATCGACGCGATAGTCGACGTCACCACCACGCAGCGCTGGGTGGCGCCCTCCGGTGGCGGTGAGGCCACCGGGCCGTCGAACGTCGGCGCCATCGGCATCACCGCCGCGCAGTTCGGGCCGATCCACTACAACGTGGCGACCGCCGTCCCGGCGACGTTCGTGTTCACCGGTGAACTCGGGGTGGAACTCGGCAAGTCGCTGGCCGCGATCCCGTCGAAGGTCGGCGCACTCGTGCACGCCATCGGCGGCGGCGAACGCGATCCGGAGACCCCGATCAGCGTGGTCGGGGCCAGCATCATCGGCGGTGACACCGTCGACCACGGACTGTGGGTGGCGTTCTGGTTCTTCCTGGCGCAGTTGAACTTCGTCCTCGGCGCCATCAACCTGCTGCCGTTGCTGCCCTTCGACGGTGGGCACATCGCGGTGGCCGTATACGAGAAGATCCGCAACATGTTCCGGGCGTCCCGCGGTCTGCTGCCCGCCGGCCCGGTCAACTACAGCAAGCTGCTGCCGGCCACCTACGTGATCATTGTCGTGGTGGTGGGCTACATGGCACTGACCGTGACCGCCGACGTGGTCAACCCGATCCGCTTGTTCCAGTAGGAGATTCAGCAATGACCAGCTTGGGTATCCCA
>NZ_JAFMJZ010000057.1 GCF_017853185.1 Mycolicibacterium sp.
TCGAGCTTGACGTCGGCGTCGCTCATCAGCAGCGCCTGGGCGTCGGTGTTGATGGCGATGAACTCAACACCCTTGAGTCCCTGTTCGATCATCCGGTTGACGGCGTTCACGCCGCCGCCGCCGATTCCAACGACCTTGATGACGGCGAGGTAGTTGTGCGGTGGGGTCATCGCGATTTTCCTCCGGTGGTGGGACCTGAACCTTGGGCGAGCGTCGGCGTTTCCCCTGCTAAACCCTCAACCTCAACCTCAGGCTTAGAGTTATGTCAAGTTGTGCGCTTGGTCAGAACCGTATGACCGGGGTGCCCGGGATTGGGGAGGCGCGCTGGCGTGTCGCGCTGATTTTCCGCCGGCGCCCCGGCTGCCCGCCGCAGCCCGCACCAGCCCGCCGACAGTGAAGTTGCTTTCACCCTCGCCGCCGAATGTGAAGACAACTTCACGCTCGGCTGGCTGACGCGCCTACTTGACCGTTGGGAGGTCGGGGCTCGACACGTCATAGACCCGGCCCGGCTGGGTCAGCAGGGCGGCCAGTTTCTCCGCCTTCTCCTCGGTGCGGTCGGTGGTCCCCCACACCACCGTGCGCCCGTCGTTGAGGGTCAGCGTGATCGCCGCGACCGAGGGTGCGGCCACCCGGCCGACCTGTGCCACCACTTCGGGTCGCAATGCCGTCATCACCTCGAGCGCCGCCCTGGTCGGCGGGTCGGTAGGCCCGGGATGGTCGACGTCGATGTAGGGCAGCCCGGGCGGGGGCGGCGCGGTGGCGAAGTCCACCCCGTCGCGGTCATAGAGATGCGGGCCGTCGGGGAAGTCCTTCACCACGATCGGCACCCGCTCGACGATGGTGATCCGCAGGCTCGAGGGGTACTCGCGCTGCACCCGCGCTGTGGCAACCCGGCGGATGCCGGCCACCCGGTCGGCCACCGCGTCGGTGTTGATCTGCAGCAGCGGGGTTCCGAGCTGGACCTTGGCGGCGTCGACGACCTCTTCACGGGTGACCGCGCCGGTGCCGACGACGACGATCGAGCGGGCCGACATCACCGGGGTGAAGTAGAGCACCAGGCCCAGCGCCACGCTGGCCACCGCCAGCACGATCGCCCAGACCACCGTCTTGAGGCCCTTCACCGTGCGGTCGGTCAGCTTCGCCTTCTCGTTGAGCTGACCGCCGACCCGGCGCTTGGCCTCCCGGCGTGCCTCCTCGATGGCCATCGCGCGCTGCTGGGCCTCCCGGCGCTCGGCTCGTTCCCGGCGGGCGCGCATCCGCGGGCCCTCGAGGTCATCGGCCTCTTCGGCCTCGTCGGCCTGCTCTGCCGCATCGGCGGTCTCATCGTCCGTTGGGGCCGGCTCGTCCTGGCCCAATTCAGCTGAGGCAAGGTCAGCTTCGGCAGAGTCATCTTCGGCGAAGTCGTCTGCGGCAAAGTCGTCTGCGTCCGGATATTCCGCAGTGTCTTCCGCAGCGGCCAAATCGTCTGCAGCACCGACCAATTCGCCGTCGGCATCGACATCACGCTCGAGGATTGGCGCTTCCTCAGCCAGATCCTCGGGATCCAGAGGTTCGCCGCTCACGTCGGATTCCCCGATGCGCCGGCCGCGGACTCGACCGCAGCGATGATCTCCGGACCCAGCAGTGTCACGTCGCCGGCGCCCATGGTGACCACCACGTCACCGGGCCGGGCCACCGCGGCCACCCGGGCGGCGACCGCCGAGAAGTCCGGGACGTAATGCACCGGGACACCGATGCGCTCGGCGATCATGGCGCCGCTGACGCCGGCCAGTGGCTGCTCACGGGCGGCATAGACGTCGAGCACGAACACCTCGTCGGCGATCTCCAGCGCCTCGGCGAACTCATGCGCGAAAGTCTTTGTGCGCGAATACAAGTGCGGCTGGAACACCACAATGCTGCGGGCTCCGGTCACCGTCGGATGCCCGGTGTGGTCCTGCCTTGCGACCGCGTGCAGCGCGGTCAGGGCGGCACGAACCTCGGTCGGGTGATGGGCATAGTCGTCGAACACCCTGACACCGTTCGCCGTGCCGATGAGTTCGAAGCGGCGTCGCACGCCCTCGAAGCCGGCCAGGCCGTCCAGCACCGCATCGACCGGGGCGCCGGCGTCCACCGCGGCGAGCACCGCGCCGAGTGCGTTGAGCGCCATGTGCCGACCGGGGACCGAGAGCCGCATCGTCCGCGGTTGCGGCTCGCCGGCCAGGTGAATGTCGGCGACCGCGCCGGTGCCCTGCTGCTGCCAGCTGACCAACTCGGCGGCCAGGCCCTGCGCGGGTGCGCTGCCGTAGCGCAGCACGCGAATTCCTTTGTCGTTGCTGACGTTCACGGTGCGTTGCGCCAGGGCCGCCGCACCCGGATCGTCCACACACACCACCAGCGCTCCCCCGGGCACCAGTCGTTCGACGAACTTGTCAAACACCTCGGTGTAGGCCTCCGGACTGCCGAAGAAATCCAGATGGTCGGCTTCGATGTTGGTCACCACGGCGACGTCCGGGGTGTACTCCAACAGGGAGCCGTCGCTCTCGTCGGCCTCGGCGACGAAGACCTCTCCGCTGCCGTGATGGGCGTTGGTCCCGGCCTGGCCGAGGTCGCCGCCGACGGCGAAGGAGGGATCAAAACCGCTGTGCTGCAACGCGACGATCAACATCGACGTGGTGGTGGTCTTGCCGTGGGTGCCGCTGACCAGCAGGGTGCGCAGACCCGCCATCAGTTTGGCCAGCACCGCCGGACGCAGGATCACCGGGATCCCGCGGCGGTGGGCCTCGACGAGTTCGGGGTTCGTCTTGGGGATCGCGGCGTGGGTGGTGATCACGGCGGTGGGACCGCCGGGCAGCAGATCGAGGTTGGCCGCGTCGTGGCCGATGCTGATCGCCGCACCGCGGGCGCGCAGCGCCGCGACACCGCGGGACTCCTTGGCATCGGAGCCCGACACCTGTCCCCCACGGTCGAGCAGGATGCGCGCGATGCCGGACATGCCGGCGCCGCCGATCCCGACCATGTGCACCCGCTGCAGTTCCGGCGGCAACGGCCGCGCACCGCTCATCGGGATGCCCCCTTTTCGGCGACCTCAAGGACCACCTCGGCGACCCGGCGGGCGGCGTCGCGGTGGCCGACCTCGGCGGCCGCGGCCGTCATCGCCGCCAGTCGCGGCGCATCGGTGAGTAACCGGACCACGTCGTCGCCGACGAACTCGGGCGTCAGTTCGGCGTCGTCGATCACGACGCCGCCGCCGGCCGCCACCACCGGCAGTGCGTTGAGGCGTTGTTCGCCGTTGCCGATCGGCAGCGGCACGTAGACCGCCGGCAGTCCGACCGCCGAGACCTCGGCCACCGTCATCGCCCCGGACCGGCAGATCGCCAGATCGGCGGCGGCGTAGGCCAGGTCCATCCGGGTCAGGTAGGGCACCGCGACGTAGGGCGGATCGGCCGGACCCGGGACGGGTAGTTCCAGGGTGTTCTTCGGACCGTGGGCGTGCAGCACGGAGATGCCGGCGGCGGCGAGATCGGCTGCCGCGCCCGACACCGCGCGATTGATCGAGGCCGCTCCCTGGGATCCGCCGAACACCAGCAGAACCCGGGCGTCCTCGGCGAATCCGAAGTGTGCGCGCGCCTCGGCGCGCAGGGCAGTCCTGTCCAGTGCGGTGATCGAGGCCCGCAAGGGCATGCCCACCACCTCGGCCCGGTCCAGCCCGGAGTCCGGCACCGCGGCCAGCACCCGGCGTGCGCGCCGGGCTCCGAGCCGGTTGGCCAGCCCGGCCCGGGCGTTGGCCTCGTGCACCACCACCGGCACACCCCGGCGGCGGGCGGCCAGGTAGGCCGGGACGGCGACGTATCCGCCGAAGCCGACGACCACGTCGGCGTCGACCTTGCCCAGGATGGCGGCGGTCTCCCGGATCGACCGGCGCACCCGCCAGGGCAGCCGCAGCAGGTCGGCGTTGAGCTTGCGCGGCAACGGCACCGGGGTGACCAGTTCCAGGTGATAGCCGCGGTCCGGGACCAGGCTGGTCTCCAGTCCGCGGGCGGTGCCGAGAGCGGTGATGCGGATGTCGGGCCGCAGCGCGGTCAGGGCGTCGGCCACCGCCATCGCCGGCTCGACGTGGCCGGCGGTGCCCCCGCCGGCGAGAACGACCGAGATCGTGTCCGGGCGCGGCGTCCCCTGCCGTGTGCTGTTCTTATCGACGCGCCCCGATCCGCCGTCGACCCCAGAACTCACCCGTAACGCTGACCTTCCAATGTGCGGGAGCGCCGTGTTGCGGCGTTCCCGTGCTGCGCCTGGCCCTGCGCCGCGGCGGCACGCCTCTGCGAAGAGGCAGTTCCATGATGCCCTGAGCGCTCCGGGGTCCGGCGTCCTGTCCCGGCTTTCGCCGCGGAGTTCGCCCCGGTCCTGCGTCCGGTCGCCGATCCGGCCTGCGCCCGGGCGGGTACCCGCTCGCGTGCGGGCACAGCCTTGCGGGCCGGACGCTTCTCCGGGTTGCGGGCCGGGCGGGCGGCTTTGGCGCCACGGGCGGGCTGGGCGCCCCGGGCCGGCTTGCCGCCGCGGGCGGGCTTGTTCGCCTCGGCCCGCGAACGCAGCCGGTCCTTGACCGCATCCACCTTGCTCGGCAGGTACGGCTCGGGCAGCGGCAGCCGCAGTAACCGGTTGACTTTGTCGTCACGGCCGGCCCGCAGCGCAGCCACCGCGTCGGGCTCGTGCCGGGCCGCGTTCGCGATCAGACCGACCATGAACAACGTTGTCGCCGTTGAGGTTCCGCCGGCGGAGATCAGCGGAAGCTGGATGCCGGTGACCGGCAGCAGGCCGATCACGTAGCCGACGTTGATGAACACCTGGCCCACCACCCAGGTGGCCGCCGTGGCGGTCAGCAGCCGCAGGAACGGGTCATCGGATCGCCGGGCGATCCGCATGCCGGTGTAGGCGAACATGCCGAACAGGGCCAGCAGACCGAAGGCTCCGACGAAGCCGAGTTCCTCGCCGATGATGGCGAAGATGAAGTCGTTGTGCGCGTTGGGCAGGTAGTTCCACTTCGCGGTGCTCTGGCCCAGGCCGTCACCGAAGACGCCACCGTTGGCCAGTGCGAACTTGGCCTGCCGGGCCTGATAGCCGGCGCCCTGTGCGTCAGCGGACGGATCCAGCCAGGACTTGACCCGGTCCGAGCGGTAACCCGCGGTCAGGGCCAGCACCGCTGCGGCGGCCATCGCCGCCCCCAGCGAACTGAGGAATACCTTCAGCGGCAATCCGGCGAACCACAGCAGCGCCAGCAGGATGATGCCCAGCGACACGGTCTGGCCGAGGTCCGGCTGCGAAACGATGAGCGTGAATGCCAGCAGCGCCGCAGGCAGCAACGGCACCAGCATCTCCTTGAGGCTGGCCCGTTCCATCCGGCGGGCGGCCAGGAGATGCGCGCCCCACACCGCGAAGGCGATCTTGGTCAGTTCGGAGGGCTGCATGGAGAAGCCGCCGAACACGAACCAGCCGCGGGTGCCGTTGGCGACGTGACCGATCCCGGGAATCAGCACCAGCACCAGCAACACGATGGTGACGGCGAACGCAGTGAACGCCGTGCGGCGCATGAACCGGACCGGCAACCGGATGGCGACCCAGAAGCCGAACAGTCCGACCAGGGTCCACAGCAACTGGCGGCCGAAGATCGCCCACGGGGTGCCGTCCTCGTCATAGGAGTGCACACCGGAGGCCGACAGCACCATGATCAGGCCGAGGGTGACGAGCAGCGCGGCGATCGAGATGATCAGATGGAACGAGGTCATGGGCCGGGAAAGCCAGGCACCGAACCTGTTCTGCGGGTTGAACTTCGGCGTCTTGGGCGCCTTGGCCACCGCGTCTGCGGGTGCGTCGGCCTCGGTGCTCGCGGGATCCTCGGCGGCGGTGGCGGCCCTTACCTTGGCGGCTGGGCCCATGGGCCCCCACCACTGGCGGAACCGGGCCGTCAACCCGGACATCTAGCGGCCCGCGTCGGCAACCGCGGCGGCGAACGCATCACCACGGTCGGCATAGCTGGTGAACTGGTCGAACGAGGCTCCGGCCGGGGCCAGCAGCACCGTGTCACCGGGGCGCGCGAGACGGGCCGCGGCGGCGACGGCCGCGTCCATCACCTGCCGACCGAGGCCGGGTCCGGACACCAATTGAGTCCCAGCAGTCACACCTGCCTCGGTAGTCTCATGCATCCCAGCATCCTCACCCGTCACGACCTCGATGACCGGGACATCGGGCGCGTGTCGCGATAACGCCTTGGCAAAGGCGACACGATCGCGGCCGATCAGGACCACCCCGGCCAGCCGGTCGGCGATCCGGGCCACGGTCTCGTCCACCGAGGCGCCCTTGAGCAGGCCGCCGGCCACCCACACCACCCGCGGGTAGGCCAGGATCGAGGCCTGCGCGGCGTGCGGGTTGGTGGCCTTGGAGTCGTCGACGTAGCGCACACCGTCGATCTCCCCCACCGCTTCGGCGCGATGACGGCCCACCCGGAAGGCGGCCAACGCCGCCGCGATGGCCTCGGCGGGTACTCCGACCGCCCGGGCAAGGGCCGCGGCGGCCAGGGCGTCGAGCACACCGACCGGCCCGGCCACCGGGATGGAGTCGACCGGGGCCAGGACCAGCTCCCCCCCGAAATCACCCGCGAAGGCGTGGTCGACGAGATGGCCGTCGCGTACTCCGAGTTCACCAGGGGCCGGCTCGCCGAGCCGGAAGCCCGCCTTCACCGGCGCCTGCGCTGCGGGGAGCAGGGCCGCCGCGGCCGGGTCGTCCAGGCCCACCACCGCGACCCGGCCGTGCAGGGCGATGGCCTTGGCCTCGGCGTAGCCGGCGAACCCGCCGTGCCAGTCCAGGTGGTCTTCGGCCACGTTGAGCACCACCCCGGCGTCCGGGCGCAGTGACGGCGCCCAGTGCAGCTGGAAGCTGGAGACCTCGACGGCCAGCAGTTCCGACGGCTCGTCCAGCACGTCGAGCACCGGGTCGCCGATGTTGCCGCACAACACCGCACGCGCCCCCGAGGCGACGAGCATGTCGTAGAGCATCGAGGTGGTGGTGGTCTTGCCGTTGGTTCCGGTGACCACCAGCCAGCGCCGCGGCGGGCCGTAATGGCCGGCCTGATCCAGTCGCCAGGCCAACTCCACGTCACCCCAGATCGGCACGCCGGCCGCGGCCGCGGCCGCCAGCACCGGGGCGGTCGGCGGAAAACCGGGGCTGGTCACCACCAGGTCGAAGGTGCCGGCCGCGGCGACGGCGTCGGACTCACCGAGATGGCCGCCCGATACCTGATCGGCCAGAGCCATGGCCGCGCCGGCGTCGTCGTCGTAGACGACGATCCGGACGTCCCACTGCTGCAGCGCGGCGACGATCGCCCGGCCGGTGACCCGGGCGCCGGCCACCAGGACCCGGGCACCGGACGCCAGCGGCGAGAGGTCGGTCACGTCAGCCACCGGGACCCCAAGTCACCGATGGCCCTAGTCACCGATGGCCCTAATCACCGATGGCGCCGAGCCACTCGCTGTAGAACAGCGACACGCCCAGTCCGCAGGCGATCGCGGTGAGTAGCCAGAACCGGATGATCACCGTGGTCTCGGCCCAGCCGGACAGCTCGAAGTGGTGGTGGAAGGGCGCCATCCGGAACACCCGGCGGCCGGTGGACCGGAAGGCGATGATCTGCACCACCACCGAGGTGACCTCGGCGACGAACAGCGCGCCGAGCACCACGGCCAGGACCTCGGTGCGGCTGGTGATCGACAGCCCGGCGATGATGCCGCCCAGGGCCAGCGAGCCGGTGTCGCCCATGAAGATCTTGGCCGGGGCGGCGTTCCACCAGAGGAACCCGATGCAGGCGCCCGCGGTGGAGGCGGCGATGACCGCCAGGTCGAGCGGGTCGCGGACGTTGTAGCAGCCCAGGCCCGGCGCGGTGGCGCAGGCGTTGCGGAACTGCCAGAAGGTGATCAGCACGTAGGCGGCACTGACCATCGCCATGCTTCCGGCGGCCAGTCCGTCGAGTCCATCGGTGAAATTGACCGCGTTGCCCCAGGCGTTGACCACGACGACGACGAAGAGCACGAAGAACACCGGCGGCAGTGCGACGGTGGCGATCTCGCGGACGTAGGACAGTTGCGGGCTGCCCGGGGTCAGCCCGTCGGGGTTTCGGAACTGCAGCACCAGGATGCCGAACAGCACGGCGGCGGCGATCTGGCCGAGGGTCTTGGCGGTCTTGTTCAGCCCGAGGTTGCGCGCCTGCCGGATCTTGATCAGGTCGTCGAGGAAACCCACCACGCCCAGCGCGGTGGCCAGACCCAGCACCAGCAGGCCCGACGCCGACGGGCCGTCACCGCCGAACACCATGCTGATGACGTGGGTGCCGAAGTATCCGGCCCAGATGCCGGCCAGGATGGCCACCCCGCCCATCGACGGGGTGCCGCGCTTGGTGTGGTGACTGGGTGGGCCGTCCTCGCGGATCTCCTGCCCGAAGCCCTGCCGGGTGAACAGCCGGATCAGGGTGGGGGTCAGCAGGATCGACACCGCCAGTGACAGCCCGACGGCGATCAGGATCAGTCTCATGGATTCACCAGCGCTTCGGCCAGGGCGCCGAGTCCGGCCGCGTTGGACGCCTTCACCAGGACGACGTCACCGGGCTGAAGTTCGGCGCGCAGCAGTTCCAGCGCCGATTCGGCGTCGGGCACCATGACCGACTCCGAACCCCAGGATCCCTCCATGACCGCCCCCTGATGCATGGCGCTCATAGGCCTCCCGGTTCCGACAACGACGAGCCGACTGATATCTAAGCGCACCGCCAGCCGCCCGACGCGGTCGTGTTCGGTTATCGAGTCCTCGCCCAGCTCACCCATCTCGCCGAGCACCGCCCAGGTGCGGCGACGGTCATCGCCGGAACCCGCCATCACGGCCAGCGCCTGCAGCCCGGCCCGCATCGAGTCGGGGTTGGCGTTGTAGGCGTCGTTGACGACGGTCACCCCGTCGGGGGTGGTGCGCACTTCCATCCGGTGCCGCGATGCCGGGCCGGCACCGGCCAGCGCGTCGGCCACCTGCTCGGGTGTGGCGCCGCACTCCAGCGCCACCGCCGCCGCGCACAGCGCATTGCTCACCTGGTGCTCGCCGTGCACCGCCAGGGTGACCGGCACCCGCCCGGCCGCGCTGGCGAGGGTGAAGCTGGGCCGGGCGAGTTCGTCGAGCGTGACGTCCTCAGCCCGCACCTGTGCCGACCTGCCGCGCCCGACGTTGACCACCCGGGCCCGGGTCCTGGATGCCATCGCGGCGACCATCGGGTCGTCGGCGTTGAGAATCGCGACACCGGAGGCCGGAAGTGCTTCGACCAGTTCACCTTTCGTCTGGGCGATCACCTCGCGGGAGCCGAACTCGCCGAGGTGAGCGGTGCCGACGTTGAGCACCGCCGCGATCGACGGGGTGGCGATGCGGGCCAGCGCGGCGATATTGCCGGGGTGCCGGGCCGACATCTCCAGCACCAGGAAGTCGGTGTCCTCGGTGGCGCGCAGCACCGTCCAGGGATGGCCCAGCTCGTTGTTGAACGATCCGGGTGGAGCGACGACGTCGCCGAGGGGTCGCAGGACCGCGGCGATGAGGTCCTTGGTGGAGGTCTTGCCCGACGAACCGGTGATCCCGATGATCCGTAACCCGCCGGCCACCAGTTCGGCGGCCACCGCGGCGGCGAGTCTGGCCAGCGCGGCCAGCACGGCGGCGCCCGATCCGTCGGCGTCGTGCTCGAGCACGCCCGCCTTCCGGTCGGCGGCGTGCGAGTCGAGGGCGGCAACCGGGGGCACCACGATGGCCGGCACGCCGACCGGGCGGGCGGCGAGCACCGCCACGGCCCCGTCGGCCACCGCCTGCGCGGCGAAGTCGTGACCGTCGGCCCGGGCCCCGGGCAGGGCCAGGAACAGCCCGCCGGATGTCACCGCCCGCGAATCGAACTCCACGGTGCCGGTGACGTGCAGGTTCTGCGCCTCTTCGGCGGTGACTCCGTCCAGCCGGCCGCCGACGATCTCGGCGATCCGGGCCACGGTCAGGTCGATCATCGGTCTCCCCGATCCTCGAGGGCGCGCGCCAGTTCCTCGCGGTCGTCGAACGGGTGCGTCACCCCGGCGGCGGTCTGACCACGCTCGTGCCCCTTGCCGGCGATCACCACCACGTCGCCGCGGCGTGCCCAGCCGACGGCGTACCCGATCGCCGCCCCGCGATCGGCGATCTCGACCAGTTCGGCTCGATCCGTCTGACGGGCGCCGGCCATGATGGCCGCGCGGATGACGGCCGGGTCCTCATCGCGCGGGTTGTCGTCGGTCACCACCACCAGGTCGGCCAGTTCGGCCGCGACCGCCCCCATCGGCTCCCGTTTGCCGGTGTCGCGGTTGCCGCCCGCGCCGATCACGACAGCCAATCGGGCGCCGGGGCGGCGCAGGGTCTCCAGGCGCAGGGTCTCCAGCACGGCGCGCAACGCCCCCGGCTTGTGCGCGTAGTCGACGACGGCGAGGAAGTCCTGCCCCCGGTCGACGACCTCGAGCCGGCCGGGCACCGCAGCGCCGCGCAACCCGGGTGCCGCCTGTTCGGGCGAGACCCCGACGGCGTCGAGCATCGCCAGCGCCAGCAGCGCGTTGGCGACGTTGTACCGGCCGGGCAGCGGGATGCGCAGCCGATGGTGCACACCGGCGGGATCCACCGCGGTGAACTCCTGCAGCCCGGAGTCGAGGACCACGACGTCCTCGGCACGCCAGTCCGCCGGGCGGCCCTCGGCGCTGACCGTCACGACGTTTCCGGCCCGCCCGGCCATCGCCGCACCGGCCTCATCGTCGATGCACACCACCGCGATGCGCGCGTGCCGCGGCGAGGCCGGATCGAACAGCCGGGCTTTGGCCTCGAAGTAGGCCTCCATCGTCGGGTGGAAGTCGAGATGGTCGCGGGAAAGGTTGGTGAATCCGCCTGCAGCGAAGCGGATCCCGTCGACCCGGCCGAGTTCGAGGGCGTGGCTGGACACCTCCATCACCGCGGTGTCGACGCCACGTTCGGCCATCACGGCCAGTAGTGCCTGCAGGGCCGGCGCCTCCGGGGTGGTCAGTGCGCTGGGCACGTCGGACCCGGCGATCCGCACCCCGACGGTGCCGATGAGTCCGGGGGTGCGCCCGGCTGCCGCCAGCCCGGCCTCGATCAGGTGGGCGGTGGTGGTCTTGCCCGACGTGCCGGTCACCCCGAGGACGACGACCCGGTCAGAGGGGTGCCCGTAGACGTCGGCCGCCGCAGCGCCGAGCACCGCCCGGGGTGAGGGATGGACCAGCACAGGCAGCGGCGCCGGATCGGCGAGCAACCGGTGGATGACCGCGGCCCCGTCGGCGTCGGTGAGCACCGCCACCGCACCGCCCTCGATCGCCGCGGGCGTGAACTGCGCGCCGTGCGCGGTCGAACCGGGAAGTGCGGCGAACAGATCCCCCGGGGCGGCGTCCTGGGCGCGCAGCGTGACACCGGTGATCCGGACGTCCGGGATGGTGCTGCCATCGGCGGCGACGGCCCCGATTCTCGCTGCCAGGTCGGTCAGGGACAGACCTGGCGTGGCGCGGGGTCGCAGCACACTGGTCACCGCCGACACCCTACCGATCGGACGGGTTTGACAGCGTCAGGCGGCGCGCAGCGTGAGCGGCGGAAGTTCGGGCGAGAGCGGCACATTCTCCCGCTGCAACAGCCAGCCGGCGATGTTGTGGAACAGTGGCGCCGCCGAGTGTCCCGGCGTGCCGTCGGCGTTGCGCTGCGGGTTGTTCATCATGATTCCGACGACGTAGCGCGGGTCGTCCACCGGAGCCATCCCGGCGAAGGTGATCCAGTAGACGTCGTCGTAGTAGCAGCCGCAGCCCGGGTTGATCTGCTGGGCGGTGCCGGTCTTACCGGCCACCTGGTAGCCGTCCACGGCGGCCGCCGGTCCGGTGCCCTGCTGGACACCGGTGGGATCGCGCTGCACGACGGCGCGCAGCATGTTGCGCACGGTGCGGGCGGTCTCCGGGGTGACCACCCGGATTCCGTTGGGCGCCTTCTCGTCGGTCTGGGTGCCGTCGGCGGCGATGGTGGACTTGATGATCCGCGGCGGGATCCGCAGACCGTCGTTGGCGATCGCCTGATACATGCCGGCCATCTGCAGCAGGGTCATCGAAAGGCCCTGCCCGATGGGGAGATTGGAGAACGTGCTGCCGGACCACTGGTCGATCGGCGGGACGATGCCCGCGCTCTCCCCCGGCAGCCCGACGCCGGTGCGCTGCCCCAGCCCGAACTTGCCGAGCATCTCGTAGAACCGCTCCGGACCGACCCGCTGCGCGAGCATCAGGGTGCCGACGTTCGAGGACTTACCGAACACGCCGGTGGTGGTGTACGGCTCCACGCCGTGACCCCAGGCGTCGCGGACGTTGACCCCGCCCATGTTGATCGAGCCGGGCACCGACAGCACCTCGTCGGGGTTGGACAGGCCGAACTCGATGGCCGAGGAGGCGGTGACGATCTTGTTCACCGAGCCGGGTTCGAACGGCGAGGACACCGGAAGGTTGCCGGTCTGCTTGTCGCCCTGCCGGCCGATGTCCTGGCTGGGATCGAAGGTGTTGTCGTTGGCCATCGCCAGCACTTCGCCGGTCTTGGCGTCCAGCACGACCGCCTCGACGTCCTTGGCGCCGGAGACGTCCTTGGCCAACTGCACCTGCTGCTGGACGTAGAACTGGATGTCGTCGTCGATGGTCAACTGGACGGTCGACCCGTTGACCGCCTCGTGCTGATTGCGGTAGCTGCCCGGGATCACGACGCCGTCGGATCCACGGTCGTAGGTGATCGACCCGTCGGTGCCGGCCAGCACCGAGTCCATCGAGTCCTCCAGGCCGAGCAGCCCGTGGCCGTCCCAGTCGATCCCGCCGACCACGTTGGCGGCCAGCGAGCCGCCCGGGTACTGGCGCAGGTCCTGGCGTTCGGCGCCGACCTCCGGAAACTTCTTGGTGATCGCCGTGGCGATCGCGGGGTCCACCGCACGGGCGAGGTAGACGAAGGTCTCGTTGCTACGCAGCTTCTTGAGCAGGGTCGCGACGTCGGGGGTTCCGTTGAGCTTTGCCGAGACCGCCTTCGCGATCTCGTTCAGCCGCTGATCGGGGTCCGGGGCATCCGACGACTTCTGCTTTGCCTCGGCGAGTTGCTTGCGGATCTTGGCGGGCTGGAAGGTCAGCGCCCGCGCCTCGGTGGTGTAGGCCAGCTTGTCGAGGTTGCGGTCGACGATGTTGCCGCGCACCGCCTTCTCGACGTCGGTCACCTTCAGCTGGCTGGCCGCCTGGGCGCGCAGGCCGGCCGCCTGCGGGACCTGCAGGCTGAACAGCTTGGCGCCGGCCACGATGAGTGCGAGCACCATGATGATTCCGCCGACCCGATAGCGGTAGACGAATGAGGCTGTGTCCGAATCGGATTCGGTCATCGGCCGGGTGCGCCGCGCATTGGCCGTCCGGCCCTGCCCGGCGGTAACCGGCTGACTGGCCGGCTGGAACTTGCCCGCGCGGGCCCGCCGGTTGGCGGGCGGGCGCGACCCCTGGGACCGGCTCACTGCGACGGCACCCCGGGAACGGGAAGGACCGTCACGGGCGGCGAAACAGGAATCACAGGGTTAACAGGAGTCATAGGGTTAACAGGAGCCACATTCGGCACAGCCGCCACTGTAGGTGCGGCAGGGGCCGCCGGAGCGGGAGGTGCGGTCGCCAGCGTGTCGCCGACCGGCCCGGGCAGCGGCACCAGCTGCAGCCCGCCCATTTGCGTGTTCCCGACGGGCGGTCCCCCGGCAGGCTGTGTGCCCGGCGCCGGCGGAAGGACCACCGGCACTTCGGCGCCGGCCGTCCCAGCCGTGGCGCCGACCCGCTTGGGCACCTCGACAGAAGCACCCGGGGCAGCCGGGACGCCGGGCTTGGACGACGGTGCGGCCGGGGGTGCCGGCGCGGGCGGGGCCGGCGGCTTCTCGTCGGGCAGCTTGGTGTTCAGCGGCGGCGGCGGCGCCCCCTCGGCGGGCTTGGGCTTGCCGACGACTATCCAGTTGCCGGTCGGGTCCTGAATAAGGTGTGCGGTGTCCCGCGACGGGATCATGCCCAGGTTGCGGGCCGCGTCGGCCAGTGCGGGCGCCGACTGCGCCTCCAGAACATCGCGCTCCAGGGCTTCCTTCTGCTGGGTCAGCGCATCGTTGAGGGCGCGCGCACTGCCGAGTTGGTAGGACCGCTGCGCCGCGTCGGTGGACAGCCACAGCGTGATGCCCAGACCGAATCCCAGGGCGGCGATGATCAGCACCACGAACGGGACCCGGGCGAGCAGGACCTGCGGACGCAGATCCACCCCCTCCAGCCGGGCGATCAGCTGGTCACGGAGCCGCTCGCGAAGCGGAGTGCGAACAACTTTGGGGGCCTTGGCTTTCCGCGCCTTGGACCGGGCCTTGGCCTGGGTGGCGGTCTTCGGCCGGCCGGGGCGCTCAACCGGACGCGCGGCCGGGATGGTCTGCGGACCCGGCCGCACACCGCGGGGCTCCTGCGGGCGGGTCCGGGTGCCGGCCCGCTGGCGGTTGCCACGGGCGGGGCCTTCGGGGGCGCGGCGATTGCGTGCCGGACCTGCAGTGCGGACCGGCCCGCCGACGGCGGGGATGGCTGGCTTGCGGCCGACCTTCATCGGATGTCCTCCCGTTCGATGGCTCGCAACCGGACCGGTGCACTGCGCGGATTACGGTCGATCTCGTCGGCGTCGGCCCGCTCGGCGCCGCGGGTGACCGCGGTGAACTCCGGGCCGTAGCCGGGCAGCTCCACCGGGAGACCCTCGGGTGAACGGGATGCGGTGGCCGCCGCGAAAGCGGTCTTGACGATCCGGTCCTCCAGCGACTGGTAGGCCATCACGACGATGCGGCCACCCGGCCGCAGTGCGGCCAGCGCGGCCGGCACCGCGGCAGACAGCGACTCGAGTTCGGCGTTGACGGCGATCCGCAGCGCCTGGAAGGTGCGCTTGGCCGGGTGCCCACCGGTGCGGCGGGCCGGAATGGGGATCGCGTCGTAGATGATCTCCACCAGCTCCGAGGTGCGCTGCAGTGGCGAGCGTGCGCGGCGCTCGACGACGAACCCGGCGATGCGGGAGGCGAACTTCTCCTCGCCGAACCGGCGCAGGATGTCCGTCAGCGCACCACGGTCGTAGGTGTTGAGGATCTCGGCCGCCGTCAGGCTGGCTTCAGAGTCCATCCGCATGTCCAGCGGGGCGTCCTGGGCGTAGGAGAATCCCCGCTCGGGGCGGTCGAGTTGCATCGAGGAGACGCCGAGGTCGAACAGCACGCCGTCGACGGAACCCGTTGCAGGAAGACCGGTTTCAGTCAGCGCATCGACAATGCCGTCGTAACGGGTGTGCACCAGCTGCACCCGGTCGCCGAACCGCTCGAGCCGTCGCCCGGCGATCGCGAGTGCATCGGGGTCACGATCGAGCCCGATCAGGCGCAGTCCCGGAAACTGGGTGAGGAACCGCTCAGAGTGTCCGCCGGCGCCCAGCGTGGCGTCGATCAGCACCGCGCCGGAGCCGTCCGGGGCATGCCGGGTCAGCGCCGGGGCGAGTAACTCCACACAGCGTTCGAGTAGCACCGGGACGTGACCGTGGCTCTCCGGGAGGTCTTGGGGGGCGTCCACAACCGAACCTCCGGATCCCTGCGGCGGCATCACCCCTGCATCGAGGTCCCTGCCCGATACGAACCTGGCGTCGGGGAAGTACGCCAGGGTCGGTTCGGACAGAGGCCACGCTGCACGGGAGCGCGGTTTCACCGCCGGCTCAGATGATGTCGCTGAGTGCTTCATCGCTGGCCGCGGAGAAGTTTTCTTCGTGGGTCTGCTGATAGTCCTGCCAGGCCTGGGCGTCCCAGATCTCCAGGAAGTCCACCGCCCCGATCACCGCACAGTCCTTGGAGAGGTTGGCGTAGCGACGGTGGTCGGCGGACAACGTGATCCGGCCTTGGGAGTCCGGATGCTGCTCGTCGGTGCCGGCCGCCAGGTTGCGCAGGAAGGCACGGGCCTCCGGATTGCTCCGCGAGGTCGCCGCGGCGCGACGGGCCAGCTCCTCGAACTGGGCGCGCGGGTACACCGCCAGGCTGTGGTCCTGACTCTTGGTGACCATCAACCCGCCTGCCAGCGCGTCGCGGAACTTCGCGGGCAATGTCAGCCGCCCCTTGTCGTCCAACCTGGGCGTGTAGGTGCCGAGGAACATGCCCGGCCACCTCCTTCGCCCTACCCAACAAATTCCACCGGAGCGGGGGTCGCTCCATCAGGCGCCACGATACCCCACATCCCCCCACTTTGCTCCACTACATGGCCCAAAAATCGCCCGTTTTCCCCACTTTGTGGGCGCCTTCCCGGAACGGCCCCCCACGCGGGGATCCGGCGATCAGCAGAAATGCCAGCTGGGGTCACCGATCGGTCACGGTTTGAGGGCCGGCGACCTGCGGTGGGGGGAAATGGGGCAGAAAAAAACGGGACAGCCGACCGGCTGCCCCGTGCTCCTTCGGATCAGGCGTTACTCGTCGAAGCGACGCCGGAAGCGATCCTCCATGCGGTTGGTGAACGAACCGCCCGCGGCACCACCCCGGCGGGCGCGAGTTCGGCCCGGGGTCTCGTTCCGTTCCCGGGTGCCCGGCGCCGGCGGACCGCTGACGGCGAAGACGACGCCGGCGAACATCACCACGAAGCCCAGCACGGACAACGCCGGGAAACCCGCGACCATGGTCGCCTTGATCGCGACCCCGGCGACCAGCATGGCCAGTCCGGCGACGAAAAGCCCAACGCCCTGCAGTCGGCGGCGGGTCGACGGCGTCCGGAGATGACCGCCGCGCACACTCGAGGCGAACTTGGGGTCCTCGGCGTAGAGAGCGCTCTCGATCTGATCGAGCATTCGCTGCTCATGATCGGAGAGTGGCATTCTTCCCTCCTTGCCGGTTCGGTGGTCCCAGGTTTCAGTGGACCCACGTTCGATGGCCACTACCCGACCAGCTGAGAGGCACTGGGCGGATACCCAAATGATACGAGGTGGCGGTGGCTTCTACCACCCGGTTTGACCACCTGATTTGTTGATCGGCCCGATTTCCCTTGCCCAGGATTTCCCGATCGTGGTGCCGAACCTGTCGACCGGCGGCCCGGCACCATAATGGCGAGTGACCACATGGCGGGTAGCCACGCTGGGTGCGATGACGACGGCAGCCGAGAAAACAAGAAGGGGGCGACGGAGGCGTTGGCCACCTTTTTGATCGACCTGTCGCCCGACGACATGCGGCGGCGCCTCACCGAGGCGCTGACTGTCTACGTCGATGCGATGCGCTATCCGCGCGGTACCGAGGAACAACGCGCATCGATGTGGCTTGAACACTCCGAACGGCCCGGCTGGCGCGCAGTTGCGGCCGTCGAGGCCGACGGCGCCCAGAACTGGCCGACCGACCAGCAGCTGGCCGGGTCGCACCTGCTCGGTGTGGCATACGGGTACTGCGGCGCACCCGATCAGTGGTGGCAGCAGCAGGTGGTGCACGGACTGCAGCGGGTCGGCGTGCCGCGCGAGGAGATCAGCCGGTTGATGAGCGACTACTTCGAGCTCACCGAGCTGCACATCCACCCCGTCGCCCAGGGGCGCGGGCTTGGCGAGGCCCTGACCCGGCGGCTGCTGTCCGGCCGCACGGAGGCCAACGTGCTGCTGTCCACGCCGGAGGCCAGCGACGAGGGCAACCGGGCCTGGCGGTTGTACCGCCGGCTGGGCTTCACCGACGTCATCCGGGGCTATCACTTCGCCGGCGACCCCCGGGCGTTCGCCATCCTGGGTCGAAGACTCCCGCTGTAGCCGGGTTCTGGCACGATGACCCTCGTGCGATTCCAGCGGCAGCGCCTGCGTAGGCCCACGGTGGCCCTGTTGCTGCTGCTGGTGATGCCACTGATGGCGGGGTGTCTCAAGGTGCACACCACGATCACGGTCTCCGACAACGACAAGGTATCCGGCGAGATCACCGCACTCGTCAAACCGCGGGATGACAAAGATCAGGGACCGCAGTTCGACGAGAACATGTCGTTCAGCCAGAAGCTCGCGGTGTCGCCGTACAAGTCCGACGGCTATGTCGGTTCGCAGGCGACCTTCTCCGATCTGACCTTCGCCGAGGTGCCTCAACTCGCCGGGCTGAGCCGGGACGCCAACGGCGTCGACATCTCGCTTCGCCGTGCCGGCAACCTGGTGATCCTGGAGGGCCGCGTCGATCTGACCAACCTCAGCGATCCCGACGCCGATGTGGTGCTCACCGCATCGTTTCCCGGCGAGGTGACATCCACCAACGGCGATCGCATCGACGCGAATTCCGTTGAATGGAAACTGAAGCCGGGAACGGTCAGCACCATGAGCGCGCAGTCGCGGTACACCGATCCGAGCACCCGCTCGTTCCGCAACGCCGCGATCTGGCTGATCGTCGCGGCCTTCCTGGTCGCCGGGCTGATCGGCTATCTGGCCTGGCGCGACCATGCCGACGAGGGAGCACCGCGCTGAGTACCGAGGCAACTGCGCCGACTGCGGCCCAACTGGGCGGCGCCGTCACCGAACAACTGCGGGGCTACCTCGCGCAACGCCGCGCCGAATCGGCCTACATCGGCGACGACTACGACGGCCTGATCGCCGCACTCGAGGAGTTCGTGTTGCGCGGCGGTAAGCGGATGCGGCCGGCATTCGCCTACTGGGGCTACCGCGCGGTGACGCCGGGGCCGGCCGATCCGGTGACCGACGAGACCATGCTGCTGTTCGCCGCACTGGAGATGCTGCACGCGTGCGCCCTGGTGCACGACGACGTCATCGACGACTCGGACACCCGCCGCGGCATGCCGACCGCACACGTGCACTTCACGGATCTGCACCGCGGCCGCGGCTGGCGCGGATCGGCGGAGCAGTTCGGCCGCTCGGCGGCGATCCTGCTCGGCGATCTGTCGCTGGTGTGGGCCGACGACATCGTCGCCGCGGCTCCCCTGCCCGATGACGGCCGCCGTCGCGTCCAGCGGGTCTGGTCGGACATCCGCACCGAGGTGCTCGGCGGCCAGTACCTCGACATCGTGGCCGAGTCCCGAGGCGAACACTCCATCGCTTCGGCGATGAACGTCAACACCTTCAAGACCGCGTCCTACACGGTGTCGCGTCCGTTGCAGATGGGTGCGGCCGCCGCCGCCGATCGCCCCGATGTTCAGCGGATCTTCCACGACCTCGGCACCGACCTCGGCGTGGCCTTCCAGTTGCGCGACGACGTGCTCGGGGTGTTCGGCGATCCGGCGGTCACCGGTAAGCCGTCCGGCGACGACCTGCGTTCGGGTAAACGGACCGTGCTGCTCGCCGAGGCGGTCGAACGCGCAGATGCCTCCGACCCGGCAGCCGCGGAGCTGCTGCGGTCCTCGATCGGCACCGATCTGACCGAGGCACAGGTGCGCGAATTGTGTTCTGCCATCGAGTCGGTGGGCGCCCTCGCCGCCGTCGAGGAGCACATCGAGACGCTGAGCCGGCGTGCGCTGAGCACCTTGACGGACGCCCCCATCAACGCGCCGGCCAAGGCGGGCCTCACCGAGCTGGTCGGCCTCGCCGCCAACCGGTCCGCGTAAAGCGGATGCTGACCCGGCTGGCGGCTTTCGCCCGCGCCGACGACGGGCGGCCCGCCCTGCTGGGCTTCGTCGGCGCAACGCTGATCGCGCTCGGCGGACTCGGCGCGGGCAGCACCCGTCAGCACGACCCGCTACTGGAGTCCCTGCACCTGTCCTGGCTGCGGTTCGGCCACGGGCTGGTGGTCTCCTCGCTGGTGCTGTGGATGGGCGTGGCCCTGATGGTGACCGCCTGGCTGTGGTTGGGACGTCGCGCGCTGAGACGGCAGACACTGGGGTCCGAGCGGGTCAGCGAGTACACGA
>NZ_JAFMJZ010000202.1 GCF_017853185.1 Mycolicibacterium sp.
AACATGCTGCGCTCCGGCTCATTTACCACCCAGACCCTGCTGGCACCCGAAGCGGTCCTGACCGAACTCAACCGGCTGTTCCAGATGGAACAGCAGCGAGACCACTACTTCACCGCGTGGTACGGGGTCTACCAAGCGTCCACCCGCACGCTGCGCTACGCCAACGCTGGGTCGCCGCCGCCGTTCGCATTCAGCTCCGACGACGACGGCACAGTCTCAGTGACCAAATTGTCCGTGGCATCGACACCCATCGGGATGTTTGAAGACTCGGAGTTCACCGCGCACACCTACCCGGTGCCGGCTGGGTGTCAGATTCTCGTTTACAGCGACGGTGCGAGCGAAATCAGCCTCGCCGACGATCACCAGTTGAAGCCGACGGACTTCAATCAACTGATCGCACGAGTGGCCAGTTCGCCGGACTGGTCCCTCGACGGACTTATCGACGAACTACGTGCCCTGACACCATCGGAGGCCTTCGAGGACGACTTGTCACTGATTCACGTACGGTTCGACTGACACCCTCGCCACCCCCAGTCCTGCCGTTTGACGAGAATCATCCACGCCACTGACCGGACATCCGTGTCGCAGGACTTTCATTTTGGATTTATTGAAATGAGTATCAAACGCGGCTAGTTCATCCATGGCTCGTTTGGGTGGATACTTCGTTGCATCCACGTCGAAGCTCGGGGGACACATTATGGGCCGTTGGGTTTCGACCGCATCGCTGCTCGCGGTAAGCATTGTTGCTATCGGACTGGCCGGTCCCGCATCTGCGACGGACGACATAACACGAAACGCGGTCGGCACGTACGGGGTGAAATACCCGTGGGGCACTTACACATGGGTGGCCGCACCGTGCGAGGATGACGCGGCTCAGTGCATCACGGTGTCGGAGTTCGCAGCCGATGACACGGCCCTCATGCATCCAAGGTGGAGTACGAACGCCTACTGGTCGGTCGGCTCGTGGATCACGTTGCCCGTCGATTTACCCGACGAGATTGTCTGCGGCGAAAAACGTACCCTCACCTTCACCTATGCGTGGGACGCCGTGAGTAACAAGGGGTGGCGATCTAACCGCAATCCGGCAATCTGCGAAGGAACGGCCGTAAACGGGACGCAGCCGTTCACGCTGACAAAGGCCCAGCCTCCGCCGTCTCTCGCCTCCGCCGAGTAGCTGATCCAGTGGGCCATCTCAATTCCTTGTATTGCGGAAGTCCAACCCCAGCTTGGTCAGAATGTCCGCACCGGCACGAGCCGGCCGACCGTTGCTAGAGAACCAGCGAGGACGTAGACGGCGATCACGAACCACGCGGCGGGAAGATTCATCAGCGGGAGCGCAAAGAATGTGACCGGGATCAGGATTCCGAGGACGGCGAGGCCGACCTCAAGCTCCCGCCACGTTCGGGTCCGGCGCATGGCGTGGGTGCCATGCAAACGGGAACCCACTGGTAACACGGAAACGCTGAATGGTCGTCCGTGCTTGTCGAACTTCGTGGCTTCGAGGTGACCTATTGAGTCGGGCAATGTCGGGGTACGGCTCCCGCAGCGGTAACGTGGGGTTATGCAGCGACAAGCCGGGCGGGAGATCGCATGAACGCGGCTACTTGTCTTGCACAAAGGAATGGCTGACGGGCGCTGGCAGTTCATTGCCGACAGGGTTCGCACGGCTGATTCCACTATTACCGTTGGTACACGGATTTGCGTGGTGGCCAGTGATCTCCTCAAAGCGAAGAGTGTTTCGCTGGCCCTGGTCATTGACGGGTCATACCGGCCGATAGCGGCGACCGATGATCTGGGCACCCTTCTTGACGAAGAGCAGTTCGCCCTTGGTGACGGGCCGACCTTCAAGGCCCGGAACTCACTGGCGCCGATCATCCTGGAGGACGTTCACGCGCACCGGGCAGCGGTGCGCTGGCCGGTATTCACCAAGCTTGCCGAGAACCATGGTGTCCATGGTGCATTCGCCTTCCCTCTGCGCATTGGTGATGCCTTCCTGGGCGTTTTGACCGCCTATCGCGCTCGTGCCGGGGAGCCGTCTGCCGAGCAATACGCCGATGGACTCATCCTCGCTTCGCTTGCAACCGCCGAACTTGTTTCCCAGGAAGCCGGAGTCGGCGCGGAGTCGGGTTCGGGGATCTTCGAGCCGGGCCTCTATGACCAATCTGCCCTGCAAGTTGCCGCCGGCATGGTGGCGGAGTCGCTCAATATCTCGATCGTCGCAGCGCTCGTTCGGATTCGCGCGCGGGCCTTCGCCGACGACCACCCCGTCAGTAAAACCGCGCTGCAGATCGTTGAACGCAAACTTGTCCTACAGAAGTAGTACCGCACGGAAGGTAGTCACCATGGCTGAAGTCTTGTTAGAAGTACCTGACGCGGCTGAACTTGCCGTCACCCTGATTGAGATCACGAGATCGGTGACCCAGGGGGCGGAGACCATCGAGATCTTCACCGAGCTTGCGGAGAAGTGTGTGGGCTTGCTTCCAGTCTCGGCGGCGGGCATTCTGCTTCGCGACGTCAGTGGCACCCTGCAGGTTATCGGAGCTTCGAGCCCCTCAGCCCACCTGCTTGACCTGTTCCAGGTGCAAAACGAGGAGGGCCCGTGCCTAGAGTGCACGATGACGGGAATCGGTGTCTCTGATATCGAGTTGAGCGCGACGGGCCCGTGGCCGCGCTTCTCCGAACTCGCCCGCGCGCAAGAGTTCACCGCCGTGTATGCGCTGCCGCTTCGTTCCCGCGATGTCACCGTCGGTGCGCTGAACCTCTTTGCGCGCGAGCAGCTGTCGCCGGGTCGCCTTGTCGTGGCGCAAGCCTTGGCCGATGCCGCCACGCTGTCGCTGCTACAGGTTGACCCCCACATCGACCTGCAGATCGTCATTCGGCGTATCCACCTGGCCGTCGAGTCGCGCAACACCCTTGAACAAGCACAGGGCATGATCGCCCAACGCTTCGAGATTGAGGCCGAAGAGGCGCTCGTCCGCCTGCGGGATGTTTCCGAGCGAACCTCATTGACCTTGGTTGAGGTGGCAACCGCGGTTGTCCAACGCGATCCGGATTCCCCGGTGACCCCCATGCTCGCGAACGGATAAAGCTTGGCCGAAACACCAGACCGGCCTTCCCCATCGGAACCCGAATACGCCGACAACTCCCGGGGGCGTATCCGCCGATTCATTCACGAGGGCAACCACCCCGAGTCGCGCGTGGAAGAACTTGCGGCGCTCAAGCCCGCATTGCGTAACGGGGATGCTTTCCCCTTCGTGATCGCCATCATTCCCTCCTACAACGAGCAGGATTCGATCCTGGGTGCCATCGCGTCGCTGCGCAGCCAGACCCGGCGGGCCGATGAGATCATCGTGTTGGCCAATGACTGCACCGATGACACGGCGTTCATTGCGCTCGCGGCCGGTGTGTCGGTCGTTGAGGCGGTCGGCATCGGGGACGGCAAAGCGGGCGCGCTGAATGTGCTTTTCGCCGATCTCCTGCCGGTCCTTGATGACGACGATTGTGTGCTCGTCATGGATGCCGACACCGTGCTCACCGAGCGGTTCATCGAGTCCACCGTGACGACATTGTTCGGTCCGTCGAAGAAGCACATCGCCGGGGTCGGCGGCATATTCCTGGCCGATGACGCCCCGTGGAATCTGGTGCGGCAGCTGCAGACTAACGAGTATGTCCGCTATCGGCGCCGGCTTTCCCGCCGGCATGGCCGGGCGCTCGTGCTCACCGGGACGGGGACCGCGTTCAAGGTCGGTTTTCTGCGTGAGGTGCAGCAGGCCCGACGTGACTACCGACTGCCTGATCTGGGTCACACCGGCGGCGTGTATGACACCTCCGCGCTGACCGAGGACAATGAACTGACCATCTGTGCCAAGGAATTGGGCTACCGGGTGGTCTCTCCCAAGGATTGCACGGTCAAGACGGCGATGATGCCGACCCTGGGCAGCCTGTACAAACAGCGCCGGCGCTGGCAGCGCGGCGCGCTGGAGAACCTGATTGCGCACGGACTCAATAGGCACACTGCTCCGTATGCGATTCGGCAGGCGCTCACCTACCTGGGGGTGTTGTTCCTGCCGTTCTACCTCTGGACACTGACCGTCGCACTCATCACGCAGAGCAGTCTGGACTTCTTCCAGCCGCTCTGGGTGCTCGTCGCGGTTCTGTACGTCGTCGAACAGACCTTCTCCGTGCGTAAGGGAGGGTGGCGGGCGGTCCTGGTCTCGCTCGCGGTCGTGCCGGAGATCTTCCTCGACGTCTTCCTCAACATCATCTACGTCATGAGTTTCTACGGTGCGCTGTTCGCCACGGATGAAGCATGGGGTCGTATGCGTCACCTCGACGCCACGGAGTTCGATCAGCACGGACGGCCACTGAACGAGTCCGCGCACCAAGCGGTTTCCGTTCTGCACGGCACTCACGCCAAACGCAGAACCTGGCGGTCCCGGGTACTCGCGATCGGTCTCGGAGCCCTCGGGATCGGGGGCTTACTCGCGGCGGTGGCGCTCCCGCTGATTGATCTGCCTGCGGCGTGGCTTGTCATTGCGGTTTACGTCCTCATCGGATCTCTTGCGACGATCGGTCGGCTCATTCCGGTACGCACCTTCTGACCTTTGTCAACGTTTCCCCGGCCATCCCGGCGACGAACCATGACGTATCCGCCACGCACTGTTCCCGAGGACTGCTTCGACTACTACTGGATCGGCGACGACCATCTGCTCGTCTACCTGATCGACGTGTCCGGACACGGCCTCGAACCC